>DATKLW010000116.1:0-9908 GCA_035542215.1 Thermoanaerobaculia bacterium | reverse complement strand
TGCGGGGTCGGCATCCTCGTCGAGACCGTGGACGCGGTGCGCTGTGCGAAGGAGCTGGGCCGCCTCCCGATCAGCCGCGTCTACGTCGGCCTGAACGACCTGTCGATCGAGCGCGGGTCGCGCTCGATCTTCGAGGCGCTCGCGGACGGTCTCGTCGACGGGATCCGGCCGTTCTTCCCCATGCGGTTCGGTCTCGCGGGGCTGACGCTTCCGGAGTCCGGGCGGCCGATCCCGTGCCGCCTCCTGATCGGCGAGATGGTCCGCCTGTCGTGCGGCTTCAGCTTCCTCCGAAGGTCTTGGCGGCGCGACACCGCGGGCCACGAGCCTTCGCCGGGGATTGCGAGGATCAGGTCCGCGATCGAAAGCGCCGGAAGGCGGAGCGCCGCCGAAGTCGCGCGGGACCGCGCGGAGCTCGTCGAAGCCGTTGCGGCCGCCGCGGACGTCGCCGCCCGGCCGAAGGAGACGCCGTGACGGACGCCGGCGCCTCCGCGGAGGCGCCGGACGTCAGCGTCGTCCTGCCGGTCCACCGGAACCGGCCGACGCTGGAGGAGCTGCACCGGCGGCTGTCCGGGGCGCTCGCGGGGACGTTTCCGCGGTACGAGCTCATCTTCGTGGACGACGCGTGCCCGGAGGGGTCCGGCGCCGTCATCGCGGAGATCGCGGCGCGCGACCCGCGCGCGCGCGGGATCTCGCTGAACCGGAACGTCGGGCAGCAGCGGGCGGTGTGGCTCGGCCTTGCCGCCGCGCGCGGCGAATGGGTCGTCGCGATGGACGCGGACCTGCAGGACCCGCCCGAGGCCGTTCCCTCACTTCTCTCGGCGCCGCCCGGCGTCGACGCGGTGCTCGCGGCGTGGACGGGGCGGTACGAGGGAAAGGGACGGCTCGCGACGTCGCGCCTCTTCAAGATCCTGCGCGAGAAGCTGACCGGGTACCCGCGCGACGCGGGGATGTTCTTCGCGCTTCGCCGCCCCCTCGTGGAGGAGATCCTGCGCCACGACGTCCCGCACCCCTTCCTGCCGTCGCTCGTGGGACTTTCGGGCCGCCGCATCGCGACGGTGACGGTCGAGCGGGCAGCCCGGCCGGGCGGCGGGTCGGCGTATTCGGGGACCGCGCGCCTCCTCCGGGCGGCGCGGGAGATCGCTTTCATCTTCCGGCGCCGGCGCGCGTGCTAGATTTGGCGTCCCGCGCCGCGCGGGAGTGGCGGAATTGGCAGACGCGCGGGACTTAGGATCCCGTGGGGCGACCCGTGAGGGTTCGAGTCCCTCCTCCCGCACCAAGCCTCCCCAACGAACGACAAGGACGACACCATGCTCACCTCTTTCGTCGACGAATCTCCCACGAAGAAGGTCCTGACTTTCGACGTCCCCGCCGAAGACGTGAAAGCGGCGACCGAGAAGCTGGTCAAGGCCTTCGCGAAACAGGCCCGTCTCCCGGGCTTTCGCCCCGGCAAAGCGCCCGCGCACATCATTCGCCAGCGCTTCGCCGAAGAGATCAAGGGCGAGGTCCTCGAGCGCCTCATCCAGGAGTCCCTCGCGGGCGTGCTCCGCGAGAAGAACCTCGTCCCGCTCGGCCAGCCCAGGATCGGCGACCTCAAGTTCGAATTCGAGGCGCCCCTGTCGTTCAAGATCGACCTCGAGGTCCGGCCGTCGATCGAGCCGAAGGACTATCGCGGCCTCAAGGTGCCCGCGGGCTCCACGGCGGTCGCGCCGGAGGACGTGGACCGCATCCTCGCCCGCATCCGCGAGGGCCACTCGACGTACGACGCCGTCGAGGGCCGCCCCGTGAAGGACGGCGACTTCGCGCTCGTCGACATCAAAGGGTCGTTCCCCGCCGGCGACGGCGAGGACTTCACGCGCGAGAAGGTGCTCGTCGAGATCGGCGGCGAGGGCACGCTGCCCGAGCTGTCGGCGCACCTGCGCAACGCCGAGGCGGGGGCGACGGTCTCGTTCCAGAAGAGCTTCGCCGCCGACGTCTCGGACTCCGAGTTCGCCGGGAAGACGGTCCTCTACACGGTCCATCTCGTCGCGATCAAGACCCGCGTCCTCCCCGCGCTCGACGACGAGCTCGCCCGCCTCGCGCTGACGCCGCGCGAGGGCGAGGCGCCCGAGGGCGCGTCTCTCGAGATGCTCAAGGAGAAGATCGCCGAGTCGGTCGTGAAGGAGAAGGAGCAGGCCGTCCGCGAGCAGAAGCGCCGCGCCGCGCTCGACGGCCTTCTCGCTCTCAACGAGGTCGCGGCGCCGGAGTCCATGGTCGAGTCCGAGGTCGACTCGGCGCTCAAGGAATACGCCCGCCAGATGACGCGGCAGGGTCTCGACCTCAAGGACGCGAAGATCGACTGGAACGAGATGCGCAAGGAAGCGCGGCCCTCGGCCGAGCGCCGCGTGAAGGAATACCTGCTCCTCGACGCGATCGGCGAGAAAGAGGGTCTCGCCGTGACGGACACCGAGCTCGACGCCGAGCTCAAGCGCCGCGCACAGGCGATGGGGATGTCCTTCACGGAGCTCAAGGGCGCGCTCGCGAAGGCCGACCGCCTCGAGGGCGTGCGCGAGGAGCTCCGGATCGACCGCGTCGTCGACTTCCTCGTCGCCGAGGCCGTCGTCGCGGGCTGAGTACACTACGAGGGTTGGAGGTCCCGTCATGCTGATTCCGATGGTCATCGAGCAGACGAACCGGGGCGAGCGCGCGTACGACATCTACTCGCGCCTGCTCAAGGACAACGTCATCTTCCTCGGCTCGGCGATCAACGACGACGTCGCGAACCTCGTGATCGCGCAGATGCTCTTCCTCGAGGCGGAGAATCCCGAGAAGGACATCACGCTCTACATCAACTCGCCGGGCGGGTCCGTGTCGGCGGGCCTCGCGATCTACGACACGATGCAGTACGTGAAGCCGGACGTCGCGACGTATTGCCTCGGGCAGGCCGCGTCGATGGGCGCGCTCCTCCTCGCGGGCGGCGCCAAGGGAAAGCGGGCGGCTCTTCCGAACGCGCGCGTCCTCATCCACCAGCCGCACGGCGGCGCCGAGGGCCAGGCCTCGGACATCGAAATCCAGGCTCGCGAGATGCTCCGGACGAAGCAGCGCCTGAACGAGATCCTCGCCCACCACACGGGACAGCCCGTGGAGAAGATCTCGAAGGACACGGACCGCGACAACATCTTCGAGCCGGACGCCGCCAAGGAGTACGGGCTCATCGACCTCGTGATCCGGCGCCGCGACGAGCTCAAGCCCGCCTAGCGGAACATCCAGGAAACGAACGCGCGCCACTCGCTGGAGTCCGCACGGACCGTCGGGTGGTCGTCGTACGTCGTGAGGCGGCTCTCCCACGTCCACGAGCCGCCGGCGGCGAGCGGCCCGGAGACGGGAAGCCGCCCTTCGGCCCGGAACGACTGGACGGCCGCGTTGCGTCCGATCCCGTTCGAGGTGTGGACCCAGAAGACCGAATACGCGAGCGTCGCGAGGTCGCGCCCGTCGCGGCGCACGCGCGCGGCCGCCGTGACGGCGGCGCCGGGGCCGTAGTCGTACGCGCGGCCCACGAGGCCGGCCGATTCCGGGAGATGGTCGTTCCCGAGCGCGGCGAGGGGAAGGACGGCGCCGAGCGCCTCGGTTCTGAGCTCGGTCCCCTTTCCGAGAGGCCGCATCGAGAGGAGCCCGAACCGGAACGACTGCGAGCTGAAGACGTGCGTGTCGTCGTTCGTGTAGTCGAAGTCCATGAAGACGCCGAGGACGTGCCGCCAGCCCTTCGACCCGGGATCGAGGTCCCATCCGCCGAGGAGGCCGCGGACCTCGCCGCGCGTGAGGAGGTCCGTGCTCGGGGACGTCAGCTCGAGGTCGAGATCGAACGCGTCGAACGGGCGCGAGACGGCGCGGTCGAACGGGTCGCCGTAGCGGATCGACGCGCGGAAAAACCCCTGGTCGGGATGCATGCGGCCGCTCGAGTCGTCGGCGCGCCATCCGGCGTCCAGCGTGGCGACGAAGGTCGACGGCTCGACGGCGACGCCCCGCTCGGCCCGGACGGTCCACGCGTCGCCCGTGAGGACGCGGGTCAGAAGCTGCACCGGGTTGACGAGGCCCGCGGCGGCCTCGCGGAGGACGCGCGCGCCGCCCCGGGAGCGGTCGTCGAGGAGCATCTGCGACAGCCGGTACGTGGACTCGCCGGTCACGGTCCCGCCGAGCGTCGTGTTGATGAGGTCGTTCCACGAGGGCCCCTGCGTCTCTCCGGCAATCTCCCAGATCGCGCTTCCCACCATCGTGAAGAGGCCCGACTCCCAGAACGTGAAGCCGTTCGAGCGCGCGGCGTTGAAGTAGTAGGCGCCGCCGAACCCGTGGCCGATCTGGTTCGTCGCGAACTTGTCGGTGTCGAATGTGAAACCCGCCCGCAGGTTGTTCTGCAGGCTCCGCCAGGAGATGTCCGCGTAGCTCTCGTCCGCGGCGAAGTGGTTGAAGCCCCAGCTCAGGGCCTCGATTCCGGCCAGCTCTCCCGCCGCGAGCCAGAACCTCTTCTTCGGCGGCTCCTTCCGGGCGGCGTCCGCGCTTTCACCGGCCGGCGCCGGCGGCGCGGGCGAGGGATTCGGAAAGAGCCGGAATCGGGGAGGAGGATCCGCTTCCCGGGCGTCCGCGCAGGGGGCTGCGAGCGCCGCCGCGAGGAGCGCGGCAGCCGCCGCGATGCGGGTCGTTTGCATCATCCTGGACGGGCCGGATCATAGGGTAGGCTCCCCGGAAGGCCGGGGAATGCGCCGGGCCCGGCGTTTGTTCGGTGTATACGGGTGGCGGTAATATGACGTTTCAGGACTCCAGGGGGGACCGGGTAACGCGATGACGAAGAAAACGGGCACGGGAGACGTCTTGCGCTGCAGCTTCTGCAACAAGTCGCAGCGGGACGTGAAGAAACTCATCGCGGGGCCTACGGTCTACATCTGCGACGAGTGCGTGGACATCTGCCTCGACATCATCGCGGAGGACCGGGTTCTCGACCAGGCCAAGCCCGAGACGAAGCTTCCGAAACCCCGCGAGATCAAGGAATTCCTCGACGAGTACGTGGTCGGCCAGGAGCAGGCGAAGCGGAAGCTCGCGGTCGCGGTCTACAACCACTACAAGCGCATCGATTACTTCGAGAAGAACCGCAAGCTCGACGTCGAGCTCCAGAAGTCGAACATCCTCCTGATCGGCCCGACGGGCACCGGCAAGACGCTCCTCGCGCAGACGCTCGCGAAGATGCTTTCGGTCCCGTTCACGATCGCGGACGCGACGACGCTCACCGAGGCCGGCTACGTCGGCGAGGACGTCGAGAACATCATCCTGAAGCTCTACCAGGCCGCGGGCCAGGACAAGGAAAAGACCGAGCGCGGGATCGTCTACATCGACGAGATCGACAAGATCGCGCGAAAGGGCGAGAACCCCAGCATCACCCGGGACGTCTCCGGCGAGGGCGTGCAGCAGGCGCTCCTGAAGATCCTCGAGGGCACGATCACGAACGTGCCCCCGCAGGGCGGCCGCAAGCACCCGCACCAGGAGTTCATCCAGATCGACACGACGAACATCCTCTTCATCTGCGGAGGGGCGTACGTCGGGCTCGAGGACATCATCGGCCGCCGGCTGACCGAGAAGTCCATGGGCTTCGGCGCGAAGATCGTCTCCAAGAAGGAGAAGCGCGCCGGGGACACGCTCGAGAAGGTCCATCCCGAGGACATGATCAAGTTCGGGATGATCCCGGAGTTCATCGGCCGCGTGCCCGTCGTCGCGACGCTGCACGACCTCGACCGCGACTCCCTCGTCGCGATCCTCAAAGAGCCGAAGAACTCCCTCATCAAGCAGTACCAGGCTCTTCTCGACTTCGAGAACGTGAGCCTGAGGTTCACGGACGACGCGCTCGAGTCGATCGCGGACGAGGCGATCGTCCGCAACGTGGGCGCGCGCGGCCTCAAGATCATCCTCGAGGAGCTGATGCTGGACGTCATGTACCGCGTCCCCTCCGAGGAGGAGATCGAGGAGTGCGTCATCACGAAGGACGCCGTCCTCCGCCGCGCCGCACCGATCCTCTCGCTCCGGAAGGCGGGCTGAATTGGTCCCGGTGTCCCGATGACTCAACCCACCTCCCTCGAGCCAGTGGCGACCGCGCCGCGCACGCTTCCGCTCGTTCCCCTGCGCGACATGGTCGTGTTCCCGCGGATGATGGCGCCCTTCGTCGTCGGCCGCGCTTCGTCGATCGCCGCGCTCGAGGCGGCGCTCGCGACGCCCGAGAAGAAGATCTTCCTCGCGGCGCAGAGGGACCCGAAGATCGACGAGCCCGCCGCGGGCGACATCCACGAGGTCGGCGTCATCGCCGCGGTCGTCCAGTCGCTCAAGCTCCCGAACGGCCACATCAAGGTCATGGTCGAGGGCGTCGCGCGTGGAACGATCCGCTCGTTCTCGCCCGGCGCCGGCCACCTCGGCGTCACGGTCGAGCCTCTCGCCCCGCGCACGCTCGGCGCCGCGGCCGGAGACGTCGGCCCGTACCTCACGAAGGTCCTCGCCGTCTTCGAGCAGTACGCGAAGCTCTCGCACCATCTCGCGTTCGAGGGCCTCCTCTCGTCGCTCAAGATGGACGACGCGGACGCGTTCTGCGACATGCTCGCGGGGCACCTCCCGTCCTCCATCCCGACCGCCGAGAAGCAGGCGCTCCTCGAGACCGTGAATCCGCTCGAGCGCCTCCAGAAGCTCCAGGACCTGCTCGAGATCGAGATCGAGAAGATCAACATCGATCGCCGGATCAACAACAAGGTCAAGAAGCAGATGGAGCGGGCCCAGAAGGAGTACTACCTCAACGAGAAGATCAAGGCGATCCACCAGGAGCTCGGCAAGAAGGACGACAAGTCCGACGAGATCGAGGAGCTCCGCGGGAAGATCGAGAAGGCCGGGATGCCGAAGGAGACGAAGGAGAAGGCGCTCGCCGAGCTCAAGAGGCTCGAGGCGATGCCGAACGTCTCCGCCGAGGCGACCGTCTCGCGCAACTACATCGACTGGCTCGTGACGGTCCCCTGGAAGAAGGCGACGCGCGAGATGAAGGACATCAAGCGCGCCGAGAAGATCCTCAACGAGGACCACTACGGGCTCGAGAAGGTCAAGGAGCGCATCCTCGAGTTCCTCGCCGTCCGCCAGCTCGTGACGGAGACGAAGGGCTCGATCCTGTGCTTCGCGGGTCCCCCCGGCGTCGGCAAGACGTCGCTCGCGAAGTCGATCGCGAAGTCGCTGAACCGCAAGTTCGTCCGCCTCTCGCTCGGCGGCGTGCGCGACGAGGCCGAGGTCCGCGGTCACCGGCGCACCTACATCGGCGCGTTCCCGGGCCAGATCATCCAGCTCATGAAGAAAGCGGGGACCGTGAACCCCGTGTTCCTCCTCGACGAGGTCGACAAGATGTCGATGGACTTCCGGGGCGACCCGTCGTCGGCGCTCCTCGAGGTCCTCGACCCCGAGCAGAACCACTCCTTCGTGGACCACTATCTCGACGCGGAGTACGACCTCTCGAAGGTCATGTTCATCGCGACCGCGAACGTGATCCACCCGGTGCCGCCGGCCCTCAAGGACCGCATGGAGATCATCTCGCTCTCGGGCTACACCCCGAACGAGAAGGTCGCGATCGCGAAGCAGTTCCTCGTCAAGAAGCAGGTCAAGGAAAACGGCCTCACGCCCGACCAGGCCGTCTTCGAGGACGGGGCGCTCTACGGCCTCATCGAGAAGTACACGCGCGAGGCCGGCGTCCGCAGCCTCGAGCGCGAGATCGCGTCCGTCTGCCGGAAGATCGCCCGCAAGATCATCGGCAAGGACGTCGAGACGCCCGTGACGGTCACGGCCGACAACCTCGCCGGATTCCTCGGCAAGCCCAAGTACCGCCTGAACAAGAAGGGCGAGAAAGCCGAAATCGGCCTCACGACGGGTCTCGCCTGGACCGAGACCGGCGGCGACGTCCTCCACATCGAGACGACGCTCATGCGCGGCAAGGGCAACCTCGTCCTCACGGGCCAGCTCGGCGACGTCATGCAGGAGTCCGCGCGCGCGGCGCTCTCGTACGTCAGGACGCGCGCCGAGCTCTACGGCGCCGAGCCCGACTTCTACGAGAAGAAGGACATCCACGTCCACATCCCCGAGGGCGCGATCCCGAAGGACGGGCCTTCGGCGGGGATCACGATGGCGACGTCCATCCTCTCGGCCGTCACGCGGATCCCCGTCCGCAAGGACATCGCGATGACGGGCGAGATCACGCTCCGCGGCAAGGTCCTGCCCGTGGGCGGGATCAAGGAGAAGCTCCTCGCGGCCTACCGCGCGGGGATCACGACGATCGTCCTCCCGAAGGAGAACGACAAGGACCTCGACGACCTGCCGGAGGAGATCCGGAGCGTCATGGAGTTCCACCTCGTCGAGGACGTGGATGAGGTCGTGCGCCTCACGCTCGAGGGCGCGCCCTCGCCGATGGTGCCGAAAGACGTGGCCGCCGAGGCGGGAACCACCACGCCTCAGTGATCCTCGGCCGGGAGGCGGCCACCCCTCCTTCGCGCGCGAACTCGCTTCTCTCAAACAGCGCGCGCGGCGTCGTGGCGGCCGTCCCCCGTCCTCTGATAAGCTATCCGGGCGGGCGGGTTCCTGCCCCTCTTACCTCTTAAGAAATCTTCTCTTCTTCCCCTCCCCGGGGAATTCGATTCATCCCAATGACGACGACGTTCTCACCCGCGAGGTCGCGCGCCGGCTCACGGCCCGGCGGCGGGAAGGGTGTGCTCGCCGCGGGAGCGGAGGTGCGGCACGTCCTGGCCGCCCACCGTCCGGGCGAGTGCCCGAAAAATGCCCTTCCGGCGCTCGCGGTGCTCGGGCGGTCGAACGTCGGGAAGTCCAGCCTCCTGAACGCGCTCCTCGGCGTCAAGGTCGCGCGTGTCTCGCAGACTCCCGGACGCACGCAGGCCCTCTACTGGTACCGCGTCGGCGACCGCTTCGACGTCGTGGATTGCCCGGGGTACGGTTATGCAAAGACGGGGAAAGAAAAGAGAGAGAGCTTCGAAGGGTTGATCGAAACCCTGCTCGTCGGCTCGCCCGAGGAGGCCGGCGCCGCGCCGCCTTCGGGTGAGCCCGGCGGTCGCGCAACCGCTGCCCTGCTTCTCGTCGATGGACGCCTCGAGCCCCAGAGCTCGGACCTCTCCATGGCCCTCTTTCTAAGAGAATCTTCTCTTCCCTCTTTCGTCGCCGCGACGAAATGGGACGCCGTCAAGCCCTCGCAGCGCGTCCGGCAGCTGCGCTCCCTCACGGCCGCGTTCGCGGCCCCCGACCGCCCCCTCCTGCCCGTCTCGTCCGAGACCGGCGAAAACCTGCCCGAGCTCGCGCGGCTCCTGCGCGCGGCGCTCGCACCCTCCCCGAAGGAGTAACCCATGCCCCGACGCAAGGTCCCCGGCGCCGACTACGCCGCCCGCGACATCGACCCCCGCGATCTCCCCGCCGACGTCGAAGAGCAGCCCGCCGCCGCGACTCCCGCCGAGCCGATGCTCGACATCCGCACGCTCCACAACCACTCGATGCCACAGCTCCTCAAGATCGCGCAGGAGCTCGACGTCGAGGGCGCGCCCGCGCTCCGCAAGCAGGAGCTGATCTTCAAGATCCTCCAGACGCAGACCGAGCGCCTGGGCCTCATCTTTTCCGAGGGCGTCCTCGAGGTCCTGCCGGACGGCTTCGGCTTCCTGCGCGCCCCCGAGTACAACTACCTCGCGGGCCCGGACGACATCTACGTCTCGCCGTCGCAGATCCGCAAGTTCGGGCTCCGCACGGGCGACACGATCTCCGGCCAGATCCGCCCGCCGAAGGAGGGGGAGCGCTACTTCGCCCTCATCAAGGTCGAGGCCATCAACTTCGAGCCTCCGGGCGCCGTGCGCGACAAAGTGCTCTTCGACAACCTG
>DATKLW010000115.1:0-7977 GCA_035542215.1 Thermoanaerobaculia bacterium | reverse complement strand
GCGACCGCGAGCGCGTACGCCTCACGTGGAAGGGCCTGAATTGGATCACGGTCGGCGCCTCGGGCTTCTGGATGAACCAGAAGAACGACGACGCCGGTCCGAACAACACGTACAAGGCGACTTCGCAGAACTACACGGCGGACCTCACCCTCAACCCGACGAAGTGGCTGCGCCTGAGCGGCAGCTACGCCAAGCTCAAGGCAGACAGCTCGATCCCCGTCCGGGCGCCCCAGGACTTCACGGTCTTCACGTCCGTGAACGCGGAGGACGGCGAGCTCTGGCAGGCCGGCGCGGGCTTCACGTGGAAGGAGTTCGCGGTCGACGGGTTCTGGAGCCGCTTCAACAACGACGGAACGTACCTGTTCCGGATGTATCGCGGCGGCTTCCGCGCCGACTGGACCGCCACGGCGCACGCCGGCCTCGCGGTCGAGTGGAGCGTGGACAACTACCAGGACTTCATGATGGCGTCCCAGAGCTACCGCGGGGACCGCCTTGGTGTCTATCTGAAGTGGCGGCCCTGAAACAGGGCCGCCCCTTTTTTCGATGAAGGGACGTGAAATGAAGAAGTCCAGACTGGGCGCCGTCGCCCTGGCCGCGGCCGTCGCGCTCGTCGCGGGGACCGCGCTCGCCACGATGGATCTCCAGAAGCAGTTCCTGGCGAAGTATCCCGACTCCAAGATGAAGTGCGGCACCTGCCACACGAAGGCGATGCCCAAGAAGGACGACGCCGGCGTGAACAAGTTCGGCGCCGACATGAACAAGGTCAAGGGCAAGGACGGCAAGTACGACTTTGCCGCGCTCGAGAAGATGGACAGCGACGGCGACGGCGTCTCCAACGGCGACGAGCTCAAGAAGGGGACGAACCCCGGCGATCCTGCGTCCAAGTAACATAGTCGGATGAGGGTCGGAGCCGTTCTCGCCGCTTTGCTGTTCGCGGCGTCCACGCTGCGAGCCGCGGCCCCGGCCCCGAAGCCCCCGTCCAACGACGACTGCCTCACCTGCCACGAGGACCCGGCCGCCAAGAGAGCGGACGGGTCCTCTCTTTTCGTCGACAAGAAGGTCTTCGAGGCCTCCGTTCACGGCGTCGCGGGCGCCTCGTGCGTCGACTGCCACACGGACCTCGCGAAGACGACGGACTTCCCGCACCCCGAGAAGCTCGCGAAGCCCGACTGCTCCGCGTGCCACGCGCAGCAGGTCGAGGACTACGGCAAGAGCTGGCACGCGGCCGCCCGGGCGAAAGACCCGCTGAGCAAGGCCGCCTGGTGCTCGGACTGCCACGGGAAGCACGACATCAGGCCGTCGAGCGATCCGACGTCCCGGACGAACCACTTCAATCTGCCGGCGACGTGCATGCGCTGCCACGGCGATCCGAAGATCTTCCCGCGCGCGGGCGGCGCCGACGGCAGCGAGCCGATCAGCTTCCACGACTCCATCCACGGCAAGGCTCTCGAAAAGTCGGGTCTCAAGGTCGCGCCGAACTGCGCGACGTGCCACGGCTACCACGAGATCCGGAGCCCGCGGCGCGACCCGAAGAGCACGGTCGCGCGCGCGCACGTGCCTTCGACCTGCGGCTCGTGCCATTCGAAGATCCTCGAGGAGTACTCGGAATCGATCCACGGCGAGCAGCTCGCGAAGGGCAACGAGAGCGTCCCGGTCTGCTCCGACTGCCACTCGGCCCACGCGATCTCCGGAACGCCCGAGGTGCGAAGGCTCACGATCCTCGCGCAGTGCGGGAGCTGCCACGATTCGTCCCTCAAGAGCTACCGCGACACGTACCACGGCCAGGTCTCCGAGCTCGGGTTCGCGGCCGTCGCGACGTGCGCGGACTGCCACACGGCCCACGACATCCATCCTGCGGGCGACGCCCGGTCGTCGGTCGGGCCCGCGAAGCGGCTCGCGACCTGCCAGAAGTGCCACGCGGGCGCCGGGCCGAAATTCGCGAAGTACGACCCGCATGCGAACCCGCACGACCGGGGCCGCAGCGGAGTCCTCTGGTTCACGGCCCTCTTCATGAAATACCTCCTGATCGGCGTCTTCGCCTTCTTCGGGGTCCACACGGCGCTGTGGTTCCCGAGGTCGGTCAAGGCGCGACGCGAGGCGCAGCGCCGCGGCGGCGACGGAGACGCGCGATGAACGACAACGGAACCGCCGCTCCGGCCGGCGCCGCGTACGTCCGGCGGTTCGACGAGCTCGACCGCCGGCTGCACATCTTCCTGATGACGAGCTTTCTCGGGCTCGCGTTCACCGGGCTGCCGCTCCTGTTCTCGGAGCGCAAGTGGGCCCGGGTGCTCTCGAACCTCGTCGGGGGATTCCGGGCCGCCGGCGTCCTCCACCGCTCCTTCGCGATCGTCATGGTTCTCGTGTTCCTCGTGCATCTGTCGCGGATCATGAAGAGACTGTTCCTCGACAAGGAGACGACGATCCTCTGGGGCCCCGGCTCGATGGTCCCGCAGCCGCGCGACCTCGCCGACATGCTCGGCCACATCAAGTGGTTCGTCGGTCTCGGCCCGCGCCCGCAGTTCGACCGTTTCACGTACTGGGAGAAATTCGACTACTGGGCGGTCTTCTGGGGCATGGGGATCATCGGCGGCTCGGGGTTCGTCCTCTGGTTTCCGAAGTTCTGGTCCCGGTTCCTGCCGGGCGACTGGTTCAACGTCGCGCTCCTCGTCCACGGCGAGGAAGCCCTGCTCGCGACCGTCTTCATCTTCACGATCCACTTCTTCAACGGGCATCTGAGACCCGAGAAGTTCCCGATGGACACGGTGATCTTCACGGGCGTCCTGCCGCTCGACGAGGTGAAGCACGAGCGCCCGGCCGAGTACGAGCGCCTGGTCGCCGAGGACGGGGTCGCCGGTATCGCCGCGCCGGCGCCGACGCCCGCCGAGCTCCGGCGCGGTCGGACGATCGGGACGATCGCCGTTTGCGTGGGCCTCCTGCTTGTATCATTGACGATCTACGCTCTCCTGAGCTGATTTCGGGATCCCGAGGAGGACGCCCATGCCCCCAGAGACCACCGGCCTCGCGGCCCGGTGGATCCGGCCGATCATGTTTCTCGGCCGGAACCGCCTGTCCATTTTCGGCGCCGTCCTGACGACGGGCTCCGCGCTGTCCCTCGTGGGATTCTGGATCATCGAGGCGACCGCCTCGAAGCCGTTGCACCCGTACGCGGGCATCATCTTCATCCTCGTCCTGCCGTTCTTCTTCCTGCTCGGACTCCTCCTGATCCCGGCCGGCATCTGGGGCGAGCGGCGCCGCCTGAAGGCGCTCGGGACACTGCCCTCGGTCTACCCGATGGTCGACCTCACGGACCCGAACCTCCGGCGGTTCGGCTTCCTCGTCGCCCTCCTGTCGGCGCTCAACGTGATCATCCTGACGTTCTCGGCCTACATGGGCGCCGAGTACATGGAGTCCTCGCGCTTCTGCGGCCTCACGTGTCACAAGGTCATGGCCCCCGAGTACGGGGCGTACCTCAACTCGCCGCACTCGCGCGTCGCGTGCACGAGCTGCCACATCGGTCCCGGCGCCTCGTGGGCCGTCAAGGCGAAGATCGACGGCGTCCGGCAGGTCGTCGCGGTCGTCTTCGGGACGTACTCGCGCCCGATCCCGTCGCCGGTCCACACGCTGCGTCCCGCGCGCGCGACCTGCGAGCAGTGCCACTGGCCGCAGAAGTTCTCGGGCGACAAGCTCCGGATCATCACGAAGTACGCCGAGGACGAGACGAACACGCCCAGCAAGACGGTCCTCCTTCTGAAGCTCGGGGGAACCCGCGCCTCGGGCGCCGTCGGCATCCACGGACGCCACCTCGCCGACCAGGACCGCGTCTCGTACGTCACCGGGGACGGCCGCCGCGAGATCATCCCGATCGTGAGGTACCTCGATGACGACGGAAAGTCGGTCGTCTTCGAGTCGACGGAGATCAAGCTGACGGAAGCCCAAAGGGCGAAGGCGGAGACCCGGGTGATGGACTGCATCGACTGCCACAACCGGCCGACCCACGCCTACCAGCTTCCGGAGCGGGCCGTGAACGAGGCGATGGCGGCCGGCGCGTTCAGCACGGACCTGCCGTACATCCGCAAGAAGTCGGTCGAGGTCCTCAAGGTCGACTATCCGACGCGCGAGGCCGCCTTCGACCGCATCGCGAAGGACCTCACGGAGTTCTACAGGACGAAGTACCCCGACGTGTACCAGGCCCGCCGCGCCTCCGTCGAAACCGCCGTGCGCGAGGTCCAGCGGATCTACGGTCGGAACGTCTTCCCCGAGATGCGGCTGACGTGGGGCACGCACCCGAACCACCTCGGCCACGAGGACTTCCTCGGCTGTTTCCGCTGCCACGACGGCAGCCACAAGACGGCGAGCGGCCGCGTGATCTCCCAGGAATGCGACGCGTGCCACGAGATCCTCGCGCAGGACGAGACGAACCCGAAGGTCCTCGCGGATCTGGGCATCAAGTAACGGTTCTTTCGGGGACCGGGAGGCGCCTGAAACCTCTGCATCATGGCGTCCCCCGGCGCTCGCGCTACCTTCGAAGCAGTGGATCTCTCGTCGACCTACCTCGGCCTGCGTCTCGCGGGCCCCGTCATCCCCGGCGCGTCTCCGCTCACGGGGGACCTCGATTCGATCCGGCGGCTCGAGGACGCCGGCGCGCCCGCCGTCGTCCTTTCCTCGCTCTTCGAGGAGCAGGTCGCGGCCGAGGCGCTCGGCCACGAGGGCGTGCCGACCCACCCGGACCGCTACCTCCAGCAGGTGCGGGCGGTCAAGGATGCGGTCGGGATCCCCGTCATCGCGTCGCTGAACGGCACGACCGACGAAGGCTGGATGTCGTTCGCGCGGCTCATCGAGCAGGCGGGCGCGGACGCCCTCGAGCTGAACCTCTTCCACATCTCGACGAACCTTTGGGCGAGCGGCGCCACGGCCGAGAGACGCGTCCTCGAAAGCGTCGCCGCGGCGCGGCGGAGCGTCTCGTTCCCGATCGCGGTCAAGATCTTCCCGTACTTCTCCTCGATCGCGTCGCTGGCGCGGCAGCTCGAGGAGGTGGGCGCGAGCGGACTCGTCCTGTTCAACCGGCTCTACCAGCCCGACGTCCCCCTCGAGGGCGGGGAGCCGAAGCCGGACCCGCGCCTCTCGAGCTCGTCCGAGCTCCTCTCGCGCCTTCACTGGATCGCGCTGCTCGCGGGCCGCGTGGACGTCTCTCTCGCGGCGTCCGGCGGCGTCCACACCGCGGCGGACGTCCTGAAGTGCATCCTGGCGGGCGCGGACGCGACGCAGATGGTCTCGGCCCTCATGCTCCACGGGGCCTCGCACCTGACGGAGGTGAACGCCGGCGTTACGCGCTGGCTCGAGGAGCACGGGCACGGATCCCTCGACGAGATTCGCGGCGTCATGAGCCTCGAGCGCCGGGCGGACCCACGCGCGTTCCCGCGCGCCGGGTACCTGCAGGTGCTCCAGGGCTGGAAGACGGCCGAGCGCCAGGGCTGAGGGCGGGCGCGGCGCCCGGAGGTTCAGGTCTCGGCGGCGCCGGACTCGGTGACGACGAGCGTCTCGCCAAGCACCTCGGCGCAGAAGCGTTCGAGGTCGGCGTTCGAGAACGCGTCCCAGCCCCGGCAGGTCCCGTGCTCCTTGGTCTGAACGTCGCACGCGAGCGGCGAGCCGTGCACGATCTGCCGGCCGAGCTGCCACTTGTTCGCGAGCTCCTCGAAGGCGACGCGCGGGAGGCCCGGGCGGCGCGCCTCCAGCGTCGAAAAGCGCTTGCGCAGGTCCTGGTCCGACCAGGCGCGGAAGCCGCCGCAGAAGATCCCGTCGCGCGACGCCACGTCGCACATCGAGTGCTCCTGGTCCGTCCGTGCGAGGAAGGCGTCCCGAAGCATCCGGATCGCGGAGGCCCGGGAGACAACGCGACTCACGGCTCTTCCGCCGGCGCCGTCAAATCCAGCCGCGGCGGAACGAGAGCGCGACCGCCTCGACCTGGCTGTGCACGTCGAGCTTGCGGAGGACGTTCTGGATGTGGTTTCGCACCGTGGCGTGCGAGAGGTTCAGCTTCGCGGCGATGTTCAGGGCCGCGTAGCCGTTCGACAGGAGGAGGACGATCTCGCGCTCCCGCGCCGTGAGCGGCGAGACGGAGATGGCCGGCTCTGGGGCCGCCATGGGTCCGGGCCGGGCGGCGCCGGCCTCGGGGGGCTCCGCGACGGACTCCCGGAGCGCCTTGAGGAGCCCCTCGGAGGAGTCGCCCTCGGCCTCGATGAAGTGCATGAGGCACGAGAACCGCGGGCCGGTCTCGGGGAGCGCGACCGTCCGAACGACGATCTTCACGGTGCCGACGCCCTTCTTGCGGACGTCGAGGATGAAGGGGTTCGGGTTCTCGCCGTCCTCGGCCGTCTTGACGGCGCCGCAATCGTGGGCGCAATAGACGTTCCCGAAGACGTCGCGGCCCGCGAGGACGTCGTAGCAGGCCTTGCCGAGGACCTCGTCTGGCTTCCACCCGAGGATCTTCTCGGCTCCGACGTTCCAGTAGACGATCCGGTCGTTTCGGTCCATGCCGTACGCCGGGAGGTTGGACTCGGCAATGAGCTCGAGAGGATCTTCGGCGGGTACAGCGGCGATTCTCATTCGATAAGGCCCCGATTGTGTCAACTGGCTTTCGACATGAACGACGGCTCGCACCCTATCCGCAACTGAGTCTCGGAAGGGAGTCGAGCCGGGTGAGTCTACACCGACTCGGGCCGCCACCCGGTACACTTGCCCCCGATGTCCCGCCTGCGCCTCGTCACCGCCGGGGAGTCCCACGGCCCGCTCCTGACCGGGATCGTGTCGGGGCTGCCCGCCGGCCTCAAAATCAATCCCTCCGATGTAAATCTCGACCTTTCGCGTCGCCAGCACGGTTACGGGCGGGGCGGACGGATGAAGATCGAGCGGGACGAGGCCCGGTTCACGGGAGGCCTCCGGGGCGGCGAGACGCTCGGCGGGCCGGTCGCCTTCACGATCGGAAACCGCGACCACGGCGTCTGGGACAAGGTCATGGGTCCCCTCGAGGTCGACCCCGAGGCCGCAGGGAAGCGGCGCCTCTCGTCGCCCCGGCCGGGCCACGCGGACCTCGCCGGGGGTCTCAAGTACGGCCGGCGGGACCTGCGGGACATCCTCGAGCGGGCGAGCGCCCGGGAGACCGCGGCCCGCGTCGCCGCCGGCGCTCTCTGCCGCCAGCTCCTCGCGGCCTTCGGCGTGAAGATCCGGAGCGGCGTGCTCTCGCTCGGCGCGGTCTCGGTCCCTCCGGGGCCGCGCGGGTTCTCCGACCTCGAGCGGGTCGACGAGTCCTCCCCGTTCCGCTGCGTGGAGGGCGGACTCGAGGCCGCGATGACGGCTGCCGTGGACGCGGCCGCGAAGGCGGGCGACACGCTGGGGGGGACGATCCTCGTGGGAGCGACCGGCGTCCCGACGGGCCTCGGCTCGCACGTCTCCTGGGACACGAAGCTCGACGGACGCATCGCCCGCGCGATGATGTCCATCCCGTCGGTCAAGGCCGTCTCGCTCGGCGAGGGCGTCGCGAACGCCGGCCGCCCCGGCTCGGAGTCGCACGACGCGATCGGCTGGGAGACGGGACGCGGCTTCTTCCGCGCGACGAACCGCGCGGGCGGCCTCGAGGGCGGGATGACGAACGGGGAAGACGTCCTCGTCACGCTTTACCAGAAGCCGATCTCGACGCTGCGGGAAGGCCTCCCGTCCGTGGACGTGGACACGAAGCAGCCTCACCGCGCGCAGTACGAGCGCTCGGACGTGACGGCGGTCCCCGCCTGCGGCGTCATCGGCGAGGCCATGCTCGCGTTCGTTCTCGCGGACGCGCTGCTCGAGAAGACGGGCGGGGACTCGATGGACGAGGTGAAGAGGAACTTCGACGGTTTCGTGAACGCCCAGAGGAATTATTGAGGGAAACGAAGAGAGAAGATCTTCTTGGAAGGGTGAGTGGGGCTGCGGCAGGCCCTTGCGGCT
>DATKLW010000114.1:0-8768 GCA_035542215.1 Thermoanaerobaculia bacterium | reverse complement strand
AAGAGGACCCAGTGCGTGAAGTTCGAGGCGTCCGGGTCGTCGCAGACGATGGCGAAAGACTTTGCCGCCGCGGGCGCGCCGGTCCACGCAAGGGGCGGCGAGACGTTCTCGCCGTCGCACGTGTGCCGCCTCGGGATCGCGCCGCCCGGCGCGAAGGCGGATGACCCCAGCGCCATTCCGTGGCTGCGGTCCCGCCCGCCGCAGGCGGCGGCAAGAAGGGGGAAGAGCGAGAGGCGCGCGAGGTGCGATCGCATGCGTCACCCCCGAGGGCCTGATGAGTGGAGAGCTTACGTCTGTGGGTATCCTTCCGCCGTGGCGAACGTCAGCGTGAACCGGGGCGTCCTGATCGTAGTCGGGGCCGTGGCCGCCGCGGCGCTTCTCGCGCTCGCGTTCGTGCTGGGCCGGGAAGCGGGCTCCGGGAGCGTCCCCGCGCCGCTGACGAGAGTCGAACGCGCCGCGCCGCGGCCGCAGGAGGAGCCGCCGCCGGCGCGGACCCCCGTTGTCGCGGCGGGCATTCCGCGCGCGGAGGCGTTGCCCGCCGCCATTCCTACGCCGGCGCCCGCCGCGCCGATCGAAGCGCAGCCAGCCGCAATCGCCGGCGGCAGCGGGAACAACCCCTCGGCGGACCCGGCGCGCGGCGCCGTCGCCGCGTACTTCGACGCGGTCGACCACATCCAGCCGGGCGCGATGAGCGGCGACGCGGAGGCGATGGCGAACGAGATGGGAGCGGCGCTCGCGAACGGCGACATGTCGGGTCTCGACAAACTGGTCCGGCAGACGGCGGCGGCGCGGGAGAAGCTCGCCGCCGTCGTTCCGCCGCCTTCGTGCGCCGACTTCCATCGCGACAGCCTCGCGAGCGTCGACGACGCGCTGGCGGTCGTCCGTTCGCTGAAGGCGGCGATGGAGTCGCCCGATCCGGCCGCGCAGCTCGCGAGCGTCGCGGCGCGGGCGAACGCGCTGAAAACGCGCGCGGACGCCCTGCAAAAGGAAGAGCAGGACCTCAGGCAGCGCTACGGCCTGAAGCGCTGACCGCTGGGGCTCACGGATGGGCGCCGGCCTTCATGGCGGCCGCTCCGATGCTGTTGGTGCCGACGACGGCGCCGGCGAGGACGAGCGAGTTCACGAAGCCGATGAAGACCGCGACCGCGATGTTGCTCTTCGGCTCCTTGATGGCCTCGATCGAGATCCACACGGAAATAAGGCCCCAGGCAAACGCGATGGCGTACGGAACCCAGAGCGCGGCCGCCGACGGAAAAACGAGCTGAAGGGCCTTCCACGCGGCTCCGACGGCGCCGGTCATCGCGGCGAAGTTCGCGAAGGACTGCGTCGTGAGGAAGTCGCTGACGGTGCGCTTCGAATCGTCGCCCGGAACCGCGGTGAAGCGAGAATCGGGCGCCGTCGAAACCATGAATACGCTGGAGAATCCCATGGGAACCTCCTTTGCCTAGCCGTTGCGGCGGCCGGGCGGCAGCCGCCCCCCGGTGCCGCGAAGAGGGCGAAGGGGCCGCGCGGCCCGCTCGCTCTTCGTGAGCCCCGCTTCGAGGAGCTTGACGACCGCATCGAAGCGGCCCGCGCCGTGTTTCTCGTCGAAAGCCGCCCGCGCGTTCGGGCCGGCGGCGCGCAGGGCCGAGACGGCCGCGAGCCGGCTGCGGGCCCCGAGGCCGGTCAGGTCCTCGCGCTCTTTCGGCGTCAGCGGGAGGTCGTCGAGAAAGTGCATCCTCACCTCAGCCGATCGTCCACGCTTCGACGCAGAAGCGCGAGATGTAGCTGTACGGAATCGAGCCGTAGCCGGGCGTCCCGACGGCGGACTCGTACGCCCAATCGGACGTCCCCCAGCTGTTTCTCAGGCGGAACCTCCCGCCGCCGAGAGCGACGTTGCCCGGCTCGTCGTCGTAGCCGACGAGGCACATCGCATGGCCCCCGTGCGGCGCCTCGCCCGGGATCGGGTTCAGGATCTCGCCGGTTCGCTGCACCTCCGGGTTGCGGTACCAGGAGTCGAAGACGGGAACGGAGAACGCGACGCTGCGCCCCCCGGCGAGCTCGCTCTGGATGCCGGAGACGTCCGTCGGCGCGAGCTGGTTGCAGGAGGACGCGCGGTGCGCCTTCGCCTCCGCCGCGGCCGCTTTCGGGGCCGGACCCTGCCCCTCGTTTCCGGGGACGTCGTGCGTCACGTACGGCCACGTGGCCTCGAGGCAACAGCCGTCCTTTCTGAGGCAGTCCATGGCGACGGCCACGAACGTCCCGGACTCCTTCGGCTCTCCGTCGCTGGCCTTGCAGGCCCAGTAGAGAAACTGCTCGGAGAAATCCACTTTCTCCTTGTGAGCCCGTGACCAATGGAGCTCGAACGCGGCGACCGACGCGAAGGCGACGCACGTGCCTCGCGCGGCCTGATCGCGAACGGGCGACATCTGCGGGATGAGGTCGACGTTCTTCGGCAGCGGACGGGCGGCGATCGCGAAGCGATACGGAACGGCCCGGAGGCGAGGCACGTTCTCGATGCGGGCGCCGAGGCGGAACGTCCGCCTCCGGCGCGGAGCGGCGGAGCCGCGTGCGGGAGTCGGAAGGCCCGCGAGGAGCCTCGTGAGGTCGGCGGGCGAGATGCCGAGAAACCTCGCGAGCTTGGCCCCCGCCGCGCGGCCCGCGCCGAGCACGTGGTCGGTCGTGGCGTATCCGAGGGACTCGAGGGCGGATTGGTGCTTCTTCAGCGACGCGACCTGCGAGATCGGAGTCGGCACGGGAGGTCTCCTCCTGGGATCACCGGATGGGATGAGCCTGACCAAATCTGGGTCCCGCGGCGCCGATTGTCGAGCGCCGGGGCGGATCGAGACCCTCCTTCCTGTCCGGCGCCGAACTCGATATCTTGGGAGCCTCGGAAGGAGCATTTTGAAAGGCGTTCCGGCCCGATTTGCCCCCTTGAACGAGAGGCTCGCGTACGGAAAGAGCCGCCGCCGCGCGCTGCCGCGCACCGGCCAGGGCGTTCTGAAAGCGTGGGCGGGACGCCCGGACCCCCTGGCCACGCTCCTGAAGGCGAGCCGCGGCCGGCTCGAGGAGCTGCTCCCGATCAAGTGGGGACGGATGGCGGCCTCGCCGTTCGGCTTCTTCCGGGGCGCCGTGCCCGTGATGGCGCTCGACCTCGCGCGGTCGCCCGTGACGCGGATCCGCGTCCAGATGTGCGGGGACGCGCACGTGCGAAACCTCGGAGCGTTCGCGGCGCCGGACGGCCACCTCGTCTTCGACATCAACGACTTCGACGAGACGATGCCGGGGCCCTGGGAGTGGGACGTGAAGCGGCTCGCGGCGAGCCTCGTTCTGGCGGGACGCGAGGCGGGCGACGGCGGGTCGCTCTGCGCGGCCGCGGCGGAGGCGTTCGTCTTCTCCTACCGGACGGCGCTCAGGGAGTTCTCGCTCATGTCGGCGCTGGACCTCGCGCGGTTCGAGATCCGCCGATACCGCCGCGGACCGGTCGCGAAGGTCCTCGAGATGGCCGAGCGCGCGACGCCGATGCACTCGCTCGAGAAGCTCACGGTCGCGACGCGCGGAGGAGTCCGGAAGTTTCCGAAGCGCCCGCCGCTCCTCCAGCCGCTCGAGCCGGCCAGAGCGAAGCGCGTCATCGCGTCGCTGAAGGCGTACCGCGACACGGTGAGCGACGACCGCCAGCTCGTCCTCGACGCGTACCGCCTCGTCGACGTCGCGTTCAAGGTCGTCGGCACCGGAAGCGTCGGGACACGCGATTACGCGGTCCTCGCGTTCGGAGACGGCGCGGACCATCCGCTCTTCCTGCAGGTCAAGGAGGAGCCGCCGTCGAGTTACGCGGCCGTGCTCCACGGCGTGGACCGTCACCTGCACGAGGGGCGCCGGGTCGCGCAGGGCCAGCATCGGATGCAGACGGTGTCCGATCCGTTCCTGGGCTGGACGACGCTCTCGGGCCGCGACTACCTCGTTCGCCAGCTCGCGGACCACAAGGCCTCGATCCAGCCGGAGCAGCTGAAAGGCCCGGCTCTTTCGGAATACGCCCGCGTCTGCGGGGAGCTGCTCGCGAAGGCGCACGCCCGCACGGGCGACGCGGCGATTCTCTACGGCTACTGCGGCGAGACGGACCGCCTCGACCGCGCGATCGGGAAGTGGGCGATCGCGTACGCAGACCGGACGGAGGCCGACCACGCCGCGTTCCTGAAGGCGATCCGGAGCGGCCGGATCAGGGCGCGAACGGGAGTCTGAAGGCCGCGGGTGCCCCGGCTCAGTCGGTGTGCCCGCTGCCGTGCTGGCTGATGTTGTCACCGTCCTCCGGTTTCAGCTCCCGGAACACGACGGCCGACAGGACGGTCATGGCGCCGAGGACGAGAAGGGCGAGGTGGATGCCGTGGAGAAGCTCGGGCGGGTGTGACCGGAACCGGTCTGGAATGAAGACCGCGGTCACGAGCGACGCGGTGGCGACGCCGAAGCTCAGCGACATCTGCTGCATCGTGCTGGAGATGGTGCTCGCCATGCTCGTGTCGGGCGCGGCGACGTCCGCGTAGGCGAGCGTGTTCATGCTCGCGTACTGGAGCGACGCCACGGCGCCGAAGAGGAGCGAGAAGACGACGATGAGGGCGACGGGCGTCCCGGCGCCGACCGCGGCGAACAGTGCGATGGCGAGGCCGATGAGAACGGTGTTCGCGAGGAGGACGCGGCGGTACCCGAAGCGCCCGAGGATGCGCGGCATCGCCGTGCGGACCCCCATCGCGGCGATCGACTGGGGCATGAGCAGGAACGCCGACTGGACGGCCGTGTAGCCGAGGCCGACCTGGTAGAGGAGCGGCAGGAGGAACGGGATGCCGCCCGCGCCGAGACGCGTGATGAAGCTGCCGGCGACGGACGAGCGGAAGGTCCGGAGGCGGAAGAGGCCGAGCCGGAGCAGGGGATGCGGCGCGGTGGTCGCGTGCCGGAAGTACGCGGCGAGAAGCGCGGCCGAGAGGACGAGGAGTCCGAGGATGACCGTCAGCGAGAGCGTGTGCTCGCCGAAGACCTCGAGGATGTACGAGAGAAGCCCGATGCCGGAGCCGAAGAGGACGCCGCCGAGGACGTCCAGCCTGTCGACGTGGCCGGAGCGGTAGTCCGGGAAGCGGCGGAAGACGAGGGCGAGGCCGAGAAAGCCGATCGGCAGGTTGACGAAGAAGATGACGCGCCAGTGCAGGTACCCGACGATGAGGCCGCCGGCGACCGGGCCGAGCATCGGGCCGATGAGCGCCGGAATCGTCACGAACGTCATCGCGCGGACGAGCTCGGACCTCTCGAACGTGCGCACGATCGTGAGCCGGCCGACCGGCACCATGAGCGCGCCGCCCATGCCCTGGAGGATCCGGCAGGCCACGAGGACGTGGATGCTCGTCGCGAGGCCGCAGAGAAGCGAGCCGAGCGTGAAGATGCCGATCGCGGTCGCGAAGACGCGCCGCGTGCCGAACCGGTCCGCGATCCACCCGCTGACCGGGATGAAGACGGCGAGGCTGAGCGTGTAGCTCGACAGGACCGACTTCATCGAGAGCGGCACGACGCCGAGCGCGTCCGCGATCGTGGGGACGGCCGTGTTGAGGATCGTGGTGTCGACCGCCTCCATCAGGAACGCGACCGCCACCATCCACGGCAGGAGGCGCTTGACGGCGGGGTCGGGACGGGAGGGCACGAAGAGAGTTTAGGGACTCCGGCTATTGTCCCTTGCGGATCGCCGCGATCGCCCGCTCGCAGTCGTCGTTGATGCGCTGGCGGTCGATCTGGTACTCGGCCTCGGCCTTCTCCCGCGTCTCGGGGTCGGGCGTCTTCTTCAGGGAGTCCCGGAAGAGGATCTCGCGCTCGGCAAGGCGGGACGAGGCGACGCGGCGCGCCTCGGCGATCGCCTCCTTCTGCTTCGGCGTCAGCGAGGTCCCCTTGGTGCCGGCCTCGCGGTCCTCGGCATTCAGCCGCTCCATCGCGAGCTCGAACGCGGTCTTCGGTTTGTCGCCCATGACCCCTTCTACACCGGATCGCCGTCGGCGGCGACGACGCGGTCGCGGCCGGCGTTCTTCGCGGCGTAGAGCGCCTCGTCCGCGCGCTTGAGGCAGGACGCGAAGGACTCCGCGGGATCCCGGAACAGCGCGATGCCGACGGAAATCGTCGCGCGGACCGGCGCTCCCTCACGGCCCTCGACGGTGCGCCCGGCGAACGTCGTGCGCCAGTCTTCCGCGCGCTTCACGGCGCCGGGAATCCCGGCGCGCGGCATGACGACGACGAACTCCTCGCCGCCCACGCGGCAGACGAGGTCCGAGGAGCGGACCTTCGAGAGGAGGACGTCCGCGAGCTGGAGGAGAACGCGGTCGCCGACCGCATGCCCGTGGACGTCGTTGACGGCCTTGAAGCTGTCGACGTCGATCGCGGCGACCACGAGGGTCTCGCCGGAGCGCCGGGCCCGCGAGATGTCGCGCTTCATCGTCTGCTCGAGGTAGCGCCGGTTGTGGAGGCCGGTCAGCGGGTCGCGAACGGCCTGCTCGCGAAGCTGCGCGTTCAGGTCCTCGATCTGGGTGACGCGGTCGGCCAGCTCCTGGTGGGCGCGCTCGAGCTCTTCCTGGATGCGGCGCTGCTCGGTCACGTCCTGCTTGATCGCGATGAAGTGCGTGATGGCGCCGGCGTCGTCGAGAACGGGCGCGATCGTCTGCTCTTCCTGGTATTCCGTGCCGTCCTTGCGCCGGTTCACGATCGTTCCGGACCACGGCTCGCCGCGCATGACGGTCTGCCAGAGCCTCGCGTAAAACTCCGGCGCGTGCCGGCCCGACTTCAGGAGGCGCGTGTGGCGGCCGACGAGCTCGTCCGCGGAGTAGCCCGTGATCGCGCACGCGGCAGGGTTGACCCACGTGATCACCCCGTCACGGTCCGTGATGACGACGCCGTTCGCGGCGGAGCGCAGCGCCGTCGCCTGGACGCGGAGCGCGTCGGGGCCGCGCGAAACGCCGCGCTGGTCGCGGATCGCGCAGGCGACGTAGCTCAGGCCGGCCAGCGTGAACGGGCTGAGGGCGATGTCGACCGGGATCTCGCGCCCGTCCGCACGGCGTGCGTAGAGCTGGATGCCGCGGCCCATCGGGCGCGCGGCGGGACGCTCGGAGAAGTGCTTGCGGTGCTCCATGTGCTCCGCGAAGCGCTCGGGCACGATCGTCTCGACGGGGCGGCCCCGGAGCGTCGCGGGATCGAGCCGGAGAAGGGCCCCGCACGCCGCGTTCGCGAGAAGGATCGTCCCGGAGTCGTCGACGACGACGATCGCGTCCGCGGCCGACTCGAAGAGCGCGCGAAAGAGGCTCCCGTCGTCGATTGCGCGCTGCGGCATGAGCCGCGGATTCTAGCGGAGGGTACGCCGGCGCGGCCGGGGTCTCCGGGCGACGCTTCGCTTTGCGGGCCCGCGCGCGATGCGCGCCGCGCTCTGCGTGGAGGCGGCGCCCGCGTAGGCCTCCGCGAGGAGGCCCGCGAGGACCTTCCAGCTCGTCCTCCCGTCCAGCCTCACGCCGACCCAGCCGCCTTTGCCGACGTAGGGCGGAACGTAGAACCGCTTCGGGTCGGCCGCGACGAGCTCTTCCTGCGCGCCCTCGGGCGCCTTGAGCCAGACGCCCGCGAAGCCGACCCCGTGGTGGTCGTCCACGAACATCGCGAACTGCCGGTCTCCGACGCGGAACGTGGGCGCCGACCATGCGACCTTCTCGTAGGCGCCCGGGAAGCCGAGACAGATCGCGCGGAGGCGGTCGAGGGGATTCATCGTCCGCGGATTCCGTTCGGGCTTCACTTTCCGCAGGTGACGCCGCCGAACGCCGATTTCGCGGGC
The DNA here is from genome assembly GCA_035542215.1 of Thermoanaerobaculia bacterium. Lineage (GTDB taxonomy): Bacteria > Acidobacteriota > Thermoanaerobaculia > UBA5066 > UBA5066 > Fen-183. Next base: position 952 of record DATKLW010000114.1, on the reverse strand, counting down.
AGCGTGAGGTCGAAGGCGGCCTCCCACGAGTACTTCAGGCCGTCGCTGATCTTCCCGCCGGTGAACAGGCCGGAGAGCTTGCCGCCGGGCGCGGCGGTCCCGGAGAGCTTCGCGATCTTCAGGATCTCCTTGTCCTTCGGCAGCTCCAGGACCCACTGCCGGCCGGAGAACGGGGCGCCCGCGACGTTGATGCCCGTCTCCACGCTCTTCACCGCGCCGGCGGACGCGGCGCTCTCGCCTCCGCCGGGACAGAAGGCGAAGTGGATCAAGGTGCGCGACTTGCCATCGGCCGTCTTGTCCGACGGCGCCGAGTTCTCCTGGAACTCGGCGACCTCTTTGGCGGAGAAGGGAGAATCCGAGAACCACAGGGTGACGCTGTGCTCGCCCTCGTAGACGGCCACGGCGCAGTGCGTCATCGTGACGGGCGTCCCGCCGAGGACCGCTTTCACGCGACACGTGTCCGCGCCGAAAGCGGGAGCGGAGAGGAGGAGGAGACCGGCGAGGCAGGCGGCGCGGCCGCGGTCGAGATCGTTCATGCCGGAATTCTAGGGCGGCAGGCTCATCTGCACGTCCCGGAGCGCGCCCTCGTTTACGCGGCGGGCGGAAGAGTGCGTGTCGGCGGCGGCTCCCCGGCGGTAGGCGCCGACCCCTTCCGCCGCGTCGCGAGGAAGACCGCGATCGTCCACGTGGGCGCGAGGTCGACGCCCGGGAGAGCCTCGAGCGCGAACGCGGGCAGGAAGGCCCAGTGCCACCCGACGAGCGCGATCATCGCGATGCCGACCGCGACGTCGAGCGCGGCGTCGAAGGCCTCGGGTGCGCCGCCGGCGAAGAGCGGCATCAGCCCGAGCTGCACGGCGTCGGCCACGACGGCGACGATGCGCGCGGCCAGGACGCGGCCGCTCGAGGTTTTCACGCGCGGACGTTAGGCCCGTGTCCGGACGCGGTCAACCGC
>DATKLW010000113.1:0-2237 GCA_035542215.1 Thermoanaerobaculia bacterium | reverse complement strand
GTACGCCACCATCAGGCCGATGTCGTGGCCGACGACGCGCGCCTTCGGAACTCCGAGCGACCGCGCGAGCGCGTGGAGCCGCACGGCCGCCGTCTTGACGTCGAGGCCGTCGCCGGGAATCGCCGACCCGCCGATGCCGGGAAGGTCGGGCGCAATGACCGTGAACCGCTCGGCCAGGGTCGGGATGATCGGCCACCACATCCGCGACGTCTCCGCGTAGCCGTGCATCAGGATCACGACGGGACCCTTCCCCGCGGTCGCGTAGTGGAGCGACAGGCCGTCGACGGCGGCGTCCTTCGTCGCGATGCCCGCGGGCGGCCCGTCGGCCCGGGAAGTCGCCGCGAGCCCCAACGCCAGGGCGGCGCCGACGGCGAATCTCGCGTGGATCATGTCTCCTCCTTATTCCTGCAACGCCCGGTGAACGAACGCCACGGCGATCGAACCTTCGCCGACGGCCGAGGCCACCCTCTTGATGCTGCCCCCGCGCACGTCGCCGACGGCGAACACGCCCGGCAGGCTCGTCTCGAAGAGAAACGGCGGCCTCGGCTTCGGCCACTCGGCCGCCGCGAGATCCTCCGGCGTCAGGTCGGGTCCCGTCTTGATGAACCCCGGCCCCTCCAGCGCGAGGCACCCCGAAAGCCACGCCGTCGACGGGATCGCGCCCGTCATGACGAACACGTGCCGGATCGGCCGCGCTTCGACCGCGCCCGTCTCGGCGTTGCGCCAGCAGACGCTCTCGAGCTCCCGCACCCCGCGGAGGTCGACGAGTTCCGTGCGCGGTCGGAGCTCGATCGCCGGGTTCTGCTCGATCCGGCGGATGAGGTAGCGGGACATCGTCTCGGCGACGCCCTGGGAGCGCACCAGCAGGAAGACTTTCCGCGAGGCCTGAGCGAGGAAGACCGCGGCCTGACCGGCGGAATTTCCTCCGCCGACGACGATGACCTCCTCGTCGCGGCAGAGCTGCGCCTCGACGAACGTCGCGGCATAGTAGACGCCTGCCCCCTCGTAGCGGGAGAGGTTCTCGAGCGGCAGCCTCCGGTACTCCGCGCCCGTCGCGATGACGATCGTGCGCGCGAGAACGCGGCCGCCGTCGTCCGTGACGATCGCGTACGGGCGGCGTTCGCACGACAGGCGCCGCGCGCCCCGCGCGACGACGAGGTCGGCGCCGAATTTCTGCGCCTGCGCGTACGCCCGCGAGGTCAGCTCCTGCCCCGAGACCCCCATCGGGAATCCGAGGTAATTCTCGATCCGGGAGCTCGCGCCGGCCTGCCCGCCGGGCACGTTCGACTCGAGCACGAGCACGTCGAGCCCCTCGGAAGCGCCGTACACCGCGGCCGCGAGGCCGGCCGGTCCGGCGCCCACGACGACCAGGTCCCGGACGCGCTCGGTGTCCACGCCTTCGTTGAAGCCCAGGCACCCGGCCACTTCGCGGTTGGAGGGGTTCCGGAGCACGACGCTCCCGCGGCAGATCAGCACGGGCACGTCGTCGGTCCCGACGTGAAACTGGTCGAGAAGCTCCTGCGTGTCAGCGTCCCGGTCGACGTCGACGGACGTGTAGGGATGGCCGTTGCGCGTCAGGAATTCCTTCAGGCGCAGCGTCCCGGCGTCGTGGCTCGAGCCGACGAGAACCGCGTCGCCGAATCCGCTCGCCAGCAGTTCCACGCGGCGCAGGATGAAGGCGCGCATCAGGATGTCGCCGATCTCGCTGTCCGTCTGAATGAGAAAGAGGAGCTCCTCGCGGCTGACCTCGATGACGTCGCTCTCCTCGAGGGCGCGGATGCCGACGAGGACGGGCCGATCCGACAGGACGGTCGTCTCGCCGGTGAACTGCCCGGGCAGAATCGAAATCCGGAGGTCCTGGCCCCGCCCTGCCCGGCGGACGATCTCGAGCCTGCCGCGCTCGACGACGAAGAAGCGCGTCCCCGGCGCTCCTTCGGCGAGCAGGACCTCGTCGGCTATCGCGTGGCGCCGGCGGCCCCGGGCCGCGATGCGCTCCCGCTGCGCGTCCGTCAGCGTCGGGAAGATCTGCTCGAGCCGAGCGCCCGTCTTCAGCAGCGGCGCGAGCGACGACTGATCGGCGCTCACCGCGGGCAGCTCTCCCATCAGCCCTTCAGAAATGCCAGCAGGTCCGCGCTGATCTCGTCCTTCAGCGTCGTGCACATCCCGTGCGGCGCCCCCTTGTAGACCTTGAGCGTCGCGTTCCGGACGATTTTCGAGGATCGCATCGCCGCGGCGCC
>DATKLW010000112.1:0-31709 GCA_035542215.1 Thermoanaerobaculia bacterium | reverse complement strand
CCGTTCACGGCGACGCGCTACCACTCGCTCGTGGTGGACCGAGACTCCGTCCCGGAGGTTCTGCGCGTGACGGCGACGACGGCCGACGGGATCGTGATGGGGCTCGCTCACCGGACGCGGCCGCTCGCGGGCGTCCAGTTTCACCCCGAGTCGATCCTCACGCGCGAGGGCGAGAAGCTCTTGAAGAACTTCGTGGAGGGGAGGATCTCGTGACGCCCGTCCACCACGCCCTGCGCGAGATCGCTCGGGGGGGAAGGCTCTCCCGCGAGGAGGCCCGCCGCGCCGTGGCTTCCCACCTCGCCGACGAGGTCCCGCCTTCCGTGGCGGGCGGCCTCCTGGCGTCTCTGGCGGCCGCGGGGGAGACCGTGGACGTTCTCTCGGGCACCGTGGACGTCCTCAGGAGCCGCGCGACGCGGCCCCCCGTGGCGGAGCCCCTCGCGGCGCGCGCCGTGGACGTCTGCGGGACGGGCGGCGACGGCCTCGGGACGTTCAACGTCTCGACGGCGACCGCGTTCGTCGTCGCGGGCGCGGGCGTGCCCGTCGCCAAGCACGGCAACCGGGCGGTCTCCTCGAAGTGCGGCTCGGCGGACGTCCTCGCCGCCCTCGGCATCGCGCTCGAGATGAGCCCCGAGCGTGCCGCCACGGCGCTCGAGGCCGCGAACATCACGTTCCTCTTCGCGCCGCTCTACCACCCCGTCATGAAGAAGGTGGCGGCGCTCCGGCGCGAGCTCGGCGTGCGCACGGTGTTCAACCTCGCGGGACCTCTCTCGAACCCGGTCGAGGTGCGCCGTCAGATCGTCGGCGTCGACAGGCCCGAGCGCGTGCCCGTCGTCGCGGGTGCCCTCTTCGCGCTGGGGACCGAGCGGGCGCTCGTTTTCTCCCACGAGGCGGGCGGCGACGAGCTCCTGCCGTTCGGCGTCACGAACGTGGCCGAGGTCAGCCGGGGCGGCATCCGGCGATTCGGCCTGAGGGCCCACGACTTCGGCGTCGACACGTGCGCGCCCTCGGAGCTCCGGGGCGGCGACTCGGGCGAAAATGCGGACCTCCTGCGCCGGCTCCTGGACGGCGAAGCTGGTCCGTGTCGGGACACCGTCGTCATGAACGCCGCCGCGGCGCTCGTCGTGGCCGGCGCGGCAAGGGACTACCTCGACGGCGCGCGGCTCGCGGCGGAATCGATCGACGGCGGGAATGCTCAGCGTGCGCTCGTGACCCTCATGGACGTCTCGCGGGGCATCGGCGCGTGAGAGCAAAGGCGAAGAGAAGAATTTCTTAGAAGGTAAGAGGAAAAGGGGCAGGAGCGGGAGTGGGCGGTTCGATACTGGGTGAGATTCTCGCGGCGAAGCGGCGACGCGTCGCAGCGGGGGAGTTCACGGCGGCGACGGGGGCGGCGGCGGCCGCAGAGGTCGTCGCCGCCGCCCCCTCCGGCGCTCCTGCGCCGCCCGTCACTCTACCGGACGGGATGCGCTTCGCCGCCGCACTGCACCCCTCTTCGCCTTCTGAGAGTTCTTCTTCTTCTTTTCTCTGCGAGATCAAGCACCGTTCGCCGAGCGCGGGCGCGATGCTTTCGGACGCGGACGCCCGGATCGAAGACGTCGCCTGCGCCTACCGGCGCGGGGGGGCGGGGGCTCTGTCCGTCGTGATCGAGCAGGACCACTTCGGTGGAGATCCGGCCTGGCTGCCGAGGGCGAAGAGGGCGTCGGGCCTGCCCGCCCTCATGAAGGACTTCGTCGTCGACGAACGCCAGCTCGACTTCGCAGCCGCGCTCGGCGCCGATGCGGTCCTGCTCATCGTCGCAGCGCTCGCCGACGCCGACCTCGCGCGCCTCCACGCCGCTGCGAGAGCGCGCGGTCTCGCGGTCCTCGTCGAGGCCCACGACGAAGCCGAGGTCCGCCGCGCCTCCACCCTGGGCGCGAAGATCGTCGGGGTCAACTCGCGTGACCTCTCGACGTTCGCGGTCGATCTCGCCGGGATGGCCCGCCTCGGCGCGCTTCTGCCGGAGAATGCCGTGCGAGTCGCCGAGAGCGGCATCCGGACGCGTGCGGACGTCGAAGCGCTTCGCACCGCGGGCTACGGGGCGTTCCTCGTCGGGGAGACGCTCCTGCGCTCCTCGGATCCGGCGCGGACGCTGCGGGAGCTGCGCGGCGAGAACGCGACGGAGGTCAAGATCTGCGGGGTCACGCGCGAGGAGGACGTCGACGCGTGCCTCTCGAATGGCGTCGACTGGATCGGCCTGATCTTCGCGAAGCGATCACCGCGCTGCCTGACGCCCGAGAGAGGAAGACTCCTGGCAATGAGGGCAAGAGGAGAAGGGGACCGGCCGGGGGCCGTCAGGGGCGTCGTGGCCGTGTTCGACGAGAGCGCCTCCGAGGACGAAATCCGTGCCGTGATATCCGTCGTTCGCCCCGACGTGATTCAAATGCCAGTTCCGCCCTCTTCACCTTCCAGGAAATTCTTCTCTTCGGACCTTCCGCTCTGGAACACCGTCCGCGTCGGCCGCGACGACGTCGGTGGCGTGGGGAATCGAGCGGGTGCTGCACTGCACTTCGATACGTCCGTGGCCGGAGCGGCCGGCGGAACCGGCAAGACGTTCGACTGGAGCCTGCTGGACGGGCTCGACAGGTCGCGTCCGTTCGTTCTGGCGGGCGGTCTGAGGCCGGCGAACGTGGCGGGGGCGGTTCGCCGCGTCCGGCCGGACGTCGTCGACGTCGCGTCCGGCGTCGAGTCGTCGCCGGGCGCGAAGGACCCGGAAAAGGTCGCCGCGTTCGTGAGGGAGGTGCGCCGTGCCTGACGTCCCGTTCCGCCCGCCGAAGGCCGACGCCAACGGGCGCTTCGGCGCGTTCGGCGGGCGCTTCGTCCCCGAGACGCTCATGGCGCCGCTCGACGAGCTCGCGAAAGCCTACAAGGACGCGCGGCGCGACCCCGCCTTTCGCGCCGAGCTCGAGCGCCTCCTGAAGACGTACGCCGGACGGCCGACGCCGCTCACCGAGGCGCGGCGCCTCTCGGACGCGCTCGGCGGGGCGCGGCTGTGGCTCAAGCGCGAGGACCTCCTTCACACGGGCGCCCACAAGATCAACAACGCGCTCGGTCAGGCGCTGCTGACGAAACGGATGGGGAAGCGCCGGGTGATCGCCGAGACGGGCGCCGGCCAGCATGGCGTCGCGACGGCGACGGCCTGTGCGCTCCTTGGGCTCGAATGCGTCGTGTACATGGGCGCCGTGGACGTCGAGCGGCAGGCCCTCAACGTGTACCGGATGAAGCTCCTCGGGGCGACGGTCGTTCCGGTGACGGGCGGCTCGCGTACGCTGAAGGACGCGATCAACGAGGCGATGCGGGACTGGGTCGCGTCGACCGCGACGACGCACTACGTCCTCGGGTCCGTCCTCGGGCCGCACCCGTTCCCGACGATGATCCGGGACTTCCACGCCGTCATCGGCAAGGAGGCGAAGGTCCAGTGCCGCCGGGCCTTCGGCCGGTTGCCGGACCTCCTCGTCGCGTGTGTGGGCGGCGGGTCGAACGCGATCGGCCTCTTCCGAGAGTTCCTCGCGGACCCGGACGTCGAGATGGTCGGCGTCGAGGCCGGGGGGCGGAGCCTCGCGCCGGGCGAGCACGCGGCACGCTTCGGTCCCGGCTCGGTCGGCGTGCTGCACGGCACGCGGACGCTCATCCTGCAGGACGCGGCGGGGCAGGTCCTGCCGACGCACTCGGTATCGGCGGGACTCGACTACCCGGCGGTCGGCCCCGAGCACGCGCGCCTGGCCGAGCTCGGGCGTACGCGCTACGTGTCCGTGTCGGACGCGGACGCTCTCCGCGCCTTCCACCGGCTCGCCGAGACCGAAGGGATCATCCCGGCCCTCGAGACTGCGCATGCGATCGCGTGGGCCATCGCGGAGGCCCCGCGCCGGCCAGGGCAGAACGTCGTCGTGAACCTCTCCGGGCGCGGCGACAAGGACGTCGTGTCGGTCGCGAAGCTCGAGGGGGTGAGCCTGTGACGCGCCTCGGCCGCGCGTTTGCGCGCGCGAAGGAAGCCGGCCGCGCCGCGCTCGTCGTCTTCGTCGAGGCCGGGGACCCGGACCTCGCGACGACCCGCCTCCTCCTCCCCGCGCTCGCGGAGGCCGGCGCCGACGTGATCGAGCTCGGGATTCCGTTCAGCGACCCGCTCGCGGACGGCCCGACGATCCAGCGCGCCTCCGAGCGCGCGCTCGCGTCGGGCGTCACGCTCGCGAACGTCCTCGACGTCCTCGCCGGGGCGCGGCGTGGCGGCTTCTCGACCCCCGTCGTCGTCTTCTCATACGCGAACCCGATCCTCGCGATGGGGGAGGCCGAGTTCGCGCACCGCGCGCGCGAGGCAGGAGCCGACGGCGTCCTCGTGACGGACCTTCCGCCGGAGGAGGGACGCGGCTTCGCATCGATCCTCAAGAGCGCGCGCCTCGACCCCGTCTACCTTCTCGCGCCCACGTCCCCGGACGACCGCTTGCGGCGCGCGGCTTCTCTGTCGCGGGGCTTCGTCTATCTCGTGTCGCGAAGCGGGACCACCGGCGCCCGCTCGGCCCTGCCGCTGGATCTCGCGGAGCTCGTCGCGCGCGTCCGGCGGGCCGTGCCCCGCCTTCCGATCGCGGTCGGGTTCGGCATCTCGACGCCGGAGCAGGTCCGTGTCGTCGCCGGCCTTGCGGACGGCGTGGTCGTCGGAAGCGCCGTCGTGGCCGCGATGGAGAGCGCGTCCCGCGAGGGCAAAGACCCGGTCGAAGCGGCCTCGGCGCTCGTCCGGGCTCTCGCCGGAGCGGCCGGCAAGCCGTAAAGTTCCGCCGTGGACGACGCGTTTTCCGCGCGGATCTCGAGGGCGGACCGGAAGGGGCTCGCCGCCCTCGTTGCGGAGAACGTCGCCCGGCTGACCGAGCGCGACGCCGCGCAGGCCCTCCGGCACCCTCACGCCTCCGAGGCGATGATCGTCGAGATCGTGGCCTCCCGGACGCTCATGGCGTCCCGCGCCGTGAGGAGACTCGTAGCGGGGCACCCGCGGACGCCGCGGCACGACGCCCTCCATGCCCTCGACGACCTGACCTGGCGCGACCTGATGGACATCGGCAGGGAGACCCGGACGCCGCCCCCGGTGAGGCAGGCGGCCAGCCGGAAGCTCCTCGAGGCGATGCGGGGCATGGCGGTCGGCGAGAAGATCGCGGTCGCCCGCTTCGCGCCGCAGGCCCTCTTCCCGGTCCTGTTCGAGGAAGCGGACAGCCGCATCCTCGAGGCGCTCCTTCAGAACCCGCGCCTGACCCCCGAGGACGTCCTGCGGTGGCTTTCGACCGGCCGCCCTTCCCCGTCGGGTCTCGCGCAGGTCGCGGCCGAGGGGCGCTGGGCCTCGAGACCCGCCGTCCGGAGCGCCCTCCTTCTGCATCCCGCGATACCGCGGGCGGCCGCCCTCTCTCTCCTCACCTCCGCGAGCCGGGCGGAATTGCGGCGTCTCTGCGAGACCCCCGGCGTCGACGCGCTGCTCGCGGCCTGTGCCGCTGAATTGCTCGAATCGCCCGGGAAACCCGTTGACACGACGAGCTAAATGGCCTTAGCCTAATAAATTGCGGGAGACCGAGTGCCCGGAACAGACACAGCTCGGGAGTTCGGCGAGGAGCTCCGGCGTGAACGTGAACTGCGCGAAGTGAGCCGCGAGCACCTGGCCGCGGTGACGAAGGTGTCGCTCCGCCACCTCGACGCGCTCGAGACGGGTCGTTTCGATCGACTTCCGGCTTCCGTCTTCTCCCGCGGGTTCGTCCGCGTTATCGCGCTCCACCTCGGGCTCGACGCCGAGCGCTGGACCGCGGCATTCCGCCACGTTTACGCGCGCTGGGAAGAAGAGCGGGAGAAGCCGTCGGCCGGGGAGACGACGACCGCACGCCTCAGGCTGTCGCAACCGCGCCGCGCCGTCTCGTCCTCGACGACCGTGAGGGCGCTCGGGATCGCGATTCTCCTCGCGGCCGTCACGGGGGCTGCCGCGTTCTTCCGCACGCACGGCGGCGCGCGCCGCACGTCTCTTGCGTCGGCGCCCGTCGCACGCGCCGAGAGCGGCCCCGCGTCGCTCGCTCTTCCGCCGGCGGTCGCGGCGGCGACCGTCGCGCTCCCCGTGACCACCCCGGGAGGCTCGAATGCGCTGGCCCGGGCAGGCCGGACGCTCACGCTGACCTTCCGGGACGAATGCTGGGCCGAGGTCCTCGTGGACGGCAAGGTCGTCGTCCGAGGCCTGTTCCCGAAAGGCGCCAAACGCGAATTCGCGGGCGGGGGCACGTTCACGCTCACGCTCGGGAATGCGGGCGTCGTCGAAGTCGCCGTGGACGGCCACTCGCTGGACCCGATCGGAGGCGAGGGCGAGGTCGTCAAGAACTACGTGATCAACCACGGCTGACCGGGCGCGCTAATCTCCCCACATGTCGTCCGTCCCCGACGATCTGCTCGGGCAGGTCGAATCCGGCCAGGCCTCCCCGCAGATCCTCGATTTCGTCGCGCGCGGCCTCGTGCCCCTGCCGCCCGACGAGCTCGTCCGGGCGGTGGCGAGCGTCCTCGCCCGCGGGCCGGCGAACCTCACGGCGACTGCCGAGCGGTCGTTTGGCGCCTTCGACGCGGCGGCCCTGAAGGCGGCCGTCCTCGCCCAGGGCATCCGTCCCGAGCAGCTCGACGCGATCGCGCGCCGGACGGAGGAGCCGGAGGTCCTCGAGCTCCTCATCCGTCACAGGGCGGTGCCCGACGAAACCCTCGCGTGGCTCGCCGAGACCGTCGCCGGCCCCCTGCAGGACATCATCGTCACGAACCAGGTGCGCCTCCTGCAGGCGCCCGTCATCGTCGAGCGCCTCTTCGAGAACCCGCGGCTCTCGCCCGAGATCCGGCGGCGCGCCGACGAGTTCCTCGAGGAATTCTTCCTCAAGAAAGAGCGCGAGAAAGACGAGGCCGCCGCGGCCGCCGCCGCCGCCCCGGCCGCCGTCCCCGAGGCGGCGCCGGCGCCCGCGGCCGCCGAGGAGGAGCCCGAGCTCTCCGAGGACGAGAAGAAGAGCCTCTTCGCGCGCGTGTCCGTCATGTCGGTCGTCCAGAAGATCCGGCTCGCGTACCGCGGAAACAAGGAAGAGCGGATGTTCCTCGTCCAGGACCGCAACCGGCTCGTGTCGGCGGCCGCACTGAAATCGCCGAAGACGCGCGAGGCCGACGCCGAGACGATCGCGAACATGAAGAGCGTCTCGGAGGACGTGCTCCGCGGGGTCGCCTTCCGGCGCGACTGGATGCGTCACTACGGGGTCCTTCGGGCCCTCGTCCGAAACCCCCGCTCGCCGATCGACGTCACGCTCGGGCTCGTCCTGAAACTCAACGCCAAGGACATGAAGACGCTGTCCACCGATCGGAACATACCGGAGGCCGTCCGGGCCACCGCCCGGCGGGAGGTCGCGCGCAAGGAGTCCTGAGGCTCCTTGAAATGACGCGGCCGTTCGTGAGAACCTCCCTCATCAAGTGACCGGGCAGACGCGAGTCCCGCGCCGTTCGAGGTATCGGTGACGAATTACTACGACGTGCTCGGAGTCGCCCGCGACGCCTCCGAGTCGGAAATCCGGACCAAGTTCCGCATCCTTGCGAGGGAGAACCATCCGGATCGCTTCACCGAGCCGGAGAAGAAGCGCGGGGCCGAGGAGAGGTTCCAGCTTCTCACCGAGGCGATGAACGTCCTCACGAGCGAATCGCGCCGCAAGGTGCACGACACCGAGCTCGAAAAGAACCGCCCGATTTCCCAGGACCCGGCCGCCCAGGCGCGCGTTTTCCTCGCGAAGGGCGTCAAGTCCTACCGCGAAGGGAACTTCCCGGACGCGATCACGCAGTTCGAGCTCGCCGTGCACCACTTCGACAGGGACGCCAAGGCGTTCCACTATCTCGCCCTGGCCTCCATGAAGGTCGTCGGGCAGGTCCGCAAGGGCGTGGACGCGATCGAGGCCGCGATCAAGCTCGACGCGAACAACGCGCTCTTTCACCGGGACGCCGGCAAGCTCTACATCATGGCCGGCCTGAACTCGAAAGCCGAGCGTCACCTCGAGGAGGCGCTCACCTGGCTGCCCGAGGACCCCGAGACGCTGAGCCTCCTCATGAAGGTACGGCCGAACAAACAGACGAGCGGCGTCCGCAAGACTCCGAGCGGAATCTTCGGGCGGAAGGGATAATCGGGGCGTGACGGTCGCTGCATTCGGTCTCACGGACGTCGGACGGAAACGGCGACACAACGAGGACGCATACCTCATTGACGAGGAGCGCGGCCTGTTCGTCGTCGCGGACGGGATGGGCGGCCATGCGGCGGGCGAGGTCGCGTCGCGCATCACGGTTGAGTCGATCCAGGAGTACATCGCAGCGACCGAGGAGGAGCACGAGAGCTCCTGGCCCTTCGGCTTCAACAGCCGCGTCTCGCTCGAGGGCAACCGACTCACGACGGCCGTCGAGAAGGCGAATGAGAAGGTCATGCGCGCCGTCCAGAACCGACCCGAGCTGAAGGGAATGGGGACCACGGTCGTCGCGGCCCTCTTCGACGGCGATCGCGCCACGCTCGTGCACGTCGGCGACAGCCGGGCGTACCTCTGGCGGGACGGCGAGCTCCGGCGTCTCACGGACGACCACTCCTGGGTCCAGGAGCAGGTGAACGCGGGGATCCTGAGCGAGGACGAAGCCAAGAGCCATCCGCTGAAGAACGTCGTGACGCGCGCGCTCGGCGGCGCCGCGCACGTCTCCGTCGACCTGATCGAGGTGCCCGTGCGCACCGGCGACCGGTATCTCCTCTGCTCGGACGGTCTCACGGGGATGCTCCCCGACGAGGAGCTCTTCGAACACTTCCGGACGAGCGGTGCGATCGACGCGACCGTGCGCAGCCTCATCGAAGTCGCGAACTCGCACGGCGGGGTCGACAACATCACGGCCATCCTGGTCGAGGTCGTCGACGCGGGTCCGGCCCGCACCGACAACGTGAAGACCGACCCTCGCCTCGAGCGCCCCCAGTCGGGCGAGAGCACGGCCGTCAACCTGGACGGACCGCCCCGCAACCGTCCCTCGGACACCTGAGCTCTCAGCGCTGGAACGGGAGCGATCCCGCTTTCACACGCGCGAAGAACTCGCGTGTCGCCTTGCCGACGTCGATGCACGCGAGCTCCGAGGGATCCTCGCCATACCAGTGCGCCGGGAGGTACCGGCTGTACGGCGCCTGGAGGAACCGCCTGCAGGCGAGCACGACGACGCCCGTGTCCGACTCCGAGCGGATGAGCCGTCCGGCGCTCTGAACGACGCGCGTCATGCCCGGCACGACGTACGCGTACTCGAAGCCGCGCTCGAAGCGCTCCTCGAAGTAACGCCGCATCCGCTCCTGCTCGAAGCGGACCATCGGGAGCGCCGGGGAAACGACGACGACCGCCTTCAGCATTTCGCCCGGGTAGTCGACACCCTCGGCGAAGGCGCCGCCGGACACGGCGAGAAGGAGAACAGGCGCGCCCCGGTCCTTCAGCGCGGCGAGGACGCTGTTGCGCTCGATCTCCGTCGAGCGATCCGACGGCCTGAGCACGCGCCGGCCCGGGAGGGCGGGCAGGTGGGCCCTGACGTCGTCCAGGAAACGGTACGAGGGGAAGAGCGCGAGGACGTTGCCGGGACAGCCGCGCGCCACGTCCGCGACGAGTCCCGCGATGCGCGGCGCCCCTTTGCCGCGCGCCGCGTACGTCGTGTCGACGTCGGGGGCGATGAGGATCGCCCGATTCTCGGCCGGGAACGGAGACGGCAGGCGCAGGACCGACGTGCGGTCCGGGTCGAGGCCGAGGAGGTCCCGGTAGAACTCGGGCGGGGAGAGCGTTGCCGACATCGAGACCGTGGCGGCCGCGGCGTTGAGCGTCGCCCCGAGGAGCCGCGAAGGGTCCTTGCAGAGGATCGCGAGCTTCGCGCCCTTCGGCCCGCGCGAAGCGAGGATGTCGAAGGCCTCCGAGGCCCTGTCGCCGGCGGCGGCCTGTTTCGACACGTCATGGAAGCGCGCGAACGTGAAGTAGAGGTCGAGGACGGGATCGTCCGGCACGCGCTCGCCCCCGGCGCGCATCTCGGCGAGGTGGCGGACGAGGAGGGACTCCAGGTCGAGCCGCAGGTCGTCGAGGCGCGCCTCGTCGAGCGCCACGAGGTCGGCGGCCTCGCGCTCGTCCACGGGCAGGATCGACGCGGCCTCGCCCACGAGCCGGAGGATGCGGCGCGCGGCCTCGCCCGCGTCCCAGGCCGTCTTGGCGGACGAGAGGCCAATGCGCTGCTCGAGCGCCTTGAGCGCGTCCTCGGCGAGCTCGGGAGAGTAATAGCCGCGCCCGCGGTCCACGAGGTTGTGCGCCTCGTCCACGAGGAGGAACGCGTCCGAGAGCGCGGCGCTCTCGCGGGCCCCCGAGAGCGCGACGACCGGGTCGAAGACGTAGTTGTAGTCGCCGATCACGACGTCCGCCCGCTCGGCGAGCTCGAGAGAAACCTCGAAGGGGCACACGGTCTCGGCGCGCGCCTCCTCGAAGACCGTGTCCGGGTCGAGGTGCCGGTGCGTCTCGACGAGGCGCTCGAGGAGGCCCGACGCCTCCATCTTGGCGCCGTAGTCCTTCGCGTACGCGCAGTGGTCTTCGTGGCAGAGGACGACGTCGTTGGCGCACATCCGCTCCTTGGCGCGGAGGCGGACGGACCGGAAGGAGTCGCCCTCGACGAGGCCGAGCGTCTTCTCGTAGATCTCCTGCTGGGTCGTCTTCGCGGTGAGGACGTAGAGCCGCCGGCCGGACTCGAGCGCGCGTTTCAGAAGCGGGAAGACCGCGGCCGCCGTCTTCCCGATCCCCGTGGGCGCCTCGGCGAGAAGGTGCTCGCCCTGAGCCGCGGCGCGGGAGGAGGCCGCCACCATTTCGCGCTGGCCGGGTCGGTACGTCCCGTGCGGGAAGACGAGCGTCGAGGCTTCGGCCGCCTTGGCTTCGGCGAGCGCGCGCTCCTCGAGAAACTCGTCGAGAAGGACGCGAGTCCTTCGGATGAGGTCGGCGAGCGTCCGGTCGGGGTCGTGCGCGACCTCGACGATCTTCGTCGCGCCCGTCTCGATGTCCGCGAGGATCAGGCGCCCCGCGACCTCGCGGCCTTCGGCGGCGGCCACGGCGTGCATGTACCACCGGAGTTGGAGCTGGAAGCGCTCGAGGCGCGGCGAGCCGGGGAGACGCGCGAGGTCCTCGGCGAAGTGGAGGGACTTCACTTCGTCGACGACGACGCGGCCGCCGTCCTCCCAGCGGCCATCGAGGCGGCCCTCGAGCACGGCCGTGTAGTCGTCGACGGCGAACGTGAGGGAGATGCCCTTCTCGGCGGCGTAGCCGGGGATCTTCTCGAGATTCTCGCCGAGGACTCGGCGGTGGACGGCCTGTCCGATCCACAGCCGTTCGAAGCCCTCGCCGCGGTCGAACCCGATTCGGCGCGCGCTGCCGGCGAGGAGCGCGCCCGGGGAGAGCGCGATCGTCTTGTTCGCGAGGTCGATCGTCAGCGCCACACGCGATTGTAGCGGCGCAAAAGGCTATCGGGGACGCGCCGAACCGGCTAAAATTCGAGCATGAAGGGTGTGCGGGGCGGAAGGCTGGCGTGTGCGGTGGCGTTCGCCGCCGCCCTCAGCGCGCCGAGACCCGCCTCGGCCGCGAAGAGGAAAGCCTCTCCCAGAGCGCCGGCGACGCTCGAGCAGCGCCTGCTCGCGATCGCGAAACACCCGCCCGTGCGGCATACGGAGGCGGGCATCTTCGTCGCGCGCGTCGGGGACCCGAAGCCCGTCGTGGCGTTCAACGCGGACCGCCCGCTCGTCCTCGCATCGACGACGAAGGTCTTCACGACGGCGGCAGCCCTGGACCGGCTCGGGCCCGCGTACCGGTTCAAGACGCGCCTCTACCGCGACGCGGAGATCGGGATCGACGGCGTCCTCCCCGGCCACCTCGTCGTCGTCGGCGGCGGCGATCCGGGGCTCTCGGGGCGCTGGTACGACGACGATCCGCTCGCCGTCTTCCGCCCGTGGGCGCAGTCGCTCGTCAAGCGCGGCGTCCGCGAGATCCGGGACGGGCTCCTCCTCGACGCGTCCTTCTTCGACGACGAAAAGGTGCACCCCGACTGGCCGTCCGAACAGGAAGCGCGGTGGTACCAGGCTCCTGTTTCGGCGCTCTCGTACAACGACAACGTCGTCCTCGTGCGCGCGTCGGGAGGCCTGAGGCCCGGCGCACCCGCGCTCCTCGCGTTCGACCCGCTCGGGCCGCCCCTCCTGAACCTCATCTCGCAGGTCGTCACCGCGCAGCGCCGGACGTACGTCGGCGTCCGGCGCGAGGCGGGAAGCCACACGGTCGTGGCCGCCGGCGCCGTCGGGAAGAACCGGACCTGGACGGGCGACGTCACGGTGCCCGATCCGCCGCTCTACTTCGCGAGCGCGCTCGCGCAGGTCCTGCGCGAGAACGGGATCGTGATCTCGGCGCCCCCGACGGTCCGGACGGAGCCGGCGCCCGCGACGGCGCGCGTCCTCCTCCACACGCACGAGACGCCGATCCTCCCGGTCCTCGCCGTCTGCAACAAGCGCTCGCAGTCGTTCTTCGCCGAGCAGATCCTGAAGACGCTCGGAGCCGAGGCGCGCGGCAGGGGCACGTGGGAGACGGGGCACGCCGAGGTCGCGGCGTTCCTCGCGTCACTCGGTCTCGACCCGTCGAGGTACGAGCTCGCGGACGGCTCCGGCCGCGCGCACACGAACCGGGCGAGCGCGGCCGCCTACGGGGAGTTCCTGCAGGCCCTCGCGACGCGCTGGAGCCACTTCGACGAGTTCATGCCGACTCTGGCGGTATCCGGCGAGCCAGACGGTACGCTCCGCCACCGGCTCCAGACGGCGGCGACGCTCGGGAAGGTCTACGCGAAGACGGGCAACGTCGCGGGCGTCGTCACGCTCTGCGGCTACGTCACCGCGCAAAGCGGCCAGACGTACGTCTTTTCGATCCTCCTGAACGGCGGCTGCAGCGAACGCCGCGGCCACGCGTACGAGGACCGGTTCCTGCAGGAGCTCGCGAGCCGGGGCTGAGGCGGTCAGGCCGTCAGGTCCGCCGTCTGCAGGAACCTCGGCGCCCTCCGGGCCTTCGTCGCCTGCTCGAACGCGTACGCGAGCTTCAGGAGCGTCCCCTCGCTCCACGCCCTTCCGAAGAACGAGAGCCCGACCGGGAGGCCGAAGACGAACCCCGCGGGCACGGTCACGTGCGGGTAACCGGCGACGGCGGGCGCCGTGGACGCCTCGCCCAGCCAGCGGTCTCCGTTCAGGAGATCGGTCACGCACGCCGGGCCGAGCGTCGGCGCGACGAGCGCGTCCAGCTTGTGCTTGTCCATCGCCGCGTCGATCCCCTCGGTGCGTGCGAGGCGGCGGGACTTCGCGAGAGCCTCGAGGTACTCGAACGACGTGAGCGGCCCTTTCGCCTCGGCCTTGAGGAACGTGTCCTGGCCGAAGTAGGGCATCTCCTCCCTCGCGTGCTTCGCGTTGAACGCGATGACGTCCGCGAGGGACTTCACGGGCGCGCCGGGCCCGAGACGCGCGAGGTAGGCATTCAGGTCCGCCTTCAGCTCGAAGTGGAGAACGGCGCCCTCCGGCTCTCCGATCTTCCCGGCCGGCGTGAGGTCGACCGGGTCCACGAGCTCTGCGCCGGCTCTCTTGATTGCCGCCAGCGCTTCGGCCATAACGGCATCGACCCGGTCGAGGAACCCGAAGAGGCCGCGGACGACGCCGATGCGCGCGCCTTCGAGGCCGCGCGCGTCGAGAAAAGCCGTGTAGTCGCGCGAGGCCTTCCGGCCGGCGCCGGCCGTGGCGTCGTCGCCCCGGTCCTCGCCCGCGAGGACGCCGAGGAGGATCGCGGCGTCGCGAACGGTGCGCGCCATCGGGCCCGGAGTGTCCTGCGAGTGCGAGATCGGAATGATCCCGCTCCGGCTCGCGAGCCCGACGGTCGGCTTGACGCCGACGATCCCGTTCGCGGAGGACGGACTCACGATCGAGCCGTCCGTCTCCGTCCCGACGGCGGCCGCGCAGAGATTCGCCGAGACGGCAGCGCCGGAGCCGGAGCTCGAGCCGCACGGGTTGCGGTCGAGGGCGTACGGATTCCGCGTGAGGCCGCCGCGGCCGGACCAGCCGCTCGTCGACGTCGAGCTCCGGATGTTCGCCCATTCGGAGAGGTTCGTCTTCCCGAGGAGAACGGCTCCGGCCTCACGCAGGCGGCGGACGACCTCCGCGTCCGCCGCGGGCCTCGCGCCGACGAGAGCGAGCGAGCCGGCCGTCGTCGCCATCCGGTCGGCGGTGTCGATGTTGTCCTTCACGAGAATCGGAATGCCGTGGAGCTCTCCGCGCACGCGCCCGGCCTTTCGCTCGCGGTCGAGGCCTTCAGCGATCGCGATGGCGTCCGGGTTCCGCTCGAGGACGCACCGGAGCGCGGGGCCGGCGGCGTCGATCGCGTCGATTCGCGCGAGATAGGCCTCCGTGATCGACCGCGCCGACCACTTTCCTGCCTTCATCCCGTCCTGTAGATCCGCGATCGTCGCCTCGGCAAGGGCGAAAGGACGGTCGCCTGGCGGCGCGGAAGGGGAGGGGGTCCCGGCGTCGAGGGGGCTCGTTGCGGCCGCGAGGCCGGAGGCGACGGAAGCGGCGACGAGCTGGCGGCGGTTCAAGGTTCCCATGCCCCGACGATACAGCGGCGAGGCCTTACACTCCGGCCCGGACATGGACTACCGCGCACTCCTCCGAAACGTCGAAAAGACCCTCGAGGCCATCGAGGGCACGGGCAACGTCTCCCTCACGGTCCTCCGCGTCGCCGAGGCCGTGGTCGCGAACTTCCGGAACGAGCTCGGCATCCTCGGCGGCCGCCTCTACCTCCGCCAGGACAACTTCTACATGCTCGAGCGCGGCTTCGGCCGCTCGAAGAAGGCCCCGACCGGCCTCGTCGTGCCCGCCGACTACGGCCCGATCGTCCGGGCCGAAGAGGACGGGATCGTCCTGACGGACCTCAGCGACCCGTCGGTGAACCCGGAGTTCGAGCAGAAGATCGGGGTGACGCGCTTCGCGGCGGTGTCGTTCGGCGAGGAGAAATACCTGCTGTCGTTCGACGTCCACCCGCGCGTCAAGGAAGAGGATCTCCTTCTCGCGCTCGGGATCATCCGGACGGTCCTCGACTCGAAGGTCAGGACGGGCCACCTCGAAGGCCTCCTCCAGGACGCCCGCAGGATCCAGATGTCGATCCTGCCGCGTCACGTCCCGCACGTCGGCGATTTCGACATCTTCGGGATCTCGAACCCCGCCGAGATCGTGGGCGGCGATTTCTACGACTTCATCCCGCTCTCTGAAAGCTTCGGCGCCGCGATCGCGGACGCCTCCGGGCACGGCCTGCTCGCGGCGCTCCTCGTGCGCGACATCTACGTCGGCCTCAGGATGGGGATCGGCAACGACCTGAAGATCGCGCGCACGATCGAGCGCCTGAACAAGATCTTCTCGAAGAGCCGCCTCACGACGAAGTTCGTGTCGCTCTTCTACGGCGAGTTCGACTCGAACGGGGACGTCGTCTACGTGAACGCGGGCCATCCGTCGCCCCTGCACCTCCATGCGGCCCACGGCGGGTTCTCCGAGCTGCCGTCGACGGGAATGGTGCTCGGTCCGATGCCGGACGCCGTCTACGGACGGCGTGCGACGCACATAGAACCCGGCGACGTCGTCGTGCTCTACACGGACGGCGTCGTCGAGGCGCACGACGCGCGAGGGCGCGAGTTCGGGCCGTCGCGCCTCAAACGCCTCGTGTCCGAGGCCCGGCGCCACCCGGCGCGGGAGATCGCGCAGCGCATCGCGAACGCCGTCAAGTCGTGGCGCGGCGGCGCCGCCCCGGAGGACGACGTGACCGTGGTCGTGATCAAGCGTGGCCCGAAGGGCTCCGGCGAGCACCGGGTCAGGACTTCGTCCGCTCCCGGAACCACGCCGCCGTCCGGCGCAGCCCCTCCGCAAGGCTGACGGGCTCTCCGAGACCCAGAGCGGAACGGGCCTTCGCGGCGTCGAGGACGCTGCGCCGCTGCTCGCCCGGCTTGCCGGCCTCGTGGGCGGCCCGAGAGTTCGAACCGCAGGCGCGCGCGACCTCGTCCCAGAGGGCGTTCACCGTCGTCTCGACGCCGGTCCCGACGTTCACGACGCCACCGAAGCGCCGCGCGGCGGCCGCGCGGTTCGCGGCGACGACGTCGCCCACGAAGACGAAGTCGCGCGAGTTGAGCCCGTCGCCGTAGATGACGCAGGGCTTGCCCTCGAGAAGGCGCGCCATCCAGATCCCGACGACGCCCGCCTCGCCGCGCCCGTCCTGGCGCGGGCCGTAGACGTTCGCGTAACGGAGCGCCGTGACGACGAGCGGGGAGCCGTGCGCGAGCCCGAACAGGTACTTCTCGCCGGCGAGCTTCGCGACGCCGTAGGGAGAGACCGGGTTCGTCGGATGCTTCTCGTCCGCCGAGAAGCCTTCGGGGTCGCCGTAGATCGCGCCGCCGCTCGACGCGAAGACGATCTGGGTGACGCCGGCCGCGAGCGCGGCGCGCGCGAGGCGGATCGTCCCGAGCACGTTCACCTCGGCGTCGAACACGGGATCCTCGACGGACTTCCTGACGTCGATCTGCGCCGCATGGTGGAGGATCGTGTCGACCTTCTCGGCGCGCAGGAGGGGCTCGAAGTCGAACGTCCGGACGTCGCCCTCCACGAAGCGCGCGCCGGCGGGGACGCGCTCGAGGACGCCGGTCGAAAGGTCGTCGAGGATCGTGACGCGGGAGCCCGCCTCGAGGAAGGCGTCGGCGAGGTGCGAGCCGATGAATCCCGCGCCGCCCGTGACGAGGACGGAGCGCGTGTCGGGCATCATGTCGCCGAGGATAGCAATGGGAGAGCCGAAGCCGCTTCCGAAGGCCTTCTACCGGAAACCCACGGCCGACGTCGCACGGGCGCTCCTCGGCTGCCGCCTCACGCGCCGGCTGCCGGACGGAACGACGCGTTCCGTGATTCTCGTCGAGACGGAGGCCTACCTCGGAGTGAAGGACCGCGCGGCCCACACGTGGAACGGCCGCCGCACGCCGCGTGTCGCGCCGATGTGGGGCGAGGGCGGGCACGCGTACGTCTACTTCGTCTACGGGATGCACTTCTGCCTGAACGTCGTGACGCAGGCGGAGGGCGTGCCCGAGGCGGTTCTGCTCAGAGCGGGCGTTCCCGAGGAATTCTTGGCGGATTGGTGCGGTCCAAAGAGCACGAAGATTTCTTTGAAGGTGAATAGGACGGGGGAGCGCGGCGGCGCTGCGCCGCAGCCCGTTCGCCACACCCTGGCGGCGCGCCGCGGCCCCTCTGCACCTTCTAAGAAAATCCCCGGTTCTTCCGGTCTTCTGCTTGCCTCCGGACCCGCGAAGCTCTGCGCGTATCTCGGCGTGACGGCCGCGCTGTCCGGCGCCTCTCTCTCCGGCCCCGAGCTCGTGCTTTCCCGCGGGCCGCGGGTGCGCTTCGACGTCCTGGTCGGCCCGCGTGTCGGCGTGGACTACGCGGGCTCCGCCGCCGCGTGGCCGCTGCGCTTCGCGGTCGCGGAGTGTCCGGCGGTGACGCGGCCGAAGGGCCTACAGCGTCTTCAGGTCCGCGAGTGATCCAGCCGTGACGAGGCAGTTCTTGCCGCTGCGTTTGGCCTGGTAGAGGGCCTGGTCGGCGCGCTCGATGAGAAGGCGCTTCGTCCCGCCGTCCTCGGGGTACGTCGAGAGACCCAGCGAGATCGTGACGGCGAGCGCCTGCTCGACGTGCGGCGCCGCGAAGAGGCGGGAGGCGACGCGGTTCCGGATGCGGTCCGCGACGACCCAGGCTTTGGCGGGCGTCGTCTCGGGAAAGATGAGGGCGAACTCCTCGCCGCCGTAGCGGGCGACCGTGTCCATCTCGCGGACGCCCTTCGTGAGCTCCTCGACGAGGCCGTGCAGGACGACGTCTCCGACGGGGTGGCCCCAGCGGTCGTTGATCTTCTTGAAGTCGTCGATGTCGAGCATGACGAGCGCGAGCGGCTGGCCGCTCCGCTCGTGCCGCGCGAGCTCGCGCGAGAGAGTTTCCTGAAAGTACCGGTGGTTGAAGGCCTCTGTGAGCGAGTCGCGCACGGACATCTGGCGGGTCGTCTCGTAGGCGCGGGCGGACTGGAGCGCGGTGACGGCCTGGTTCGCGAAGATCTCGAGGGCCTGCACGTCCTCGAGACGCGGGACGAGCCCGCTGCGTGGCTGGTCGACCTGCAGGACGCCGACGAGCTGGTCGCCCGCCGTGAGAGGAACGAAGAGGAGGTCGTCGGGGTGCCACGCGCCGGGCGCGGTCGCGCGCCGCCGGCGGTCGACGCGGCCCGAGTCGTCCATCGACGCCTGCCGGTCGAGGTGGCTCACGAAGTACGACTTCGAGATCCGGTACCGCTCGCCGAACCACCGGGCGACCTCGTCCCTCGCGACGCGGCGCGGCGGCGCGCCGGGCAGCGCGTCGTCGAAACCCAGCTGCGCGCGGCGCTCGAAGACGTTCTCGGAAGGGTCGTAGAGGGACAGGGCGACGATCCGGTAGCCGAGGCTGTGGGAGACGGCGTGCACGATGCTCTGGACGAGGTGCTCGAGCGTGAGATGCGTCTTGAGCTCGTTCGACAGCTCGAGGATGCGCTGGAGCATCTCGGCGCGGCCCTGGAGCCGCTCGTTGACCGCCTGCATCTGGCGCCGGAGGTTCCTGTCCTGAAGGGACAGCGCGAGGTGGTCCGCGAGAACGGACATCTCCTGGAGCGTTTGCGGCGTGACGAGGGCGGCGTCGGCCGACTCCGCGACGAGAACCCCGGCGATCAGGGCCGGAGTCTGCAGCGGCAGGAAGACCTGGTAGGCCAGACCCGGATTCAACACGAGGTCGCGGCCCGCGCCCTGGGCGATGCGCGGCGCGGGCGATGCGGGCAGGAACGGCGACTCGAGCTCGCGCTGGAGGGAGAGCCAGTCCAGGAACGCCCGACGCTCGAGCGTCACGTCGCCCCCGAACGCAAGGACGGCGAGGCCATCCGGGTCTTCCTCGAAAGAGACGGCCGCCATCGCCTGGACCGGAACGGCGCGCTTCAGGGTCTCGAAGACGCGCGCGAAGACGATCTCGGCCGGCGCCGCGCTCGAGACGGCCGCCGTGATCTCGCGGAGCGTGGCGAGCTCGCGGTTCTTGCGCGCGAGCTCCGACGCATTGTGGCGCGCCTGCGCGAGCTTGCGCGTGATGATCGCGACGACGAAGAGAAGGACGAGCGCGACGAGCGTGGAGAGGGCGGGCCGGAGATCGGCAAGGATCATCTGAACGAGATGACCCCGCTCGTCTGGAGCTTCGCGAAGACCCGCATGACCTCGGACTCGGGGAAGGGCGAGATACGGGCGATGGACTTGACGTCCCACATGCCGTTGATGCGCGAGACGATGAACGCCTCGTTCGGCGTGAACGCGAAGGACATGAGCTCTTCCATCGGCTTCGTCAGGATCGGCACCGCCGACGCGGGAACCTTGGCGCGGGGTTCCGCGGGCGCCTGCGCGTGCAGAGCGCGGGCGGGGGAAGGGGCCGCCTGTGCGGGCGCCGGCGAAGGGTCCGGCTTCGGGGACGCCGCGGCGGGCCTCGTCGCGGAGCCGGCCGCCGGGTTGGTGGCCGAGGAGTCGGCGGGCGCGGGGGCGGCGGGGGCCGCCGTCCGGAGGGCCGGGACGGCCGACTCGCCGGACTTCGGCTTGCGCCGCAAGGTGACGTCGGAATCCGGGCCGCGCTTGAGGAAGCGGCCGAAGTCCGTCGGCGGGGGCGTGCGCGGGGGCGGCGGCGCCAGCACGTATTCCTCCACGCGCGGCCGGGGCTCCGGGGACGCGTCGTCGCGTGAGGCGCCGAGGATCGGGTCGAAGGCCGACGCGGCTTCGGCCTCCGCGGTCGTGTCCGCGTCGGAGAAGACGGACGCGACCGGCGCCTCCTCGCGCTCACCCGTCATCACGACGTGCCCGCTCTGCATCAGGTCGTAGACGAGTTTCGCGACGTGGAACTCGGGGTTGTGCGTCTCGAGCGCGATCTGGTCGATTGCGCGGTGCCCGTTGATCGCCCCGACGATGAGCTTCTCCCGGTCCCCGAGCGTCGTTTCGACGGGGTCGGTCACCGTCGGGATCTGCCGCATCGACGTGATCTTCGTCTTGATGCGCTGCCACTCGTCGTAGCGGCGGAGGCCCTCCATGACGATGCCCGTCACGTCCGACGAGATCGGGACCATGGGCAGCTGCGGGACTTCTCCGTCGATGAACGCGAACGAGCCCTCGGTCCAGAGGAAGATGTCGTAGATCGTCTCGGCGGCCTTCAGGCGGACGAGGTCCGCGAGCTCCGTCTCCTTGATGGCCCCGATCATGACGAGGATCTTGCCGAGGAGGATCCGCGACTCCTGCTGGACCTCGAGCGCCCGGATGAGCTCCTCCTCGGTGATGAAGCCGAACCCGACGAGGAACCGGCCGAGGTGCTCGCGTTCCAGCGTCGAGGAAGACGACGTGACGCGGCCGTTCTCGAAGTAGATCCGCTTCTCGCCGGGAGCGCCCCTGACGACGAGCGTGCCCGATTTGAGGCCGGTGGACAGCCACTGCAGCAACTCGGACAACTGCATCGTCCGCAGATTTCCTGCGATGGCCATGACGGCCCATTGTAACCGCAACGACTTGAGGGGAGCGGGTTTACTCCATCGGCGGGTTGTAGGCCGGAATGCCGGTCACCGCCTGGCCGAGGACGAGCGTGTGGATGTCGTGCGTGCCCTCGTACGTGAAGACCGACTCGATGTTCGAGAGGTGGCGGAACACCGGGTATTCGCCGACGATCCCGTTGGCTCCGAGGATCTCGCGCGCGAGCTTCGCGCATTCGCGCGCGACCCAGACGTTGTTCCGCTTGGCCATCGAGACGTGCTCGGGCTTCATCGTCTTCGCGTCCTTCATCCGGCCGAGACGGAGCGCGAGGAGCTGGCCCTTCGTGATCTCCGTGATCATGAAGGCGAGCTTCTGCTGGACGAGCTGGTGGGAGGCGATCGGGCGGTCCTTGAACTGCTTTCTCGACTTCGCGTAGTCGAGCGCGCACGTGTACGTCGCCATCGCCGAGCCGAGGCCGCCCCAGGCGATTCCGTAGCGCGCCTGCGTGAGGCACGAGAGCGGCCCCTTGATGCCCTCGACGCCGGGCAGGACGTTCTCCTCCGGGAGGCGCACGTCCTCGAACGAGAGCTGCGAGGTCACGGACGCGCGGAGGGACATCTTCATGCGGTGCTCGGGCGCCGTGAAGCCCTTCATGCCCTTCTCGACGAGGAAGCCGCGGATCGGGCCGCCGGCTCCGCCGACCTTGGCCCAGACGACCGCGACGTCCGCGATCGAGCCGTTCGTGATCCACGCCTTGGCGCCGTTCAGGACCCAGTCCCTGCCGTCCTTTTTCGCGACGGTGCGCATCCCGGACGGGTTCGAGCCGAAGTCGGGCTCCGTCAGGCCGAAGCAGCCGATCTTCTCGCCCTTCGCGAGCGCCGGGATCCACCGGTCCTTCTGTTCCTTCGAGCCGTACGTGTAGATCGGGAACATGACGAGGGCGGACTGGACGGACACGAACGAGCGGAGGCCCGAGTCGCCGCGCTCGAGCTCCTGCGTGATGAGCCCGTAGGCGACGTTGTTGAGGCCCGGGAGGCCGTACTCGGGGATCGTCGACCCGAAGAGGTTCATCGCCGCCATCTGCGGGATCAACTCCTTCGGAAAGCGGCCCTCGTACGCGCAGGCCTCGATGATCGGCAGGACCTCGGCGTCCACGAAGTCGCGGACGAGGTCGCGGACGGCCTTCTCGTCCTCGGACAACATGTCTTCGATGCCAAGAAAATCGACTCCGGAAAAGCTCACAGGACCTCCAAGAAGGGGAAGAGTACCCGATGTTGTAACGTCCCTTCATGGCGAACCCGGCGTGGAAGGTGGCGGCGGACGTGGCGGAAGGCTACGTGGCGCTGAACCCCGTGGTCCTCAAGAAATACGAGAAGCACGAGGTCGACGCGCTCCTGAAGGAGCTCGAGAAGATCACGCGCGACACGCGTTCGCAGATCGTTCCGCAGGACGACGCGGAGGCGAGCGCGGCGCGCAGCCGGAGGCTCATGCGCCTCTCGCAGGCAAACGTCGTTCTGCAGAGCTGGAGAGCGAGGATGCCGAAGTGACGATTTCCGAACTGTCCCGCCACGTCGGCGAGACCGTGACCCTCAAGGGCTGGCTCTACCACTGGAGGAAGGGCGGCAAGATCTGGTTCCTCGTCCTGCGCGACGGCTCGGGGTATCTGCAGGCCGTCGTCTCGAAGGCGGACGTGCCCGAGGCCGTCTGGGAAGCGGCGACGAGCGCGACGCAGGAGTCGACGCTCGAGATCACCGGAGTCGTGAAGGCCGACGTCCGGTCGGCGGGAGGGGTCGAGCTGGGCGTCACGGACGTGAAGGTCCTCGACCTCACGAAGGACTTCCCGATCACGCCGAAAGAGCACGGCGTCGACTTCCTCATGTCGCAGCGCCATCTCTGGCTGCGCTCGTCGAAGCAGGTCGCCGTGCTGAAGGTCCGGAGCGAGGTCGAGAGCGCGATCCACGACTTCTTCTACACGCGCGGCTTCACGCGCGTGGACTCGCCGATCCTCACGCCGGCCGCGTGCGAGGGCACGTCGAACCTCTTCGAGACCCAGTACACCGAGGAGGAGAAGGCGTATCTCTCGCAGTCCGGCCAGCTCTACCTCGAGCCGGCGGCCGCCGCGCTCGGGAAGGTCTACTGCTTCGGGCCGACGTTCCGGGCCGAGAAGTCCAAGACGCGGCGCCACCTGCGCGAGTTCTGGATGGTGGAGCCCGAGGTCGCGTTCCTCGAGGTGGACGGCCTCATGGACCTCGCCGAGGAGTTCGTCAAGGAGCTCACGGCGCGCGTCCTCGACCGCCGGAAGGAAGACCTCAAGCGTCTCGAGCGCGACACGGCGAAGCTCGAGCCTGTCGCCGCGAAGCGGTTCCCGCGGATCTCGTACCGCGAGGCGATCGACATCCTGAAGGGAAAGGGCTTCCCGGTGCAGTTTGGCGACGACCTCGGCGGCGACGAGGAGACCGCTCTCGCCGAGGGGTTCGACACCCCCGTCATGGTCACGCGTTACCCGACGTCGATCAAGGCGTTCTACATGCAGCCCGACCCGCAGGACCCGGACGTCGTCCTCGGCCTCGACATGCTCGCGCCGGAGGGTTACGGCGAGATCATCGGCGGGTCGCAGCGTATCCACGACCACGCCCTGCTTCTGTCGCGCATCCAGCAGCACAACCTGCCGCTCGAGGCGTTCCAGTGGTACCTCGACGTCAGGAAGTACGGCACGTTCCCGCACTCAGGGTTCGGGATGGGACTCGAGCGCTTCGTCGCGTGGATGTGCGGCGTGCCGCACCTTCGCGAGTGCATCCCGTACCCGAGGATGCTGTACCGCATCTACCCCTGAGCAGGAGCGTCCAGGACCTCCCGCACCTTCCGTGCGAGGGCGAGCGGCGTGAACGGCTTCTGGAGGAACGCGATCCCCGGCTCGAGGGCGCCGTGTTGGGCGATCGCCTCGTCGGTGTAGCCGGAGACGAAGAGCGCCTTCGTCTCCGGGCGCGTCGCCGCGAGGCGCGTTGCGAGCTCGCGGCCGCCGACCTTCGGCATGACGAGGTCGGTGAGAAGGAGGTGGATCCGGCCCGGGTGCGCCCGCGCGGCCTCGAGCGCCTCCTCGCCCGATGCGGCCTCCAGGACCGTGTAGCCCCGGGCGACGAGGACGGATCGCGACAGGCGCCGCACGGCCTCCTCGTCCTCGACGAGGAGGATCGTCTCGTGCCCGCGCGGCGGCCGTGAGGCGGGCTCCTCGCCCGGCGGCTCGGCCGGCTCCTCGACGCGCGGCAGATAGATCCGGAACGTCGTGCCGCGGCCGGGCTCACTCTCGACGGAGACGTAGCCGCCGCTCTGCTTGACGATTCCGTAGACGGTCGCGAGCCCCAGACCCGTTCCCTCGCCTTTCGTCTTCGTCGTGAAGAAGGGCTCGAAGGCGTGGGCCTTCACGTCGTCCGTCATTCCGACCCCGGTGTCCCGGACCGTCAGGACCGCGTGAGGGCCCGGCGCCGCGCCGGGCCGCGCCGCCGCGAACCCGGCATCCAGCGTGACGTCCGAGGTCTCGATCGCGAGCGTCCCGCCCCGCGGCATCGCGTCGCGGGAGTTCACGGCGAGGTTGACGAGGACCTGCTCGATCTGTCCGGGATCCGCCCGGACGCTCCCGACGGACGGCGCGAGGCGCGTCACGATCTCGATGTCCTCGCCGATGAGCCGACGCAGCATCTTCTCGATGCTCGTGACGACCGTATTCAGGTCGAGCGTGCGGGGCTGGAGGATCTGCTTGCGGCTGAACGCGAGAAGCTGGCGCGTCAGCGCCGCCGCCCGCTGTCCGGCTGTCCGGATCTCGCGAAGATTGGCGCTCAGGTCCTCGTCGCCGGAGACGCGCTCCTCCATCAGGTCCGCGTAGCCGAGGATCGCGGTCAGGAGGTTGTTGAAATCGTGGGCGACACCCCCGGCGAGACGTCCGACGGCTTCCATCTTCTGGGCCTGCAGGAGCTGCTGCTCGAGAGCGCGGCTCTCCGTGACGTCGCGGGAATTGACGACGACACGGGGCGGGCCCGGGCCGGGGAGCCGCTTTCCGATCCCCTCCACCGTCCTCCAGGACCCGTCGGCGTGCCGGAACCGGTAGACAGCCTTCCGGGGCGTCTCCGGATTCGCCAGCGCGCGGCTGAGCCCCTCCCGGACGACCCCGACGTCTTCGGGGTGCAGGAATTCGAGAATGCTCCTCCCGACGAACTCCTCCGGCGCGCGCCCGAGGATCGCCCGGGTCGCCGGGCTCTGGAAGGCGATCGTGTCCGGCACGTCGACGATCGTGATGATGTCCTGCGCGTTCTCGATGAGGGAGCGGAAGTGATGCTCCCGCGCCGCGAGAGCCTCTTCGGCCTTTCGCCTCTCGTCGCGGTTCTCGAGCGCGTCGATCGCGAACCCGAGGTCGCCCGCGAGCTCGTCGAGAAGGCCCGTTTCCTCGGCGCCGATCGCGTTCGCCTCCGAGCCGTGGACGACGAGGACGCGCCGGGAGGCGACGCGAGTCACGAGGGGAAATGCGGCGACCGCGGGGTCGGCGACGACGACGGAGGTCCCGGTCCACAGAGCGGTCCGGGCCGGCCCCTGACCTTCGGCCGAATCGTCGAGGCCGCGGACGAGATCCGGTCGCACGCCCGCCCGCGCGCGGGGAACGACGCGGCCCGACTCCGGGTCGGCCGCGCCGATCCACACGAGAGGGAAGCCGCCGTGCTCCACGAGGATCCGGCAGGCCTCCGAGAGGAGCACGTCGCGATCCTGGGCCCGCACGATGAGCTGGTTGACCTCGGAGATCGTCCTGAGGAGGCGGTTGAGCTGGCGGATCCGGCCCTCGGCGAGCTTTCGTTCCGTGATGTCTTCCTTGACCGCGACGTAGTGCGTGATCGCTCCGTGCTCGTCCAGGATCGGAGAGATGGACGCGAACTCCCAGAAGAGATCACCGTCCTTCTTCACGTTGTGGAACTCCCCGTGCCACTCGCGGCCCGCGGTGATCGTGTCCCACAGGTCGCGGTAGGACTCCGGGGGAAGCTCTCCGGACTTCAGGATCCGGGGGTTCATGCCGCGGACCTCGCTCTCGGCGTAGCCCGTCACGCGCGAGAACTTCGGGTTCACGTACTCGATGTTTCCGGACGTGTCCGTGATGACGACGGACGCCGGGCTCTGCTCGACGGCGCGCGAGAGCTTCCGAAGCTCCTGTTCCGCCCGCACCCGCTCCGACACGTCGTAGGCCGCGACGAGCCAGGCCGAACGGCCTTCGAACGTGAGGGTGTGGGTCACGATCTCGACCTGGATCGGGGTGCCGTCCTTCTTGAGGTGCCGCCAGACTCCCATCCGTTCGAGACCGGCGCCCTCCTTCGGGACCGCCCGGCGGACGGGGGCCGCGTCCTCGGGAGGCCGGATCTGTCCGATGTCCATCGAGAGGAACTCTTCCCTCGTGTAGCCGTAGTGCTCGACGGCGGCGTCGTTGACCGCGAGATAGCGGAGCGTCGCGCGGTCCACGACCCACGTCGGAAGAGGGCTGCTCTCGAAGAGGAGGCGGTACTTCTCCTCCGTCGTCCGGAGGGTGTCCTCGGAGAGGACGCGCTTCTCGTCCGCCCGCATGAGCGCGGCGGCCGCCGCGAGGACGATCGCCGCGAGGATCGCCGAGTCCGTCAGCTCGTCCAGCGCGTGCCCGATCGGCACGCCGAAGAAACCGTGCGCGAGGCCCCAGCGGCGGAGGGCGTTCACGGCGAGAGGTGCGAGGAGCGCGATCGGGAGGAGCCGGCGGGCCATCGCCCCTCCCGCCGTATCGCTCGAAAGAAGCCGGCTCAGGCCCCCCGAATGAGCGAGGAGGACCCCGGCGGAGAGAAGAAGGAGCCCGGCCGCCGTGTGCACGGCCATCCCCTTGGAGTCGCCGAACCCCGAGAGACCGGACAGGCCTTCGGCGTAAGCCGCGAGGGACGCCAGCGCGAGGACTCCCGGCACGAGCCCGAAGAGGTCGCTCCGCAATCGCCCCCGGCCGAGGGTGAGGAGCGCGGCCGCGAGCGAGAGGAGGCTCAGTGCCGTGAGGACCGCCATGCGTCCGGGAGGGAAGCCGGTCAGGCCCAGGGGATCCCGGAAGAGCAGCTCGTCGATCCCGAGATCCCGGCCCGACGCGATCTCGACGAGGCTCAGGGCGGCCACGATTCCCACGGCCGCGGCGGCGGCGTTCGCGCCGATCGAGAGAGGGCCGACGGCGCGCGTCCGCAGCCACAGAGCGAGGCCCGCCAGAACGAGACACACGGCCGTGTTCGGAACCATCGCGACCTGCCCGCGGACAACCTCCGTGAGGGCGCGGACGCCGAAGACCCAGCCGAGGAGAACCGCCAAGCCGACCCCCGCGGCGCCCGCCGCGAGCGCCGACGCAGCGGCGAGAAGCCGCCGGGCCCGGACGGACTCTCGCCGCGAGCCGGACCAAGGCATGAGACTCAGTCTACGCCTGGGGCCGCGGCGGCGTATCATTTTCGCTACTCGTGCCCGCGCCCTCGTCCCTCATCTCGCGAATTCCGCCGCCGGACGACACGGCCGGGCGGATTTTCGTCGTCGATGACGACGATCAGGTCCGCGGACTCATGCGCCGGCTCCTGACGCGCGCCGGCTACGCGGTCGAGGACTTCGGCATCGGGGGAACGGCTCTCATCGCGATCCGCGAGCACCCACCCGACCTCGTCCTCCTCGATCTCATGCTCCCGGACGCGAGCGGGAACGACATCCTCGAGCAGATCCGCGAGAACCCGGCCACCCGGCTCCTGCCCGTCGTCATGATGACCGGGCACGGGACTCGCGAGGACCGCCTCCGGGCGCAGCGCGCGGGCGTCACGGATTTCCTCGCGAAGCCCGTCGCCGCCGAGGAGCTCATCCCCCGCGTGAAATCGCTCGTCCTGCTCAAGCATTTCGCCGACGAGCACGAGCACGCCGAGCGCGTCATCCTCATGCTCGCCAAGACGATCGACGCGCGCGACAGCTACACGGCCGGCCACAGCGGCCGCGTGGCCCAGTACGCGGTGGACGTCGCCGGGAAGCTCGGTCTCAAGGCCGCCGAGATCGAGGACGTGCGGCGGGGCGCCCTCTTCCACGACATCGGGAAGATCATCGTCGCGGACTCGATCCTGAAGAAGATCGGCCCGCTCACCGCCGAGGAGCGCATGGCGATCAACGAGCACCCCGTCGCGGGTTGCGACCTGCTCGCGGGGATGAGGACGATGCGGCGGATCCTCCCGATCATCTTTCACCACCACGAGCGACTGGACGGGAGCGGCTATCCGGACGGGATCTCCGGCGGCGAGATCCCGCAGCCCGTGCGGATCGTGTCCGTCGCCGACGTCTTCGACGCCCTGACGACGAACCGCGCCTACCGGGCCGCGATGACGTTCGAGCGGGCGTGGACGGTCCTCGACGACGAGGTGGAGAAGGGCCGGCTTGACCTCGACGCGACGGCCGCGCTCAAGGAAGTCGTCAGGGTCTCCGGGATCCGGCGCGATCCGGCGGCGTCCGGCTCGGTTTCCGGCCTCTTCCGCTGAGCGGGAGAGGCCGGCGGTTCGTTGTAGAATCGTCTCAGTCGCAGCGCGCGCCCGCGCGCGCCCCGCCTCGCCTTCATGAAGAGAACCTCACTTCCGTCTCTCCCGTCCGTCGGGATCGTCTCCCTCGGCTGCCCGAAGAACCTCGTCGACACGGAGGTCATGCTCGGGCACCTGCAGCGCGAGGGCCTGACGCTGGCCGACCCCGAAGCGTCGCGCGTCGTCATCGTGAACACGTGCGGCTTCATCGACGCCGCCAAGGAGGAGTCCGTCGGCGCGATTCTCCGGGAGGTCGCGCGGAAGGACGCCGGGGAGATCGACCGGGTCGTCGTGGCGGGCTGCATGGTCCAGAAGTACGGCCGTGAGCTCGCCGCCGAGATCCCCGAGGTCGATCACTTCATCGGCCTCGACGAGCTCGAGAAGGCGCCCGCCGCCGCGCTCGGCCTGCCGTCGCTCCCGCGCTTCACGGACAAGCCGCTCGCGACGCGCCTCTACGACGACCTCTCTCCCCGAGTCCTCACGCACCGCAAGGGCTACGCGTACCTGAAAGTCGCGGAGGGGTGCAACAACCCCTGCACCTTCTGCACGATCCCGCAGATGCGCGGCCTCATGCGCTCGCGGACGGTCGCGTCGCTCGTCAAGGAGGCGCAGGGCCTCGAGGCGCAGGGCGTGAAGGAGCTCGTCCTGATCTCGCAGGACACGACGCGTTACGGCGAGGACCTCGGGCTCGGTCGCACCGGCCTCGCCTCGCTCGTCAAGGCCCTTCTCGCCGAGACGGGCTTCCCGTGGGTGAGGTTCCTTTATGCGTACCCGAAGACGCTCGACATGGGCGTCTTCGAGCTCATGGCGTCGAACCCGCGCTTCGTGCCTTACGTCGACATGCCGCTCCAGCACGTCAGTCGGAAGATCCTTTCGCAGATGAAGAGAGGAGGGGACGCGAAGAGCTACGAAAACCAATTCGAAGAAATCCGAAAGATCGTTCCCGACATCTCGCTGCGTTCCACCTTCATCGTCGGGTTCCCGGGGGAAGAAGAGGAAGATTTCTTAGAAGTGAAGAGGTTCATCGAGGCCGTGCGCTTCGACAACCTCGGCGTCTTCACGTACTCGCCGGAGCCTGGCTCGGGCGCTGCGGCGGCGGGGGACCCTGTTCCTTTCGAAGAGAAATCTTCGCGCCGCGACCGTCTGATGAAGATCCAACAGAAGATCGCGACGGCCCTCAACCGCGCGAAGCGCGGCAAGACGTTCGACGCCCTGCTCGAAGGTCCCAGTGACGAGACGGACATGCTCCTCGAGGCGCGGCTGTCTTCGCAGGCCCCCGAGATCGACGGACGGGTGCTGATCAACGACGTGCCCGCCGGCTGGACGCCGCGCGTCGGCGAGGTCGTCCGCGTCGAGGTCACCGAGGCGCACGCCTACGACCTCGTCGGGCGGGTGGTCGACCAAGTCGCTTAAGATCCGGCCCGCCTTGCAGGTTCTTCGCGATCCGCTCCGCTCGAACGTCGACCTGCCCGGAGGGGGCGTCGTCACGGTCGGGAACTTCGACGGCGTTCACCTGGGCCACCAGGCGATGCTCCGCGACGTCGCGGCACGGGCGCGCGCGGCGAGCGCACCCTCCGTCGTCGTGACCTTCGACCCGCATCCGCTGAAGGTCCTGCACCCCGAGCGGGCCCCGAAGATGATCCAGTCGCTGCGCCAGCGCGAGGAGGCGATCGAGGCCTGCGGGATCGACGCGCTCGTCCTCGTGCCCTTCACGCGGGACTTCTCGCTGATGCCGGCAGGGGAGTTCGCCCGGGAGCTCCTCGGGAAGAGGCTCGCGGCGCGCGAGGTCTGCGTCGGCGCGCGTTTCGTTTTCGGCCGCGAGCGCGCCGGCGACCTCGACCTCCTCCGCCGCATCGGCGTCGAGGCAGGCTTTTCCGTCCACGGGCTCCCCGACGTTGCGGATGCGTCCGGCCCCATCTCGTCCACGCGCATCCGTGCCGCGCTCGCCGCGGGCGACGTGACGGGCGCGAACGCGCTCCTCGGGCGCGCCTATGCGATGGACGGCATCATCGCGAAGGGCGACCGCATGGGCCGCAGGATCGGGTTCCCGACGATGAACCTCCAGCCCGGCAACGAGCTCTACCCGAAGGACGGCGTGTACTTCACGAGCGTGAGGATCGAGTCGTTCGCCCGAACGTTCGCCTGCGTCACGAACATCGGCCGCCGTCCCACGGTCTACGAGGATTACGCGACGACGATCGAGTCGTTCGTCCTCGACTTCTCGTCGGACGTCTATGGCGAGCGCGTGCGGCTCTCGTTCTTCGATCGCGTCCGCGAGGAGATGACCTTTCCCTCGATGCTCGAGCTGACCTCCCAGATCCGCCGCGACGTCGAGGCGACGCGGCTCTACTTCCTGGCGCACCCCGTCTCGTGAGCATCGAGACGGGACTCCGCGTGGCGGCCGCGGGCTTCGCCCTCGTCGCCGCTGGTCGGACGGACCGGCGCGCGGCAGCCGTCCTCGCGGGCGCGTTC
Source organism: Thermoanaerobaculia bacterium (assembly GCA_035542215.1). GTDB lineage: Bacteria > Acidobacteriota > Thermoanaerobaculia > UBA5066 > UBA5066 > Fen-183. The sequence continues at coordinate 993 of DATKLW010000112.1, read as the reverse complement.
GCGGCCTTCGCCGTTTTCGGCTCCGCCCGCGCGGCGTTCCCGGACCCGGCGGAGGCCGCGGCGCTCGCGGGTGGGATCGCGCTCGTCCTCGCGCTCGGCTCCGGCCGCAAGTTCGCGTCGATCACGGAGGAGGCGTCCCACGCCGCGGCCTTTGCGGCGGGCGGCGCCGCGGCCGTCGCGCTCGCCGCCGGGCGCCGGCTGCCCGGCGCGGGGCCGTTCGCGCTCGCGGTGCTTGCGGTCCTCGCGGTCTCCGCCTGGGGCGCGGAGTCCTGCCGCGCCGGCGGCGAGGCGGGCTGGCGCGAGGGCCTCGCGCGGGCCCTGGGAGTCGGCGTTCCGGCGGGTCTCGCGGCGGCCCTGTCGGCCGTGTTCGTAGTCGCGGGGCGCGCGCGGGGCGGTTTCGCCGTCGCCGGGAGCCTCGTCGTGTCCGTCCTCGTCTGGGCCCCGGCCGTCCTCGCCGAAAGCGCGCGCGTGAAGGCGGAGCTCGCCGAGGAGGTCCGGCTCGGCCTCCTCCCGCCCGAGGACGCCGAGGCCCTGCGCTTCCCGTGGACGCGCCGTTTCGAGAAGCGCTTCGGCCGGGTCGACGAGCGCCGTGAGTACGTGAGGAGCGCCCTCCTTCTCGCGGGTGCGCGGCACCAGCAGCGGCACCGGCGGGGCGAGGCGGAGCGGCTCCGCCAGCTCGAGGTCCTGACGTTCCGCACCCGCCTCAGGCGGACGCAGGATGCGCGGGAGGCCCGGTTCCGCCGGTCCGAGTCGGGCGAGTTCGCCCGGGAAACCGCTCCCCCCGAGGCCTAGGGGACGAGCGACAGGAACAGCCAGGCCGCGAAGATCACGATGTGCACGGCGCCCTGCATGATGTTCGTGCGGCCGGTCCCGAGCGTGATCGCGCCGACCACGAACGTGAGCGTCAGCATCACGAGGTCCTTCGGGTCGAGGCCGAGCGTGAGGGGCACGTGGAAGAGGACCGACGCGACGGCGACGACCGGGATCGTGAGT
>DATKLW010000111.1:0-20701 GCA_035542215.1 Thermoanaerobaculia bacterium | reverse complement strand
TACCACTTTCCGACGATCGGGACCGCCGAGGACCTGAAGGCGGTCGTCGCGACCGACGTGAAGGACTTCTTCGCGACGTTCTACGTCCCGAACAACGCGAGCCTCGTCGTCGCGGGCGACTTCGACCCCGCAGTGGTCAAGCCGCTCGTCGCGAGCCTCTTCGGGACGCTGCCGCGCGGCGGCGAGCCCCCGCGCAAGACCTTCTCCCCCGTGCGGCTCGACGGCGTGAAGCGCGGCGCGATGTACGACAAGGTGCAGCTTCCGCTCGTCTCCTTCGCGTACCACACGCCGCCCGCGATGACGCAGGGCGACGCCGAGTGCGACCTCATCGCATCCGTTCTCGCCGACGGCAAGAGCAGCCGCCTCTACAAGCGGCTCGTCATCGACGACAAGATCGCGTCGTCCGTCTCGGCCTCGAACAACAGCCAGGCCCTCGGGTCGTACCTGCGCATCGACGTCCAGGCGCGGGCGGACGCGGACCTCGGACGCGTCGAGAAGACGGTGGACGAGGAGATCGCGCGCTTCCTGAAGGACGGACCGAACCCCGGCGAGCTCGCCCAGCGCAAGGAGACCACGGAGCTCTCGAAGCTCGCGGCGCTCCAGCGGCTCGAGACGCGCGCGGACCTCTTGAACTTCTACGAGGACGCCTGGGGCGACCCGAATGGCTTCAAGCGCGACCTCGACCGCTACCGCAGCGCGACGCCCGCCTCGGTTCTCGCGACCGCGAAGCAGGTCCTGACGCCGGACGCCCGCGTCGTTTTCCGTGTCCTGCCGGAGCAGGGCAAGCGCGCCCCCTCCGCCCGCGACACGCGGCCAAAGGACGGCCCGCCGGTCGCGTTCCGCCCGACCTCGCCCGAGCGATTCAAGCTCGCCAACGGGATCCCCGTGGAGCTCTGGAAGACCCCGGACCTCCCGCTCACGCGCGTTGCGGCCGTGTTCCGCCCCGAAGGGGCGCTGGACGGCTCCGCCGAGCGGGCGGGCCTCGCGTCGTTCATGGCCGGGATGCTCGACGAGGGCGCGGGTGCGCGTGACGCGCTCGCGTTCGGCGAGGCCGTCGCGGCCCTCGGCGGGAGCTTCTCCACCGGCGCATCGCGGCGGGCCGTGCACGTGGGCCTCACGATCCTCTCGCGCAACTTCGACAAGGGCCTGCCGCTCCTCGCGGACGCGATCCTCCGGCCGCGCTTCGAGGTTCGGGATTTCGACCGCGTGAAGCGGCTTACGCTCGACGAGATCGCGCAGTCGGAGGACGACGCGCCGGCCGTGGCCGACCGGGTCGCGGCGCGCGCCCTCTTCGGCGAGAGCCACCCCTACGCCTGGCCGGAGGACGGAACGGCCGCCTCCGTCGACGCAATCACGCTCGAGGGCGTGAAGTCAGCCCACGCGGCGCTCGTGAGGCCGGAGACCGCGACGCTCCTCGTCGCAAGCAGCCTGCCGGCCGCCGACGTCAAGGCGGCGCTCGAGAGCGCCTTCGGCGCCTGGAAGGCTTCGTCCCCGGCGCCGAAGCTCGCCGCGGTCCCCGCGGCCTATGCGCCCGCCGGGAAAGGGCTCCGCGTCTATCTCGTGGACCGGACCGATGCGCCCCAGACGAGCGTGCGCTTCCTCGCGCCGGCGCCGCGCTTTTCGGACGCCTCCCGCGTTCCGTTGCGCCTGCTCGGGACGGTTCTCGGCGGCAGCTTCACGAGCCGCCTGAACCTGAACCTGCGCGAAAAGCACGGGTACACGTACGGCGCGGGCGCCCGGTTCTCGGCCGGCCCTGTTCTCGGCACGTTCACGGCGGGGGCGGAGGTCACGGCGAAGGAAACCGGCCCGGCCGTGAAGGAGTTCCTGGCCGAGTTCGCGCGGATCTCGACGGGCGACGTGTCGGACGCGGAGACCGAGAAGGCGCGCGGCCTCGTGAAGAACGACGCCGTCGGGGCGTTCTCGGGCCTCTCGGGAATCGTCGGGACCGCGACTGCCTACGTCGAGGTCGGCGCGCCGTTCGAGACGCTCGCCGAGGACCTCGCCGCGATGGCGAAGACGCCCGCCGCGGCGCTCAACGCGCTCGCGAAGACGGCCATCCCGCTCGACAGGGCCGTCCTCGTCCTCGTCGGCGACAAGGCGACGATCCTTCCCGAGCTCAAGGAAGCCGGCCTGCCGGCGCCGGTCGAAGTGGACAGCTGGGGGGAGAAAAAGGAGAAGAAGGATTAAGAGTTCTTAGAAGGTGAAGAGGGCGGGGCGACCTTTCGCGCACGCGAGAGACGTGTCGCGCAGGCCGCTGCACACCAAGAAGAAGGGCGCCGTTGCGGATGCTCCGGCGCCCATTGACCTTCTAAGAAAATCCGAATCCGGATCTTCGTCTTCGCGTCTTCGTCCGAAGCCTAGATCTTCGACTCCTTGAACGGGACGTGCTTGCGCACCTTGGGGTCGTACTTACTCACTTCCATCTTGTCCTGATGGATCTTCTTGTTCTTCGAGATCGTGTAGAAGTACCCGGTGCCCGCCGTCGAGACGAGCTTGATCTTTTCGCGCATCGGTTAGACCTTCTTCCCTTCGCGCCGCATGCCGGCGACGACGGCGTCGATGCCCTTCTTGTCGATCGTCCGGAGGGCAGCCGTCGACACGCGCAGGCGCACCCAGCGGCCTTCGCTCTCGACCCAGAAACGCTGCGTCCGCAGGTTCGGCTTGAAGAGGCGCTTCGTCTTGTTGTTGGCGTGCGACACCTTGTTGCCAGACGTCGCCCGCTTTCCCGTGACTTGACAGATTCCGGACATCTCGAAACTCCTTCGACCCAGAGCCCTTGATCCTACCAAAACTCCCGTGCTCCCGCAAACCGCTGGAATCGCGCGGCTTGCCGGTTCAGCGGGGCACGACGACGAGGATCTCGAAAGACCCGGGCACGATCGGCGGTCGCGGGTGCGGGACTTCGGCCGTGGCCGCCGGCGTCGGGCCGTACTGCGCGGCCGGCAGGTAGATCCGGTGCGTCGACGGGTCGAGCGCCATGGTCCGCGCGCCCTTCTTCGTGGCGACGGTCTCGACGGCCCGATACGTTCCGGGCGAGGTTTCCTTGACGACCGTCAGGGTCCCGTCGCCGTTGGAAGCGAAGGCCAGGCCCGTGCCGGGGTCGAACGCCACCGCGTCGCAGCCCGCGCCGATCGGAACTGTCGCGACCGGCTTGCCGCCTTCGGCCTCCAGGATCGAGAGCGTCTTGTTGCCGCTGCAGCCCGCGAAGAGACGTTTCGACTTCGGGTCGATCGCGAGTCCCGTCGGCTCCTCGCACGACGCGAGCTTCCAGCGTCCCTTCACCGCGAGGCTCTTCGCGTCGAAGGCGAGGACCTCGGCCGTGTCCTCCACGTTCACGTAGACGACGCCGGAGGCATCGGAAACAGCGAATTCCGGCTTTCCGCCCACCGGCAGGGTCCCGACGACGGCCCCGGAGGTCGCGTCGATGGCGGTCACGTTCTTGCCGCGCCCGTTGAACGTGAACACGCGTTTCGTGACGGGCTCGTAGAGGATCGCGTCGGGGTTCTCGCCGGTGACCTTGATCGTGCCCGTGACCGCGAGGGTCGGCAGGTCGAAGACGGTCACCGTTCCCGCGCGGCCGTTGCTCGTGAACCCCTTCTTCAGGTCCTGCGCGAGCGCGATGCCGTGCACGCCGTCCGTTCCCGGGATGTCTCCGACGACCTTCCCGGAGTCCATGTCGACGACCATCACGTGCGTTCCACGCGAGACGAAGAGGCGCCGCGCCGCCGGGTCGGCCGTGGCGTAGTCCCATCCGCCATCGCCGCCGACCGCGAACGGCGGGGCGAGGCGATGCCCACCGGCGGCGGGGGCGGCGGCGCGGAGCGGGGCGGCGACGACGAGCGCGGCGAGAACGCAGGCGGTTGTCTTCATGGAGTTCCCTTTCTGCCCGAGGTGAGCTGGAGGCCGAGGTAGACGAACGTGTGTCGGGGGCCTTCGCCGTCCGAGACGCTCCAGCCTCCCGAGAAGAGCAACGTCGACGAGGGCGCGAGCGGCAACCGGCCCCCGAGGTTCGCGATCACCTGGCGGGACGTCTCGTCGCCCCCGTGCGTCCCGAAGACTTCCGCGAGCGCCTCGACCCGGCCGAAGTCGTGTCCGAGCGCGAGGCCCCACACCCATTCTCCCCCGCCGCTCTCGAAAACGCGGCCGACCTCGGCGTTCACGGCCACCGGGCCGATCGACTTCACGGCCGAGACCGGGAGAAGGAAGCTCGCATCCCGATCGACGAGACCCCGGTCAGCCGAGGACGAAACGAGGTTGAATCCGAACTGCGGATACGTCGAGACCGCGACTCCCGCGGATTCCTCGTCGAGAAATCGCCACTTGACGCCGAAGAGCGGGTTCCCGATCCCGCCACGCGTCCCGAGGTCGTCCGACGCGACGACCCACGGCATCTCGAGCTTGAGCTGCACCCGCTCGCCCCAGCCGTAGTTCGCGTCCACGAGGGGCGTTCCCCACGTCGAAAGGAGCGGCGTCCGGTCGAGCGTCATCGCCACGTTCACTTCCCAGTTGCCGGGACCCGGCGTGCCGGGGTCGTCCGTGAAGAGCGGCGGGCCGCCCTGTGCGCGGGCTCCGCCGGCGGCGAGGAGCCCGGCCGCGCACACGACCACCCGAATCCACGCCCGCTTTCGAAGCCGCGCCTGCCGACGTTCCCGGCCCGGGCGCACTAAGCCTTCGCCTGCCTCGCGACGGCTTCTGCGGCCTTCTTCACGGCCTCGGCGTCCCCGAGGTACCGGCTGTCCACCTTCCGGAACGACGCGTCGAGCGTGTAGACGAGCGGGATGCCCGTCGGGATGTTCAGCTCGGGAATCTCCTCGTCGGAGATGCCGTCGAGGTGTTTCACGAGCGCGCGCAGGCTGTTCCCGTGCGCGGCGACGAGCACCTGCTCCCCGCGCGCGAGGCGCGGGACGATCGCGTCGTACCAGTACGGGAGGAAGCGGTCCACGACGATCGCGAGGCTCTCGGTGGCGGGCAGGATCTCCGGCGGCAGCCCGGCGTACCGCGGGTCGAACCGGGGATGGCCGGGATCGGTCGCCTCGAGCGGCGGCGGCGTGACGGCGTATCCGCGGCGCCACTTGAAGAGCTGCTCGTCGCCGTACTTCTGCGCGGTCTCCTTCTTGTTGAGGCCCTGGAGCGCGCCGTAGTGCCGCTCGTTCAGGCGCCACGACCGCTCGACGGGGAGCCAGAGCTGATCGAGCTCCTCGAGGACGATCTGAAGCGTCAGGATCGCCCGCTTGAGCAGCGACGAGTAGCACCGCTCGAACGCGAAGCCTTCGGTCTTCAGGAGCTTGCCCGCCGCGTGCGCTTCCTCGACGCCCTTCGGCGAGAGGCCGACGTCCGCCCAGCCCGTGAAGCGGTTCTCGAGGTTCCAGGCGCTCTCGCCGTGCCGGACGAGAACGAGTTTGTTTTTCAACGTCGTGCTCATATGCAGGGAAGCATAAACCGGCGGCTCACCCCCGCCGGGCGCGCCCGAGCGCGAGCGCGGCGACGAAGAGCCCCGCTCCGACGAGGATGATCGCGGCGCCGGGCGCCACGTCCACGGCGACCGACAGCGCGAGGCCGCCGACGACGGAGACGAACGCGACGGCCACCGAGCCCGCGAGGAGCGCCGGCCACCGCGGCGCGAGCAGCCGGGCGGCCGCCCCGGGCAGGACGAGGAGCGCCGAGACGAGGAGGATCCCGACGACCTTCAGGGCCGCGACGACCGCGACCCCGACGAGGACGAGGACGAGGAGGCGCATCGCGCCCGTGTTCACGCCCGCGACGCCGGCCCCCTCCTCGTCCACGGACGCGAGGAGGAGCGGACGGAAAAACGCCGCGAGCGCGAGGAGGACCGCCGCGGTCGCGACGCCGAGCACGGCGAGGTCCGGCGGCGCGACCGTCAGGATGTTCCCGAACATGAGGCCGAAGAGGTCGACGTTCGTCCTCACGAATCCGAGCGCGACGACGCCAACCGCCATCGCGGCGACCGTGAAGACGCCGACCGCCGAGTCTTCGGTGACGGACGACCCCTCGGCCCGGGCCGCCGCTCCCGCAACGGCGAGCGCGGCGGCGAGCCCTCCGGCGAGCGGCGGGACGCCGAACAGCGTCGCGACGGCTACGCCGCCGAAGGCCGCGTGCGCGACGCCGGAACCCACGAACGCGAGGCGCCGGAGGACGACGAAGAACGACAGGGACCCGCACAGGAGGGCGGTCAGGATGCCGGCGGCGAGCGCCCGCTGGAAGAACGGGTACGAGAGGAACTCGATCACGCGTCCACCGGCTCTTCGGTCACGGCGCCGTCCACGCGGAAGACGGCGTCCGCGCCGCCCATCGCGTCGCTGTCGTGTGTGACGTAGACGACCGTGCGGCCCGCCGCCGTCTCCTCGGAGACGAGCCGGCGCAGCGTCGCAAGACCCTCGGCGTCGAGCGCCGTGTCGGCCTCGTCGAGGACGAGGAGGGGCGGCGCCCCGGCGACGGCCCGGGCGAGGAGGACGCGCTGCCGCTGTCCGCCCGAGAGGCGGCCGACGGGCGCGCCGACCCGGTCCGCGGGCAGCCCCACCCTCAGGAGCGCGGCTCGGGCCTCCTCGGACGCGCGCGAACGGTTCCGGAAACCCGCTTCCGGCGACAGCGAGAACGCCACGAGGTCCAGGGCCGAGAGCGGCGCGTCGAAGGCGACCGTGGAGCGCTGCGAGAGGAACCCGATTCGCGGGCGCGGGATCTCGGCTCCCCTTCCGTCCAGGAAGACGACCCGGCCGCGCCGGGGGCGCAGGATCCCGAGGAGCGTCCTCACGAGCGTCGTCTTGCCGCCGCCGTTCGGCCCGACGAACGCCGTGCGCTCGCCGGGGCGAATCTCGAGCGAGGCGTCGCGGAGGACCGGGCGGCCGTCGAGCGCCACGGTGACGTCCTCGAACCGGACGCCGGCGCCCGCCGGCTTCGCGTCAGCCGGCATGGTCCGAGCCGCTCCCGGCCGACAGAGAGGCGGCGTAGTCCGGATAGAGCCGGGTCATGCACTGCGGGCAGAGCCCGTGCGAGAAGCGCGCCTCCGTGTGCTCATGGACGTACTTCTCGAGCGGGCTCCAGACGCCTTCGGGTTCCCGGATGCTCTTGCACGACGCGCAGATCGGCAGGAGCCCCTCGAGCATCCCGAGGTCGGTCCGGACGGCCGCGAGGTCCGTCGCGCTCTTCGCGAGGCTCTCCTCGAGCCGCTCGGCGTTGAGCATGACGAGCCCCACGCTCTGCGTGACCTCGAAGACGATGAAGAACAGGAAGAAGCCGACGAGGGCCGGGTCCCCGGCGAAGAGATCCCGCGGCGGGGCGACGATCCAGATGCCGACCCGCCAGACGAGGAAAGCGCCGAGCGCCGCGTTCGCCCAGGCCATGAGGAGACGCACGCCGTCCGCCCCGGGCCGCCGCGAGCGCAGGAGGATCCACGCGCTCGCGGCGGCGCCCGTGGCCCCCATGACGCTCGCGAGGAGGACGCGCGCCGGGAGGCTGTCTCCGCGGAGGGCCAGCCCGAGCTGGAGCAGCGCGAACGCGGGCGCGAATCCGTATACCCAGGCCGGGAGCGGCCTCCCGGTTTCGAAGGTGAGGAGCGCGTCGACGCGGAGCAGCACGAAGGACGACTGGAAGAAGTTCGCGAGGAGGACGCTCGCGAGGACGGGCACGGGGCCGCGGAAGCCCAGGCTCACCGCGCCCAGCACGGACGCGGCGAACGACAGGATGAACCTCCCGAAGCCGGGAAGCGTCCTCCGCCTCGACGCGTACGCCCGCAGCATCACGATGCCGACGAGGTCGACGAGGAGGTTCGCGATCACGAGCGTCCGGATGTCGAGCGTCACCGGCGGGCCTCCCGGGCGACGATAACCCGCCCGGCGGGGCGCCTCACTTCAGCCCCTCCGCGAACGCGTGCGCGTCGAAACGCAGGATCTCGGCGTACGTCTCGCGGCCGGGCACGCCCCCGATCGGGTCCGCGAGGACGAGGCGGACGCCCGCGTCACCCGCGACCACGCGCGCGGCCGAGAGGGGGAACTGCGGCTCCGTGAAGAGCGCGGGGATCTGCCTCTCCCTCACGAGGTCGATCAGGGCCCGCATGTCGCGCGGCGACGGCTCCCGCCCCGGAACCGGCTCGATGGACCCGCCGTTCACGAGCCCGTAGGCGGCGAGGAAATACGTCCAGGAGTTGTGCGTCGCGACGACCGCGCGGCCGCGCACGGGAGCGAGCTCTCGCGCGAGCTCTTCGTCGAGCGCCGCGAGCGACCGGGCGGCTCCGGCGGCGCGCGCGCGGTAGCCGTCCGCTCCCGCAGGGTCGATACGCGCGAAGGCCTCCGCGAGCGGGGGGAGCGCGGCCGCGGCGCGGCGCGGCGCGAGCCACCAGTGGGGGTCGCGGCCGATCACCCCGTCTCCGTCTTCGGCCCCTTCCCGCGGGCCGTTCGCGCGGACCCCGACGCTCGCGCCCGCGTCGTGCACGACCGCCCGTGCCGCGCAGGCCGCGACGAGACCGGCCGCCCACGCGTCGTAACCGGCGCCGACCGTGACCACGATGCGCGCCTTCGCGAGGCGCTTCACGTCGCGCGGCCCGGGCTCGAAGACGTGCGGAGAAACGCCCGGCGGGATGACCGTCACGACGTCCCAGTCGCTCCCCGCCACCTGGGCGGCGAGGCTCGCGAGCGGGGCGATCGTCGCGGCGGCGACCGGGCGCGTCTGGACGCCAGCGGCGCCTCGGCCGGCGGAGAGGGCGGCGAGCGCCGCGGCCGCAAATATGCAACGCAGTTGCATTTGCGAGATTATCCCACGGTTGACCGTGCCCCCGAGGCGCGAGACGATGCGGCCGTGAGCTGCGAGGAGCACGGCAAGCACCCCCACCGCCACGGCGACGGCTGCGGCCACAAGGCCGTCCGGCACGGCGACCACGCCGACTATCTCCACGACGGGCACCTGCACGCGTCGCACGAGGGCCACGCCGACGAGCACCGCCTGGGCGTCGACCGAAGGAGGCCCGGGGCCTGCGCGCCCGTCGAGTGCCTCTGCGCCGGAGACCACGCGCGCGCCGGCCACGCGGCGGTCCCGCACGGCGACCACGTGGACTACGACGTGGACGGCGCTCTGCACCACCCGCACGGATCGCACTGCGACCTGCACGGGACGCTCTAGGCGCTACTCCCTCTCGTCGAAGATCCGCGCGATGTGAAGGCGGAGCGGCCGCTCGAACGTCCAGGACGTCGTCTTCTGGAGGCCATGCTCGGCCGCCGCCGACGCGTTCCATGCGTCGAGAGCGCTCAGGCGCTCCTTGAACCACTCTTCGGTGAGCCCGCCGTTCTCCCAGAGGCGCTGGAGGCGCTCGCGCTGGAGGCCCACGTCCCCGATCTCGGGATGGTGGTTCACGCCCCACACGCGCGGCACCGCGCTCCCGGGGACGTGGGCGAACTCGAGCATCGTGACGGCGTCGCCCGGCCGGGTGCAGCCGGGATCGCACTCGAAGGCGAGCGGCCGCGCCGCGCCGTTTCCGGTCGGCAGGAGGTCGTAGAGGCGGCTGTCGAGGACCTTGACCTCGGGCCCGCCGTTCTCGGCAAAGTAGTCGCCGAAGAACGGGTGCGCCCACGCCTCGTCGGTCAGGACGTTCGTGACGATGCCCGCGCTCTTCCCGCCCTTCTTCTCCGGCCGCAGGACGGACCGCGCGGCCCCGGACCAGCGCGCCAGGATTCCGAAGGAGTGGCAGATTCCGAGGAGGGCGGTCGCTTCCGTCCGGATCACCGCATCGAAGAAGCGGTAGAGCGGGGCTTCCCACGCCGGGTCTTCGTGCACGCCCTGGGAGCCCGGCGAGACCCCGTCGTTCTCGCGCGGGTCGAGGGCGCCGGGTCCGCCCGTCCCGACCACGAGCGGAAACCGTTCGGCGGAGTGCGGGATCGCGTGGCCCGCGCGCACGTCGTAGCTCAGGACGCGCACGCCGGGGGCGCTCCCGTTGCGCCTCGCGCGCTCGTCGTGGGCGTAGTTCAGGAGGCTCTCGACGATCGAAGCGTGCCCGAGGTTCGCGTACCCGTGGTGCATGTCGAGGACGGCGAAGTCCACGACGCCGGCCTCGGGCGGCGGCTCGTCGGCCGGCGTATGCACCCTCGTGTAGAACAGGTTCAGCCCTTCCGGCACGACGATCTGCGTGCCGGGCGCGGGCGGGCGCTCGGGCGGGAGCCGGACCTCGCTCAGACCTTCTCCTCCTTCAGCGAGCGCGTCATGAGCCGCCGGACGGCGTCGGCCGGAGTCGTCTCCCCGGCGAGGATGCCCCGCACCATCTCGGAGATCGGCATCTGCACGCCCGCGGCCGCCGCGAGCTCCAGAAGGGCCGGCGCCGTCGCGACGCCCTCGGCGACCTCGCCGCCGAGCGCCGCGATCGCCTCGGGGAGCGTCTTCCCGGTCGCGAGCGCAAGGCCGACGCGCCGGTTGCGCGAGAGATCCCCCGTCGCCGTGAGGAGCAGGTCCCCGACGCCCGCGAGTCCCGAGAACGTGTCCGCCTGGCCGCCGAGCTGCGCCCCGAGGCGCCGGATCTCCGCGAGCGCCCGCGTGAGCATTGCGGCGCGCGTGTTGTGGCCGAGCTTGAGGCCGTCCACGATCCCCGCCGCGATCGCAATGACATTCTTCGCCGCGCCCGCGATCTCGACACCGAGGACGTCGTTCGACCGGTAGAGGCGCAGGGTCGGGGACGAGAGGAGGCCCTGCAGGAAGCGCGAGATCTCCGGCTCCGGCGAGGCGACGACCGCAGCCGCCGGCAGGGCGCGCGCGACCTCCGCCGCGAAGGTCGGTCCCGACAGCGCGGCGAGGCCGGAGCTCCGGCCCGTGACGAACGACATGATTTCCGTCGTCACGCGGCGGGTCCCGATCTCGATCCCCTTCGACGTCGCGACGAGCGGCGACGCGGGCAGCCGGTCCTTCAGCCGCACGAGCTCGGCGGCGGTGGCCTGGACCGAGACGGACCAGAGAACGACGGCCGCTCCCGGGAGCGCCTCCCCCGGATCCGTCGTGACGGAGACGCGCTCCGGGACGGGCGGCGCTCCCTTGAGCGCGGGATGCTGCCGGGTCGCGCGGAGGCGTTCGACGACGTCGGCGCGCCGGCCGAGGAGCCGCACGTCGTGCCCGGCGTTGGCGGCGTGCATGGCGAGGGCGGTGCCCCACGCCCCGGTGCCCACGATGGCGATCTGCGTCACGAGTCCCCCCGTCCGAGGCGGCGCTCGGTGCCTTCGAGGAGCCGCTTGATGTTGGCCCGGTGCGAGACGACGAGCAGGAACGTCGTCGCCGCGGCCGCGACGACCTCGGCGTCCGGCGCGTGGAAGAGCAACCGCATCACGAGCGGCAGGAGACACGCCGCCGTGATCGACCCGAGCGAGACGAACCGCGTCGCCGCGACGACGAGGACGAAGGCGACGACGACGGCGAACACGGCGCCCGGCGCGAGGACGACGAAGCTCCCGATCGCGGTCGCGACGCCCTTGCCGCCGCGGAAGGCGAACCAGACCGGGAAGACGTGGCCGAGCGTCACGAAGACCGCCGCCGCGCCGAGCCACCGGGCGTCGTACGTGACCGCCCGCATGAGGAGCACCGCGAGGACGCCTTTGCCGACGTCGAGAAGCATCGTCGCGGCCGCGAGGGCCTTCCCCGCCGTCCGGAGGACGTTCGTGGCGCCCGCGTTGCCCGAGCCCTGCGTCCGCACGTCCACGCCGCGGAAGAGACGCACGAGGACGATCGCGAAGGGCACGGAGCCGAGGAAGTACGCGCCCGCGAGCGCCAGGAGCTCCTTCGTCACGCGCGCCACCCCGACGTCCCGAGGAGGTGGTGCCGCAGCAGGGAGAGCGCGGACGACGTGGTCCAGCGGCGGATGAGCGCGCGATCGCCCGGCGTCGCGAGCCTCCGGTGGAGGCGCGTCCCGTCCGCGTCGTCGAGCGCGAGATGGACGGTCCCGACGGGCTTCTCCGGCGTGCCGCCGCCCGGCCCTGCGATGCCGGTCACCGAGACGCCGATCGATGACCCGAACCGCAGGCGCGCGCCGAGCGCCATCTCGCGCGCGGTTTCCTCCGAGACGGCGCCGTACCGCTCGAGCGTCTCCGCCGAGACGCCCGCGAGGTCCGTCTTCGCGGCGTTCGCGTACGTCACGGCCGCGCCGAGGAAGTAGTCCGACGAGCCCGCGACGTCCGTGAGGCGCCCCGCGAGGAGGCCTCCCGTGCACGACTCGGCCAGTGCGAGCGTCTTTCCCTTCGCGCGCAGGAGGCCGCCCACGGCGCCCTCGAGCGTGTCGTCGTCACGGCCGAAGATCTCATCCCCGAGGGCCCTCCGGAAATCGGCTTCGATCCGGTCGAGGACCGCAGCAGCTTCCCCCGCCGTGCCGCGCGAGGCGAACTGGAGCTGCACTTCGCCGGGCGCCGCGAGGATCGTGATCGGGACGGACGGGTGTGCGGCGTAGACGGGCTTGATCATCGTCTCGACGACGCTCTCCGGCATCGCGGCCACCTTGAGCACGCGGCGGTGAAGACCGGGCTCGCCCGCGCGCGCGAGAAGCGGCGCGACCGCGTCGTCCCACATCGCCTTCAGCTCGTGCGGAACGCCCGGCAGGAGGACGACCGTCCGGCCGCCCTCTTCGACGAGGAAGCCCGGCGCGCTGCCCCGCCGGTTCACGAGGACCGTCGCGCCCTCGACGACGTCGGCCTGCTTCGCGTTCACGTCCGGCATCGCGTAGCCGCGTTTCCGGAACCGCTCCTTCAGCCGAGAGAGGATCTCCTCGTCGCGGACGAGGCGCCGGCCGAGGACCTTCGCGACCGCTTCCTTCGTGCGGTCGTCGTCCGTCGGGCCGAGCCCGCCGGACGTCACGAGGAGCGACGCCCGCTCCAGCGCCGTTTGGATCTCGGCGACGAGGTCGTCCCAGCCGTCCCCGACGCAGGCCTTGCGGACGGTCGCGATCCCGAGCGCGTCCATCCGGCCCGTCAGGAAGAGCGAGTTCGTGTCGAGGCGCGTCGTCCCGAGGAGCTCGCTCCCGACGGCGAGGATCGAGGCCGTGCGCGGCGGCGCCGCGCCGGTCGTCACGCCTTCACCTCGTGAATCTCGAGCTTCCTCGACGTCTCTTCCCACTCCCACATCTTCGCCTCGAGCGCCTTGCGGGCCGCGTCGCGGGCCGCGGAGACGCCGCGGGCCTTCTCTCCGTCGCGATAGACGTCGGGGTCGCCGAGCGAGATCTCGAGCGTCCGGATCTCCGCCTCGAGGCGGGCGATCTCCTCCTCGAGGTCGGACAGAATCCTCATGTTCTTTGCGCGCCGCCTCTCGGCGGCGCGGTCCGGAGAGGAAGACGAAGAGGGAGATTTCTTAGAAGGTGTGTGTGGCGCCGCGGCGCCGGGCTGAGCCGAAGCGGCACGGGCGGGGCCGCCGCCCCCTTTACCCTTCGAAGAAACAGCGGCGCCTCCCACGCCCCACTGTAGGTCGAATCGCTTCTCCGAATCGGCCCGAGAGGGAGCCAACCTTTCTTTCTTCCTCTTCACGAGGTCCGAGTAGTTGCCGTCGTGCACCTCGACGGCGCCGCCCGGCTCGATCTCGAGGACCTGCGTCGCGATGCGGTCGACGAACCAGCGGTCGTGGCTCACGAAGACGATCGCGCCCTCGAACTCGAGGAGCGCGTCCTCGAGCGCCTCGCGCGCGTCGAGGTCGAGGTGGTTCGTGGGCTCGTCGAGGAGAAGGAAGTTCGCTCCGCCGAAGACGATCCGCGCGAGGGAGAGGCGGCCCTTCTCGCCGCCGGAGAGCGTCGCGATCTTCTGGTAGACGTCGTCGCCCCGGAAGTCGAAGAGCGCGAGGAAGTCGCGCGCCTCGCCTTCCTTCATCGACGGGTCGAGGTCCATCACGACGTCGAGCGCGGACGCGTTCGGCGCGAGGTCGCCCATCTCCTGGTCGTAGTACCCCGTCAGGACGCCGACGCCCGGCGCGGCCGAGCCGGAGAGCGGCGGCAGGACGCGCGCGAGGTTCTTCAGGAGCGTCGTCTTGCCGCAGCCGTTCGGCCCCCAGAGCGCCATGCGGTCGCCGCGGCGCAGGAGGAACGAGACGGGCTGCGTGAGCGGGCCCGTCTCCCGATAGCCCGGGACGATCCTCTTCGCCTCGAGGACGCGTCCGCCCGAGACGCGCGCCTCCTCGAACCGGATCGTGACGTCGTTCGCGTCCTCGCTCGGCGCCTCGATCCTCTCGATCCGCGCGAGCATCTTCCGGCGCCCCTGCGCCTGCTTCGTCTTCTGGCCCGCGATGTTCCGGCGGATGAACTCCTCGGTTCGCTCGATCATCTGCCGCTGTTTCTCGGCCTCCTTCGCACGCACCCGGTCGCGCTCGGCCTTGAGCTTGCGGTAGGTCGCGTAGTCGCCCGGGTAATCCTCGAGGCGCCCGTTCGCGACCTCGACGATGCGGTCCGCGACGGCGTTCAGGAACCGCCGGTCGTGCGAGACGACGAGCGCCGACAGGCTCACCGACGTCTTCCGCTCGACGAGCCAGCCCTCGAGGAACTCCATCCCCGAGACGTCGAGGTGGTTCGTGGGCTCGTCGAGGAGGAGGACGGACGCGTCGGTGAGGAGGAGGCGCGCGATTTGCGCACGGTGCTTCTGCCCGCCCGAGAGCTCGCCCACCGGCCGGTCCCAGAGCGGACGCGAGAGCCCGACGCCTTCGAGCACGCGGTCGATGCGCGAGTCGGCCTCGTAGCCGCCCGCCCGCTCGAAGCGCTCGCGCATCCCGTCGTGCTCGTGGAGGAGGTCCTGGAGCTCGCCGGGATCTCCCGCGGAACCGTGCGCCGAGATCGTCTCCTCGAGCCGGCGCATCGTCCGCTCGAGCTCGAGAAGCGGCTCCTGCGCTCGCGCGACAAACGCCCGGAGGGGCTCCTCGCCCTCGGGCTCGACCGCCTGGTCGAGCGACGCGAACGTGGTCCCGCCGGCGAGGTAGCGCTTCCCGCCGTCGGGCTCGAGGGTCCCCTGGACGATCTTCAGGACGGTGGACTTTCCGGCCCCGTTGCGGCCCACGAGGCCCACGATCCGGCCCGGATCGTGCTGCCACGTCGCTTCCAAGAGGACGTCCTTCGTCCCGAAGCTCTTGCGGACGTTTTCGAGCCTGTAGAGCACCGCCGGGAGGATAAACGAAGGGCTATTTGTCCAGGCTGGCCGGCCAGTTCACGACGACGCTCAAGGGGGCGCGGTCGGCCACCAGGACGGGGACGACGGCAAGCAGCCGCCTGCCGTCGGCCGAAACGTCGAACGACTGCCAGGTCGGGCGTCCCTTGAGGTCGAAAAGGACTCTGGGCTCTCCGACGACGAGGGTCGGGGCGGTGCGCACGGGCGCCGACATGAGCCTGCCGTCCGGAGTCAGATAGAGGATTTCACGCCCGTCGCGGCTCCACCGCGCGACTCTCGCCCCTCCGGTGGAGACGCGCGTCTTCTCGCCCGGCCCCGGGAACGGCAGCGCGTAGACCTCGGGCTGTCCCGACTCGCTGGATACGAGCGCGAGGTAGCGGCCGTCCGGCGAGAACCGGGCCTCGTCGTCGAGGGAGGGCCCTTCGAGGAGACGGCGCGGCTTTCCGCCGCCCGAGAGCGGCAGAGTCCACAGATCGAAGGAGCCCCGGTCGGGCCTCTCGAAGTACGCGAGCGTCCGGCCGTCCGGCGAGACGTCCGCGGCTTCCTGGAACCCCTCCGACGAGAGGAGCTCGTCCTCCCGGCCCGTCGCCAGGTCCCGGCGGACGAGCCGCGGGTTCCGGCCCCGGACGGTCGAGTACACGATGCTCCGTCCACCCGGCAGCCACCGGGCCGCAAACTCGCTGTCGGGAGCCGACGTGATCCGCGTCTCGACGTTCCGCTCGGCGTCGTACGACCACACGTCGTACGTCCCGAGATCGGGTCGCGCGCGGGCGAAGAGAACGGCGCGCCCGTCCGGAGGAATGAAGACGCCCAGGAGGTTCGACGGTTCGCCGAACGTGCCGATCTCCCGTCCGGTCCGGTCGAACCACACGAAGCGATCCGCGTCGTCGCGCGGCTGGAACACGAGCACGCCCCCGGCCGAGGTCGCGAAGGCCGCCGCCCCCGTCGACATGAAGTAGTTCACGTGCTCGGCCACCGAGTACGGACGGCCGGAGAGACGCCCGGTTCGCGCGTCGAAGCTCTGCCCGAGGAGGACGCCTTCGTTGACGTAGACGACGTAGCCGGGATCGGAATACTGGACCATCGAAGTGGCCTTCAGCAGAAGACGCGGCGGCCGTCCGGGTTCGGCCAGCATCACGCGCCCGCCATCGGCCGTGCGCGAGCAGAAAAGGAACTTCTCGCCGTCCGGAAGAAACCACGGCCAGACCACGCGGGTCTCGCCCTCCGCCTCGTTCGGCTTCAGGATCGTCTCGGCCGCGCCGCCGGACGCAGGAACCCGGTAGATCGCATCGCCCTGGACGCTCGAGAACAGAATCGCGCCTCCGCGGCCCCACGTCCCGGCCTTGCCCCCGCCGCCGGTGTCCTCGCAGACGACCACCGGCGCGCCCCCGGGAAGATCGAGGCGCTTCAGCTTCCTGCCGACGAAGAAGCCGAGCGACGTCCCCTCCGGCGACCAGAACACCGAGACGGCCTCCTCCGTGCCCGCCAGGGGCTGCGCTTCCTGGCTCGAAATCGGCCGGAGCCAGACGCGCCGGCCCCCTTTCGGATCCGACGCGATGTAGGCGATACGCGTGGCGTCGGGCGACACGGCGATGGTGGCCGACTCGACCATGTGGAAGAACGAGCCGCCCTCCGGGGGCTGGATCGTGAATCGAATCACCCGGGCGGGCGCCGCGCGCGGCGCGCCTCTCGACAGGATCACGCCCGCAACTCCGAGCACGAGGCCGGCGGCGCAGGCGCCCGCCACCGCCCAGCGGCCGCCTCGGCCCGCGGGGCTCCCCGCGAGGCCGGCCGCGGCGGTGCGCGACGGCCCGGAGGCAGTCTCGAGCGCGAACGCGAGATCCTCCGCGGATTGGAATCGCCTCTCCGGCTTCCTCTCGAGACAGCGCGCGACGATCGGTGAGAGCGCCGGCGCCGCGGCGAGCGGCGGCACCTCGTGCCTGAGGATCGCGGCCATCGTCTCGGCGGACGTCGCGGCCCGGAACGGGTTCTTTCCCGAGAGAAGCTCGTAGAGGATCGTCCCGAAGCTGAAGATGTCGGACCGCGCATCGACGGGTTCTCCGCGCACCTGCTCGGGCGACATGTACGACACCGTCCCGTACACGGCGCCGGCCTCCGTAAGGATCGACTGCGTTCCGGCGGACGTGAGGTCCTCGCCGGGCTGCCCCCGCGGCGACAGCTTCGCGAGGCCGAAATCGAGGATCTTCACCCGGCCGTCCTTCGACACGACGACGTTCTCGGGCTTGAGGTCGCGGTGGACGATCCCCTTCTCGTGGGCCGCCGCGAGGCCGTGCGCGATCTGCGCGGCGATCTCGAGCTTCTCCCGCGCGGACAGCTCCGATTCCTTCATGCGCTCGCGCAGCGTCGCGCCTTCGACGAGCTCCATGACGAGGATGTGCCGGGAGGAAGCGCCGGAGGAAGAGGGAATCTCTTCGAAGGAGTAGAGAACGGCGACGCCCGGATGGTTGAGGCTCGCGAGCATGCGCGCCTCTCGTTCGAACCGCTGCCTCCTCTCGTCGCTCTCGAAGAACTCTTCCGGCAGGACCTTCAGGGCGACGACCCTGTCGACACGCACGTCCTTCGCCCGGTAGACCTGCCCCATCCCGCCCGCGCCGAGCGGGGCGAGAATTTCGTAGGCGCCGAGGCGGGAACCGAGTGCGAGACTCAATCTGACGGGAGTTTAGACCGCGCCCCGTCGCGGCCCTTCCGCGTCAGAGCGCCGCGACGACGAACGGGAGGGACTCGACCGGCGTCCCGGGGGGCGCGACGGTCCAGCACGCCGCGAGGCGGTCGAAGAAGTCCGGTTTCGGGTTTGCCGCCTTGCCGAGCTCGACCACGAGAAGCGGCTCCCCTGCGGCCACGGCGTCGCCGGGCTTTTTCCTCACGCGGAAGCCGGAGGCCGGGTCGATCACGTCGTCCTTTTTCGCGCGGCCGCAGCCGAGCTCGATCGCGAGAAGGCCGACCTCGCGCGTCGCGATCCGCGCCACGACGCCGGCCGCGGGCGCGGGCACGTCGCGCTTCGCGACGGGCTGCGGCAGTCGCGCCGGGTCGTCGCAAACGGTCGCGTCGCCGCCCTGCGCCGCGATCAGCTTCGCGAAGACCTCGAGCGCCCGCCCGTCGGCGAGCGCCGCGTTCAGGCGCCGGCGTGCGTCCTTCGGGCTCTTTTCGACTCCTGCGGCGATCAGGAGGTCCGAGCCGAGGAGCAGCACGTTCTCGCGCAGGTCGGCCGGGCCCTCGCCGGAGAGCATCCGGATCGACTCGGCGACCTCGTTCGCGTTCCCCACCGCCTCGCCGATCGGGCGGTCCATCGCCGTGAGGTAGCCCGACGCCTTCCGGCCGGTCGCGCGCGTCGTGTCGACGAGCGCCCGCCCGAGCTTCTCGGCGTCCTTCGGGTCGGCCATGAACGCGCCGTTGCCCGTCTTGACGTCGAAGACGACCGCCTGCGCGCCCGTCGCGAGCTTCTTCGAGAGGATCGAGGCGGTGATGAGCGGGATCGACTCGACCGTGCCCGTCACGTCACGCAGCGCGTAGAGGCGCCGGTCCGCGGGCGCGATCGAGTCGGTCTGGCCGATGAGCGCGCAGCCCACCGTGTCGAGGAGGCGGTCGAAGTCGGCCTTCGGAAGGCCCGTCCGGAACCCCGGGATCGACTCGAGCTTGTCGAGCGTCCCGCCGGTGTGGCCGAGGCCGCGCCCCGACATCATCCCGGCCTTGACGCCGACGGCCGCGAGGAGCGGCGCGAGGACGAGCGTCGCCTTGTCGCCGACCCCGCCCGTGGAGTGCTTGTCCGCGACGAAACCGTGCCGCGACAGGTCCCAGGTCTCCCCGGAGTTCATCATCGCGAACGTGAGCGCCGCCGTCTCGGCGGTCGTCATCCCGCGGCAGCAGACGGCCATGAGAAACGCTGCCGCCTGCTCGTCCGTGATCGTCTTGTCGGTGACGCCCGCGACGAAATCCGCGATCTCGCCGTCGGAGAGCTCCGCCCCGTCGCGCTTCCTCACGATCGTGCGGACGAAGAGGCTCATTTAGCGGCCGGCGCGGCCGGCGTCGCGAGCGACGCCGCGATCCTCTTCCGCCACTCCCGGGCGTCCTTCAGGACCTTCGCCTCGTCGAGCGTCGTGACGCGCTTGCCGTCGAAGAGGACTTTCCCCTCGACCATCGTGAGGGAGACGTCGCTCTCCTTCACCGCATAGACGAGCGTCGAGTACAGGTCCCAGACCGGCGTGGTCCCCGCCCGCCCGAGGTCCACGGCGACGAGGTCGGCGCGCTTGCCGGCCTCGAGCGACCCGATCCGGTCGTCCATCTTCATCGCCCGGGCGCCCTCGATCGTCGCCATCCGCAGGAGGTCCTTCGCGGGCAGCGCGGTCGGGTCCATCGTCGAAACCTTCGCGAGCTTTCCCGCGAAGTCCATCGCCTCCCACATGTCGAGGTCGTTGTTCGAGGCGGCGCCGTCCGTCCCGAGGCCGACGGCGATGCCGACGCGACGCGCCGCGACGACCGGCGCAACCCCGGACGCGAGCTTCATGTTGGACTCGGGGTTGTGCGAGAGGCCCACGTGCCGCTCGGCGAGCAGGCGGAGATCGTCGGCGTCGCACCAGACGCAGTGCGCCACGAGGACGTTCGGGCCGAGGAATCCGATCGACTCGAGCCAGTTGGTGGGAGTCGTGCCGTACTTCTCCGCCAGCTGCCTCTGTTCGTCCCGCGTTTCGGAAAGGTGAATGAGGAGCGGCGCCTTGAACTCGAGCGCGAGGTCGTGCGCGGCCACGAGCGACTCCTTCGAGTTCGTGAACGGCGCGTGCGGCGCGACGGCCGCGATCACGCGCGGATGGCCCTTCCACTTCTCGAGGAATGCGCGCGTGACCGCGATGGACTCGGCGAGGTCCTTGTGGTCGGGCACCGGGAAGTCCAGCCACGTCTCGCCCAGAACCGCGCGCATCCCGCACTGGTCGACCGCCGAGGCGACGTCCGACTCGTAGTAGTACATGTCCGCGAAGGTCGTCGTGCCTCCGCGCACCATCTCGGCGCAGGCGAGGAGCGTCCCGGCTCTCACGAAGGCCGGCGAAACGTTCTTCGCTTCCGCCGGAAAGATGAACTTCGTGAGCCAGTCCATGAGCGGCAGGTCGTCCGCGATGCCGCGCAGGAGGTTCATCGCGGCGTGCGTGTGGGTGTTGACGAGTCCCGGCAGGACGACCGACCGGGGTCGGGAGATCTTCTTTTTCGGAGAATAGAGGGCCGAGAGCCCGGCGGGCGTCCCAACCGCCACGATCGCGCCGTTCTTGATCGCGACGGCGCCCGGGGAGAAGACGCGATCCGTGCCGTCCATCGTCAGGACGTGCGCGGCAGTCACCAATGTGTCGACCGAAGAGAGCGCCGGGGAAATCTTCTTGGAAGGCGCGTGAGCGGGTTCCGCCGCCAGCAGCGGCGCCGCGCCGGCGGCGGCGATGCACAGCGCCGCAAGAGCCGCGGCCGCCCTCGCGAGCCGCACCGCCGCACCAGCCCTCTTCACCCTCAAAGAAATCTTCTCTTCTCCTTCTTTCTCCAAAACGACCCCCTAGAACTCGAAAGCCAGCGGCAGGAGCGTCGCGAGGCGCGTGCGCGTC
>DATKLW010000110.1:0-14090 GCA_035542215.1 Thermoanaerobaculia bacterium | reverse complement strand
CGTTGATGAGCTGGAGGACGCGCGCCTGCTTCTCGACGGCCTCGAGCCGGTTCGACCCGCCGAAGAACGGCGAGCTCGCGTCCTTCTCCCAGCGCATCGGCCGGTGCGGGACCCTGAGGTCCTCGAAGATGCGCTCGTAGAAGCCGTCGCCGCCGAGGAGGAGGTCGTGGAGCGTGGCGACGAACTGGCCCGACTCGGCGCCCTGGATGATTCGGTGGTCGTACGTCGAGGAGACGTTCATCACGCGCGAGATCCCGAGCGTGGAGACGGCCTCCTCGGGCATCGCCTGGAACTCGGCGGGGTAGCCCATCGCGCCCGTCGCGATGATCGCGCCCTGGCCCGGCATGAGGCGCGGCAGCGAAGACGTCGTGCCGATCGTTCCGGGGTTCGTGAGCGAGATGGACGTCCCCGCGAACGCATCGGGCTCGATCGAACCCTTCCGCGCCTTCGCGACGAGCGCGTCGAACGCGGCCAGGAACTCGCCGAACGAGAGCGTCCCGGCGCCCTTGATGTTCGGGACGAGGAGGGTTCGGCTGCCGTCCTTCTTCGTGATGTCGATCGCGATCCCGAGGTTCACGACGGGCTTGCGGATGCGGGCGGGCTTGCCGTCCGCCTCGCCGAACGCGTCGTTCATCCCCGGGTGCTTCTCGAGCGCGCGGACGATCGCCCACGCGACGAAGTGCGTGAAGGAGATCTTCGAAAGGCCGAGCGCCTCGCGGTGCCGGTTCAGGATCCGGCGGTTCTCCTCCATGTTCTTGACCGGGACGATGCGGTTCGTCGTGGCGGTCGGGACGCCGAGCGACGCCTCCATGTTCCGGGCGATCGTCGCCGCGCCGCCCGCGATCGGGACGGCCGTCTCCCCTGCGCGCGCCGAAGGCGGGGCCGGGCGCGGGCCCGCCGGAGCGGACGCCGCCGGGGCCGGCGGATGCGCCATTGGAGGCGCCGGAGGGGCCGGGGCGGCCTCGTCGGTCTCAGGGAGCGCCGCGGGGGCGACGGCGTGCGCCGGGACGCTCATCGCGAACGGCACGCGGTCTTCCAGCGCCTGGAACGCCCGGCGCCAGCCCTCCTCGACGCTCGCGGGGTCCAGCCGGTAGTGCGCGTAGAGCTCGAGCGCGTAGGCGGCGTTGTCGCCGAACTCCTCGAGCATGGCGTTGACGACGAAGGATGAGGACGCGTCGCTCATGAAGGGGTCGATTGTACCGGGCGGGACGGCTCAGGCCGTCACGTCGCGCCGCGTGAAGACGAAGAAAGCCACGGCGGTCGCGGCCACGGCCCAGCCCGCGAGGACGTACGTCGAGAACGCGAGCGTCATTCCCTCGAACGGCGCGGGCATCCCCGCGTAGAACTCGGGGAGCGGAAGGTTCGTGACGAAGAACCACTTCGCGCCGTCCCAGTCCGACGCGATGCGCGAGAGGATCGTCCCGGCAACGAGCGTCGCCATCATCGTCCCCATCGCGGCTGCCGCCGACCGGAAGAGGACCGAGAGGAGCAGCGTGACGGCGCCGACCGCGAGCGCCGAGACCCACGCGAGCCCCCAGGCCGCGAGCGCGTCCTGCCAGAGAGGCAGGATCCTCACGCCCGAGAGATCGAACGCCGCGCCCGCGCCCGAGCCGAGCCGGAAACCCGTGAGCATCGGGGCGCCCCAGCCGCTCCATCCGAACGCGACGCCCGAGATCCCCCACGCGAGGGCGAACGCGGCGAGGAGCGTGAGCGTCGTGAAGAGGACCATCGCGATCAGCTTCGACAGCAGCACCTTCCAGCGCGCGACGGGACGCGTGAGGAGGAGCGTGATCGTCCCCTCGGAGAGCTCCGACGAGACGAGGTCGGCGCCGAAGACCGCGATGAGGAGGGGGATCAGGAGGACGCTGCCGACGCCGGCGAACGTGCGGGTGAACATGGGGCCCGAGAGCTCGTTCGGATTGAGATTCCTG
This sequence comes from Thermoanaerobaculia bacterium, assembly GCA_035542215.1. GTDB lineage: Bacteria > Acidobacteriota > Thermoanaerobaculia > UBA5066 > UBA5066 > Fen-183. Next base: position 12,159 of record DATKLW010000110.1, on the reverse strand, counting down.
GAAAGGTGATAGCGGAGGCGGCCCGCTTCGTATTGCATCCAGCGCTTCCATTGCTGCGGAATTCCGCGCCTCTGGTTCGCCTGACGTTCGAGATCGCCCGCGCGCTTTTCCACCGACGCGCGCCAGTCGCGGTCGGGATGCTCCTTGCGCTGGTTCTCCTGCTGTCTGTTCTGGGCGAACACGACGACGCACAGGATCGCGGCCAGAACGACGAGCACGAGCCTGAATCTCTTCCTTCTGAGAATCTTCAGGCACTCGTTCTCGATCAGCCCCGCCATTACCGGCATCGCGCGATCTCCCTGCCGCCCGTCACACCGTCTCCCCGCCCGTGAGCTCGAGGAAGAGGTCCTCGAGGCCGCGCGTCCCGCCGCCCGTCAGGTCGGCGAGCGTGCCCTTCGCGAGCGTGCGGCCGCGGTGGACGATCGCGATGCGGTCGACCATCTTCTCGACCTCCGCGAGGAGGTGGCTCGAGACGAAGACGGCGAGGCCGCGCTCCCCCGCGAGGCGCCGCAGGAGCTCGCGCATCTCGCGGATGCCCGCGGGGTCGAGGCCGTTCGTGGGCTCGTCGAGGATGAGGACGGACGGGTCGGCGAGGAGCGCCTGCGCGATGCCGACGCGCTGGCGCATCCCGAGGGAATACGTCCGCACGAGGCCGTCGAGGCGCTCGTCCATGTGGACGAGGCGGGCGAGCTCGTCGATCCGGCCGGCGGCGCCGTTCCCGATCATCCGGGCGAAGTGCTCGAGGTTCTCGCGGCCGGTCAGGAACTTGTAGAGGTCGGGCGTCTCGACGATGCAGCCCACCTTCCGCATCGCGGCCTCGAACTCGGACGCGAGGTCGTGCCCGTCGATCACGACGCGCCCGCGCGTGGGCCTCACGAGGCCGACGAGCATCCGGATCGTCGTCGTCTTCCCCGCCCCGTTCGGGCCGAGGAATCCGAACACCTCGCCCCGGTGCAGCTCGAAAGAGGCGTCCGAGACGACTTCGCGGTCGCCGTAGCGCTTCGCAAGGCCCTCGGCGGACAGGACGACGGGCGACGCGCTCACGCGAGACGTTTTACGCCATCCGTCAAGGGGCGGTTTCCCGCCGCTCAGCGCTCGACCGGGCCTTCTCCCGTCCGCTGGGCCAGCGCCCAGAGGCGGCCGTACTCGGCCCGAACACTCGGATGGAGCCTCTCGCCGAGCTCCTTCGGCAGCTTCAGCGCCTCGATCGTCCTCTGCACGTCGGCGAGATCCACGAGCCGCCGGTGCTCGGCCGAGAGCCCGGACGCGAGCTTGAGCTCGATCAGGGTCTCGAGCGGGACGACGCGAATCCCGCCTCGTTCGATCGCGATGCCGGCCGGCGCGGGAAACGCGATGTCCTTGGGCTTGCCGTCGCCCGGAAAGTCCCCGGCGGCGATCACGTCGATCCGGACCCCCGTCTCGCCGTCCCTGAAGCTCTTCAGAGCGCCGGCGAACGCCGGCACGTAGCCGCGGCCGACGAGGCGTTCGCGGAACCGTTCGAGGGACTCGCGCGTCAGGAGGACGTCGACGTCGACAGTCTCGCGAACGAACCCGTGGATGTTGAGGGCCATCCCTCCGAGGATCGCGTACGGGATGCCCTCGGCGTCGAGCCGGGACGCGAGGGACCGGAGCGTCCGGTGCACCGCCCCGCGGCCCCCGAAAAAGGCCTCGGATTCGCGCAGGACCGAGTCGACGTCGCGCTCGACGCTCACAAAATCATCTTAGCCCCGGAGGCGTCGATCGGTTCCGGCACAATACCGGCCCGTGACGCTTCGCACACGCCGGCTCCTGCTCTGGTTCCTCCCCTCCGCACTCGGAATCCTCACGGCCGGCGTCCTCGCCGGTGGCGCCGCCGCGGGCCTTTCCGGCCGCCTCGGAGAGCGTGTCGGCGACGCTCCGATCGCTCTCCCGACGCCCCCTGCGGCTCCGGCGGCCGCCGGCGGCGCGTTCCGGATCGTCGCCCTCGGCGATTCGCTCACGCGCGGCGCTGGCGACGCGGCCGGCGGGGGCGGCTACCCCGAGCGCGTGGCGGCGGACTTGCGTAAGGCGGGGCTCGTCGTGCAGGTAGACAACGAGGCGGTCGATGGCGCGGAGACCGGGGATCTGCTCAGAACGGTCAGCGAGCCGGAGGCGCAGCGCGCGATCGCCGGAGCGCAGCTCATCCTCATGTCGATTTCCGGCAACGACCTCAGCCACTCTCTTCGAGGCGTCGTCCCCGGCGAGGCGCCGACGGACCCGACGGCCGCTGCCCTCGCCACGGCCTCATTCAACCTTCAGAGAATCCTCTCGGCCGTTCGCGCCGCGAACGGCTCCGCGCCAATCAGAATCCTCGGCCTCTACGACCCGTTCCCGGAAGGCTTCGACCGCCGCGTCGCGCGCACGACGCTCCTGAAGTGGAACGTCGCCCTCGAGGAGGCGTCGATCGCAGTCCCGGAGGCGCTCGTCGTGCCGACGTCGGACGTCTTCGACGGCCGTCCGGACCGCCTCTCGCCCGACCGCTTCCACCCGGGCGCGGAGGGCTACTCGGAGATTGCGACGCGCGTCTTCCAGACGCTGCGCGTCCCGGCCCGCGAGGGCCGGCCGTCGTGACGGAGGCCCGCGCGGAGGCGGGCGTCGACATCGGCGCGACGCTCGCCAAGGCGGTCCTCGTGAACGCCGGGGCCGCTCTGGAGACCTTCGAGCCGTTCGTGTGCCCGTCGGCGGACCTGTCCGCGCTCGCGGCGTTCCTCTCGAACCGCCCGTCCCTGAGCCTCGCGGCCACGGGCGCCGGCGCGCACCGCCTCGCGAGCCTCGTGACGTCGGACGAGCCCCCGGTTTTCGCCGACGAGTTCGAGGCCTGGGGCGAAGGCGAGAAGGTGCTCCTCCGGAGCGCCGACTTCACGCCGACGACGCCTCACTACCTCGTGAGCCTCGGGACCGGAACGTCGATCCTGCGCATCGGACCGGACGGGCGCGTCTCGCGGGCGGGCGGCACGGGTCTCGGCGGCGGGACGCTGCGCGGCTTCGGCCAGCTCCTGCTCGGGCAGTCCGACCACGACGCGCTCACGGCGCTCGCCGCCCAGGGGGACCGCCGCCGGGTCGACCTTCTCGTGCGCGACCTCTACCCGTCCGGCGACATCGCCCTGCAGGGAGACCTCACGGCCTCGAACCTCGGGCGCGTCGCGTCACGCGATTCACGCGACGTCGCGCACGCGATCACCGGCCTCGTCGGCGAGAACATCGCGCTCCTGGCGGCGGCTCTCTCGAAGCAGGAGGTCGTGCCGCTTCCTCTCGACATCGTCTACGCCGGATCCACGCTGAGGCAGAACGTCGCGCTGAGAGACGTCCTCGCTTTTGCGACGGCCGTCGGCGGCGCGCGCGCGCTGTTCCTCCCGAACGGAGAGTTCGTGGGAGCCGTCGGCGCGCTCGCCCGCGCCCGGCGGCTTTCCAGGGAGGCCCCCCGATGAAACCCACGTTCGACCTCGAGGGGCGCGTCGCCCTCGTCACCGGCGCCTCCCGCGGGATCGGCGCCGAGATCGCGCGGACGCTCGCCGCCGCGAACGCGCGCGTCGCCCTCCACTACGGCGTCTCCCACGACGCCGCCCGGGCCGTCGCCGATTCGATCGCCGCCGCCGGGTTCGCCCGGCCCCTCCTCGTGTCGGCCGACGCGGCCGACGCCGGCGCGCGCCGCCGCGCCATGGCCGAGGTCGTGAAGGGCCTCGGAACGCCCGAGATCCTCGTGAACAACGCCGGGTTCTACCGGCCGAATCCGTTCGAACAGACGGACGACGCCGCCTTTCTCGCGAATTGGCGCGCGACGATGGCCGTCAACCTCGAGGCCGCGGCCCACTTTTCCTTCCTCGCGCTGCCGGCCATGCGTACACGAGGGCAGGGGCGCATCGTCATGATCGCCTCGCGCTCGGCCTTCCGCGCCGAGACGGACCACCCGGACTACGCCGTCTCGAAAGCCGGAATGGTGAATCTCGCCCGGTGCCTCGCCCGGAACGAGGGCCCGCGGGGGATCACGGCGAACTCCGTGTGCCCGGGCTGGGTCCGCACGGAAGCCGTCCGCGAGGCCCTCGACGGCCCGCAGGCGGCCGAGGTCGTCGCTCAGATCCCCCTCGGACGGGTCGCGTCCACGGCGGACGTGGCGAACGCGGTGCTCTATCTCGTCTCGCCGCTCGGCTCCTACGTGAACGGGATCGCGATCCCCCTGAACGGCGGCTCGTACCTCCACTGAATCTTTTCCCGGTCCGGACGGCCCCGGGCTGATAATCCGAGTCCGGACTATGCGCAAGGGCGTCCTGGTCCTGCTCGCGCTCCTCGTCGCCGGCGCCGCCACCGCGCAGGAAGATGCCGTGGCGATCGTGCACGAGGCGGGCGCGGGGGCCCCGGCGCCGGCCGCACCGCTCAAGCTCCCGTCCCGCGAGTCGTTCCGGCTCTTCCAGGAACTCGTGCCGGACCCGCGCGTCAGCATGTCCGGGACGGCGGAGCAACACAGGCTCCTCCACCAGCAGGGCGACCCCGATTCGCTCTTCACGATCGGCGGACCGACTCCCGGCGGCGAGCTTCACGTCAAGGCCGCGATCGAGGTGAACGAGGCCTTCCTCAAGCTCGTCCCGCCCGACCCGAACGTCCAGCCGAACGACACGCGCCCGCGCGCCGCGGGGAGCTTCATGCCTTTCGACGCGCAGGGCCGCCCGTACCAGCTCCGCCTCGGCGCCCGCCTCGTCTGGTGACGGGTGGTACCCTGAGGCACGAATGAGACGAGTTCTCTCCCTCGCGCTCACGCTCGTCCTGGCCCTCGCTCTCCCGGCGTCCTCCTCCCCGACCGACTCCACGCTCGCGAAGTCGGTCGAGGTCTCCGTCACGAACGTCGACGTCGTCGTGACGGACTCGAAGGGGCAGCCGGTCACGGACCTGACGGCCGCGGACTTCGAGGTCCGCCAGGACGGCGTCGTCCAGCCGCTCACGAACTTCTCCTTCATCCACAACGCGCCGGGGCTCCCGGTCGAGGGTGCTCCACCCGCCCCGCCTCCCTCGGCGACGGCCCTCGAGCCGGCGACGCCCCAGGCGGCGCGGTCCCACCTCATCGTCTTCTTCGACATGCTGCACCTGACCACGCCGAGCAAGAACCGGGCGATCAAGAGCCTGCTCTCGTACCTCCCGACCGTCGTGGGCCCGAGCGTCGAGGTCCAGTTCGTGACCTGGGACCGCGCGCTTCGCATCCGCGGCCCGTTCACGACCAACGTTCCGGTCGTGACCTCGCTCCTCGCTTCGATCGGCGAGGAGCAGACGCTCGGCGAGGTCGCCAAGCACGAGCGCGACCGGATCCTGAACGAGATCGACTCGGCGGCGACGTCGGATGCGAGGTCCCGGGCCACGCTCCTGCAGAACTCGGTCAGCTCCATCCGCGCCTGGTGCGACATGCAGGCTCCCGAGGTCGATTCGACGATCGATGCCCTGCGCGCCTCCTTCTCGGCCGTGGCGGGCGTCGACGGACGCAAGGTTCTCTTCGTCATCACGGAGAAGTTCACGCCGATTCCCGGCCGCGACCTCTGGGACTATCTCCTCTACGGCGCGGCGCGGACCGGCAGCTCGATGCAGTTGCCGCAGAGCGCCAACGTGAACAGCCTCTCCTTCACGCACTGGGATCGCGGTCCGTCGTTCCGGACGCTCACGCACGCCGCGAACGCCGCGGGGATCTCCCTCGTCGCCGTCGACGCCGAGGGCCTCACGACGGACGAAATGCTCACCTCCGAGAACGCCGCGGGGCTCGGCAGGATGGACGAATCCATCGGCCAGCAGGACATGCACACGGCGTTCGGCGTCCTCGCGGACGAGACGGGGGGGAAGCTGCTCGCCGGCCGCAATGACCTCGGGATCGCCCTCAAGGACATGGAGGCCGACTGGACGGCGTATTACTCGCTCGGCTACGAGAGCCCCGGCGCAAAGCCCGGGGAGCCGCGGAACATCCGGGTCACGGTGCGCCGCCCCGGCGCAATCGCGCGCGCGCGGAAGACCGTCATCGAGCGGACACCGGAGGAGAAAGTCGCCGACGGCGTCCTTTCCAGCGTCCACATCCCGCACACGATCAACCCCCTGCGGGCCTCGCTCAACATCGGCGCGGGAAAGAAGTCGGGCAAGACCTGGCTCGTCCCGCTCGAGTTCAAGGTCCCGTTCGACAAGCTCACGCTCGTTCCGCAGGGCGGGCGCGCGAAAGGCGCACTCCTCTTCACCGCCGTCGCGGCGACGCCGGACGGGCGCATCTCCCCGGTCGTGATGGAGCGCGCCCCGATCGACGTCCCGGAGGGCGATCTCGCGAAGCTCTCGGGGAAGGCCTTCTCATACTCGGCGACGCTCAAGGTGCGGCCCGGCCCCCAGGTCTTCTCCGTGGGGCTCACGGACGAGGTCTCGCGCCTCACGAGCTACGTCCAGCCGCACGTCCTGATCGGCGACAAGCCCGTCGCTCGCTGAGGCGCGTCGGGTCAGCCGCCCCGCGCCCCGGGGCCGAACCGCGCGGCGCTCCGTTCCTTCGCCTTGCGCGCCTCCTCGTCGCGGTCCCGCGGCTCGGCGTTCGTCACGAGAGAGGTCACGAGGCGGCGCGCCGCGTCGGCGACGTCATCGACCGCGCGATCGAACGCCGCCGCGTTGGCCTGCGAGGGCTTGTTGAATCCGCTCAGCTTCCTCACGAACTGGAGCGACGAGGCGCGGATCTCCGCTTCCGTCGCGGGGGGCTCGAAGTTGAAGAGCGTCCTGATGTTCCGGCACATCACGTCCTCCCGTGGCCGTTTCCATGCGCAGCGGCGTCCCGCACGATTCCGTACACGAGGAGGCGCTTTCCATTCTCCTCGAAGTCGCGCTCGAGCCGGCCGCCCAGCCGCTCCGCCAGCCGGATCGAGCGCGCGTTGTCGGGACGGATCACGCACGAGACGTGGTCCCGGCCCATCGTCGTGAACGCGTGCGCGAGCGCCGCCGCCGTCCCCTCGAACGCGTAGCCCTTCCCCCACATGTCGCGCGCGAGCGCCCATCCCATCTCGAACCCGAGTCCGCCCTCGGGCTCGAGGAAGCCGAGATGGCCGGCGAGACGCTCCGTCGCGCGTTCAACGACCGCCCAGAGCCCGAAACCGCGGAGCTGCCAGTGACCCATGTACCGCGCGAGCTGCCACCAGGAGTCCGAGCGCGACAGCGCCCCGGCCCGGATGAAGCGCATGACCTCCGGGTCGGCGCAGATCGCCGCGTGCGCCTCGAAGTCGGCGGCCCGGAAAGGCCGCAGGTGCAGGCGTTCCGTGAGGATCTCGTCCCGTCCGGCCATGGCGCCGACGATAACCCGCGCCGGCGGTCGCCTGCGAGAGCCCTCTAGTCCTCGGCCCAGCGGAGGAGCCGGACCATGAGCCCCCGGAACTCGGGGCGCGGGCGCCAGTCGTTGCGGAGAACGACGGAGCCGCCCGACCGCCTCCGGATCGTCACCCGGACGAGGCTCTCCGGGTCCGCTTCCGACGCGAACGTCGGCACGATGTCGACGACGTCTTCCCAGAGAACGCTCTCGCGCCGATCGCCTTCCGTGAGAAGCAGCCCGTTCTGGTGGACCGCGAGCCGCGCCGCGTGGCGCGAGAGAAAGGCGACGAACGCGAATGCGGGCGGCCGCCGGAATTCGATGACGGGACGGCCGAGGGCCTCCGCGTCGCCGGCGGGAGATTCCGCCGCGCCGTTCACCGGGCCGAGCCGCCCCCGTGCCGCGCGAGCCGGCCGGCGATGTGGCGCTTCACGTCGGGCCACTCCGATTTCAGGATGCTGAACATCACGGTGTCCCGGACGGTTCCGTCGCGGCGGGCCTGGTGGTGCCGGATCACGCCGTCTTTCTTCGCGCCGAGCGCGGAGATGGCCCGCTGGCTTTCGAAGTTGAAGTTGTCGGTCCTGAGGCCGACGACGGCGCATCCGAGCGTTTCGAACGCGTGCGCGAGGAGCAGCAGCTTGCAGACCGTGTTTATGCGCGTCTTCTGCCAGCGGGCCGCGTACCACGTCCAGCCGATCTCCACCCGGTCGATCGCGGCGGCGATGTCGTGGTACCGCGTCGTGCCGACGATCTCGCCGGAGCCCGTCTCGCGGACGGCCCACGGCAGCATGTGGCCGGCCTGCTGGCCCGCGAGGGCGTCCGCGACGTATTTGCCGGTCTCGCCCGGCGCGGGGACGGACGTGAACCAGAGCTCCCAGAGCCGCCCGTCCGAAGCCGCGGCCGCGAGGCCGGCCTCGTGCTCCGGAGACAGCGGCTCCAGCCGGAGGCCGTGGCCTTCGAGCGTGACGGGGAGAGGCTTGATCATCCGCCCGAGAAGTCCTTCATGGCCTCGGCTTCTTCGGAGGCTTCGGCTTGCCCGTGCCGTTCAGCTCGGCCGCCTCGCGCACGAGCGCCTTGGACGCGGACGCGTCGACCTCTTCGCCTTCGTGGATGTCGATCGCGCGGCGGGTGTTTCCGTCGAGGCTCGCGTTGAAAAGGCGCGCCGGATCCCGCAGGAACGCCCCCTTGGCGAAGGTGAGCTTCACGACACTCTTGTAGGACTCGCCGGTGCAGATGATGCCGTCGTGCGACCAGACGGGAGTGCCCATCCACTTCCACTCCTCGACGACACCCGCGTCGGCTTCCTTGATGAGCTTGCGCATCCGCGCGAGGGTTTTCCCGCGCCAGTCCCCGAGCCCGGCGATCTTCTCCGAGATGAGCTTCGACGCCGGCCGGCCGGGGCCGGCCTCGGGCTTCTTCATGGTCCCTCGCTCAGCCCTTTGCCGCCGGCGACGCGGATGGAGCCGGAGGCTTCGGCGGAGGAGGCGGCATGCGGTTGATCGCGACGCCGCGCTCGAGGAGCGCCGGAAGAAGCGGGAGGCCGGACGGCTCGAACTGCCCCGCCTTCTTCATCGGGCTCTCGCCCTCGTACGGCCGGTAGCCGTAGCCCGGTCCCCCCTGAGAGGTGTCGGACGGCTTCTCGGTCAGCTCGGGGATTCCGAGGACGGCGCTCTTGCGGTCGAAGAACGAGAGCTCGTAGTCGCGCGTCATCCAGATCGCGTCCTTCGGGCACGCGTCCACGCAGTAGCCGCAATAGACGCAGCGCAGGAGGTCGATCTCGAAGACGGTCGGGTACTTCTCGTATGCGAGGACCGGGTGCTCGCCGGCCTCGATGTGGATGCACTCGGCCGGGCAAGCCGTCTCGCACATGTAGCACGCGACGCACTTCAACGTGTCGTCTTCGCGCTTCTTGAGGATGTGGCGCCCGCGGAAACGGCCCGAGTACTTCCGGAGCATCTCCGGGTACTGGATCGTGGGCAGGCCCTTCATGTTCGTGAGGTTCTTCAGGAAGTGGCCGAGCGTGCGGGCGAGGCCCTTCACGATCTCGACGAGGTAGATGCTCTCGGCCCACGTGGTCTCGGGCACCTTGAGGGTGACGACTCTGGCGGCCATCAGCGGTCCAGCTCCCCGGCGATGATGTTGAGCAGGCCCAGCGTCGCGACGGCGTCGGACACCATGCCTCCCTTGATGATCTTCTCGAACGCGGCGAAGAGCGGGAAGCACGGCGGCCGCACCTTGAGGCGGTACGGGAAGCCGCTGCCGTCGGAGATCACGGAGAAGCCCAGCTCGCCGTTCGCTCCCTCGGTCGCGGAGTAGATTTCGCCCGGCGGCACCTTCACCCCTTCGAAGACGAGCTTGAAGTGGTAGATGAGGGCTTCCATCTCGTTGTAGACCATCTCCTTCGGAGGGAGGATCACGCGGTAGTCGTCCGAGCGGACGGGCCCCCCGGGGAGCTTGTCGAGGATCTGCTCGATGATCCGGAGCGACTGCTTCATCTCCTCGACGCGCACGAGGTAGCGCGCGTAGTTGTCGCCCTCCGTCATGACCGGCACGTCGAAGTCGACCTCGCCGTACCACTCGTACGGCTGGTCCTTGCGCAGGTCGAACGGGACGCCCGAGGCCCTCAGGCACGGCCCCGTGAAGCCCCACGCGAGCGCCTGCTCCTTCGTGACGACGCCGGTGCCCCGGAAACGGTTCCAGACGATCTTGTTGCGCGTCACGAGCGTCTCGACGTCGGAGATGCGCTCGCGCGTGCCCTTGATGATCTCCCGGCACCACGGGACGAAGTTCCCGGGGACGTCTTTCGCGAGGCCGCCGATGCGCCCGTACGAGACCGTGAGCCGCGCGCCGCTGCAGGCCTCGAGGAGGGAGTAGATCTCCTCGCGGGGCTGGTACGCGTACCAGAAATTCGTGAGGCCGCCGATGTCGACGAGGTTCGCGGCGAGGCACACGAGGTGGTCCATGACGCGGCTGAATTCGCCGAGGATCGTCCGGACGGCGAGCGCGCGCGGGGGCGGCGTGACGCCGAGCAGGGACTCGATCGCCCGCGCGTAGCCGTTGTTGTTCAGCATCGGCGAGCAGTAGTTCAGCCGGTCCGTGTACGGGAACACCTGCGAGTACGTGTGCGCCTCGGACATCTTCTCGAAGCAGCGGTGGAGATACCCGCACTCGCTCTCGGCCGCGACGATCGTCTCGCCGTCGAGGCGCATGACGATGCGCAGCGTCCCGTGCGTCGCCGGCTGGGAAGGGCCGAAGTTCAGGGTCGTCGTCTCGAACATGTCCGACGGCTCGTCCGTCTGGGCCGCGAGCTCGGTCTGGAGGAGGTCCTCCTCGGTGCAGAGCCAGCGCTGCTTCGCGTCGTAGTCCTTGCGGAGCGCGTGGCCGACGAAGCCGCCGTGCGTGAGGAGCCTCTTCTGGTTCGGATGCCCCTTGAAGTCGATCCCCATGAGGTCCCACGCCTCGCGCTCGAACCAGTTCGCCGCGGGCCACACGTCCGTCAGCGTCGGGACGGACGGCTCTTTCTCCGGCAGGTTCACCTTGAGGCGCAGGTGCGCGTTGCGCTTCGTCGAATAGAGGATGTAGTTCGCCTGGAAGCGCTCCCCCGTCTTCGGGGCCTGCGCGCCCGGCAGGCGCGAGAGGTCCGCGGACGCGAGGTCGAGGAAGAGGTCGTAGGCGGCCGCGGGGTCGTCGCGCAGGAAGCGCGCGGTCTCGTGGAGCGAGGCGGCGTCCGTGACGAGCGTCGGGACGTCGGCCGCGAGGCCCTCGCGGGCCGTGACGCGGCCGCCGAGGTTCTTCTCGAGGACGGGCAGGAACTCGAGCCCCTTCGGGGGCGCCATGGTCGCGCTCACGGGTTCTCCCTCCCGCGGGCCGCGGCGATCTCGGCGTCCATCTCGCGCTTTCCGCCCGGCGTGGCCTCGTCTTCGGCGCTCGGCGGCATTCCGGGCAGCGCATGGCGGCCCGGCACGTGCGCCATGACGGCGTTCGAGTAGGCCGGGATCGCGGTCACGGGGTCTTCGCCTACGCGAATCGGGACGAACGTCTTGGCCTCGCGGTGGCGCGCGAGCTCGCCGGACTGGATCTTCTTCTGGAGCATCATGATCCCGAGGATGAGGTTCTCGGGCGTGGGCGGGCAGCCCGCGACGTAGACGTCGACGGGGACGATCTCGTCGACACCCTGCACGACGTGGTACGCGCGGTAGAAGCCGCCCGTGCATGCGCAGACGCCCATCGAGATGACCCACTTCGGCTCGGACATCTGGTCGTAGATCTTCTTGAGGACCGGGGCGAGCTTGTCGACGACCGTGCCCGCGACGATCAGAAGGTCCGCCTGGCGCGGCGAGAATCGGACGACTTCGGCGCCGAAACGCGCGAGGTCGTAGTGCGACGAAACGACCGACATGAACTCGATCGCACAGCACGCCGTGCCGAACGGCATCGGCCAGAGCGAGTTCGACTGCGCCCATTGCACGGCGACGTCGAGTTTCGTGGTCAGGAAGTCGGCGCCGCCCGTGGACGGCACGCCCGGCGCAATCGGCGGGGCGATCTTCCCCGGCGCGATCGGGAGACTGGGACCCGTGATCTTCATCGGCTCTCCGAGACGCTTGTGAAAAGCGTCACGAAGGCGATTCTATGTCACGGCGCGCTGGACCCCGGAGTTCCCGGTCGACGCGGTCCGCGGGATCCGGACGCGGAACGCCGTGCCTTTTCCGACCTGGCTCTCGACCGCGATCGTGCCGCCATGGAGCTCGACGTAGGCCTTCGCGAGGGCGAGGCCGATCCCCATGCCGCGGTACGCCCGCGTCGACGAGCCGTCCACCTGCCGGAAGCGATCGAAGATGAACGGG
>DATKLW010000109.1:0-36273 GCA_035542215.1 Thermoanaerobaculia bacterium | reverse complement strand
TCGTCGCGGAAGAAGATGTCGCGCCAGGCCGTGACCCAGACGGCGTCCGCGAGGCGGGGCAGCCCGGCGGCGCGCTCGACCGCCCGGAAGAACTCAGCGGCGCCGACCCGGCCGAGGTCGAAGTCCCGCTCGAGCGGCCCGAAGACGTGCGGCCGGAGCGCCGCCGCCGGGACGCCGGTCTCCGCTTCCAGCCGCGCGAGCGTCAGCCCGTGATCGAAACGCACGAGAACGTTCCCGAGGTCGAGGAGGAGAGCTCGCGGCACGCTGCGGCCCATCATCGCAAGGAACGCGCTTCCGGCCGGGGAGCAAAAGAAAAACGCCCCGGCAGGCCGGGGCGTTCTCGTGCTCCGATGGGAGCGGGAGCTTACTTCGTGGCGGGAGCGGCCGTGGCCGGGGCCGTGGCAGCCGGGGCGGCGGTCGTGGCCGTGGAGGCCGTGGCGGCCGGGGCGGACGTCGTGGCGGGGGACGTCGTCTTCGTCTCTTCGACGACCTTGGGGGCTTCGGCCTTGACCTCGGGCTTCTTCTCCTCGGGCTTGCTGCAGGCAACGAGCGAGGTGGCGAGGGCGACGAGGGCGAGGGCGGAAGTGAGCTTCTTCATGATCTGGGTTCTCCTTTTCTTGCGGGTTCGTTCTTTGCGAACGTTGCGCCTTCTGGCGTCTTCGTTGATCGGGTGGAAAAGGTCGTGGCGAGCGCGCGTCGGGAGGGCATACTCCAACTTCGACGGGAACGATTCCGCCTCGAGCTTCGTCTGTGAGGATACGGAAAACGCAGGATCTGTCAAGCCTGTCAGTAACTTGGCCTGGAATCGGCGCCTGATACACTCCCGCCGGCGATGTTCGAGTCCCTTTCCAACCGGTTGCAGCGTGTCTTCAAGGAACTTCGGGGCGAAGGCCACCTGACCGAGTTCCACGTCGACGAGGCGCTCAAGGAGATCCGGACGGCCCTCCTCGAGGCCGATGTCAACTTGAGCGTCGTCAAGGACTTCACGGCTGCCGTCCGGGAGAAGGCCGTAGGGCAGGAAGTCCTGACCTCGTTTTCCCCCGCCCAGCAGGTCATCAAGATCGTCCGGGACGAGCTGGCTTCCATTCTCGGAGGGCACCAGGCGCCCCTGGCCATCAAGAAAAGGCCCTCGGTGATTCTCCTCGTCGGGCTGCAGGGCTCGGGCAAGACGACCACGGCCGCCAAGCTCGCCCTGCATCTCAAGAAGAGCTTCGGCAAGCAGGTCCTCCTCGTGCCCGCGGACGTCCAGCGCCCGGCCGCCACGGAGCAGCTGCGCACGCTCGCGAAAGAGAACAGCCTCATGGCGTTCGACCCGAAAGGCGAGCCCGACGCGGTGGCCCGGGCGCGGGCCGCCGTCAAGGACGCGAAGCTCTTCGGCTACGACGTCGCGATCGTCGATACGGCGGGCCGACTCCACGTCGACGAGGTCCTCATGGACGAAGTGGCGCGGATCCGGGAGGCCACCGAGCCCGACGAAATTCTCTTCGTCGCGGACGCGATGACAGGCCAGGACGCCGTGCGCTCGGCGGAGGCGTTCGGCGCGAGGCTCCCCCTGACCGGCGTCGTCCTCACGAAAACGGACGGCGACGCGCGCGGCGGCGCCGCGCTTTCGCTCGCGAAGGTCGTCGGGAAGCCTCTGAAGTTCACGGGAACCGGCGAGAAGGTTGCGGACCTCGAGCCGTTCCACCCCGACCGCGCCGCCTCGCGCCTCCTCGGCCTCGGCGACGTCATGACGCTGATCGAGAAGGTCTCCGCCGAGACGGACGAGGCCGCAGCGCTCCGCGCGGCGGAGAAACTGCGGCGGAACACGTTCACGCTCACGGACCTGCGCGAGCAGATGTCGCAGCTCAAGAAGATGGGCTCTCTCGGCTCGCTCCTCGGGCATCTTCCGAAAGTCGGGCCCATGAAGCAGCTCGCGAACCTCGAGATTCCGGAGGACGCCACGAAGAGCCTCGAGGCGATGATCGACTCGATGACCCCCGCCGAGCGCGAGGACCCGAAGGTCCTGGACGCGAGCCGCAAGAAGCGCATCGCGAAGGGTTCCGGCACGAGCGTCCCCGAGGTCAACCAGCTCCTCAAGCAGTACCTCTCGATGAAGAAGATGATGAAGGGCGCCGCGCGCATGCGCGGCTGACAGCCAGAGAAAAGGAAAGACATGCTCAAGATCCGTCTGCGCCGCGTTGGCGGCACGAACGCACCCGCCTACCGCATCGTCGTCTCCGACGGCCGCCGCACCCCGACCGCCAAGATCGTCGAGGAGCTGGGCCATTACGACCCCACGAGGAACCCGCCGACCCTCACGCTTGACCGCGAGAAGGCCAAGGCGTGGATCGCGAAGGGCGCCGCCGCCTCGGAGACCGTGCGGAAGCTCATCGCGAAGCCGGCCTGAGGCGCGCCCGCGAGCGGGCGCGCGGATGGAGCGGGGGAGCGGCCGCATGACCGCGCCGGAAGACCGCGTCGTGATCGGGAGAGTCGTGAAGCCTCACGGCCTCAAGGGCGAGGTGGTCGTCGAAGTGTTGACCGATTTTCCCGGGAGATTCTCCGAAGGTCTGCGGGTCCGCCTGTCGGGTGCCGGCGCCCCGATCCGGGAAGGCCGCATCTCGGGCGTGCGCCCGCAGCGCGACCGTCTCCTCCTCACCTTCGAAGAGATTTCGGACGTGGCGGGAGCCGAGAGTCTGCGGAACGCGGACCTGAGCGTGAGCGCGCAGGACGTCGCGCCTCGCCCACCCGGCTTCGTCTACCACTGGGAGATCGAAGGGGCGGACGCCTTCGACGAAGAAGGCCGCCGTCTCGGGCGCGTCGCCGAGCTCGTCGATGCCGGCGGGCGGCCGCTTCTCGTCGTGGAGACGCCCCGCGGTCTTCGAGACGTGCCCTTCGCGAGCCCGATCGTCGTCTCGGTCGACGTCGCGGGTCGGCGCGTCGTCCTCGCGCCGCCCGAAGGGCTGCTGGACTAGGCTCCTCCCGTGCGTTTCGACGTCGTCACGATTTTTCCCGGGTTCTTCGCTTCGCCGTGGGGCGAATCGCTCGTCGGCCGAGCGGTGGAGGCCGGTCTCCTCGACCTTCGCGTCGTCGACCTCCGGTCGTTCAGCGAGGACACCCATCGAAAGGTCGACGACGAGCCCTACGGGGGCGGACCCGGCATGGTCCTCACGGCGCCTCCCGTCTTCGCGGCCGTCGAGGCGCTCAGGGCCGAGGCGGACGCCCCGGGGCCGCACGTCGTCTTCCTGTCCCCGCAGGGGCGGCGCTTCGACGCCGCGCTCGCGAAGGAGCTCGCGGCCCGGCCGCGCGTCGCGCTCGTCTGCGGCCGCTACGAGGGTATCGACGAGAGGACGCGTGAGGCCGGCCTCTTCGACGAGGAGATATCGCTCGGGGACTTCGTTCTTTCGGGCGGGGAGGTCGCGGCGCTCGCGATCGTGGAGGCCGTCTCCCGTTACGTACCGGGCGTCGTCGGCGACGCGGAAAGCGTGCACGCCGACAGCTTCGAGGACGGCCTCCTCGACTATCCCCACTACTCCCGGCCGCGCGAGTTCCGCGGACGGGTCGTTCCCGAGGTCCTTTTCTCGGGACATCACGAGAAGATCCGCCTCTGGCGCCGCGAGACGCAGCTCCGCGCAACGCTCGACAGACGGCCCGACCTGCTCGAAAACGCCGCCCTCTCGCCCGAGGAAAGGGCTCTGCTGGAGAGGGTTGCGGCCAAGACACGTTCCACGTAATATCTTCTGTCACGGGTGAACGTTCCGGGGTGCGGGTGTACGTGTCCCTGCCTGATTCCCCTGTCAGTAACGTGTTGGAGGTTCCGCGATGACGGACAAGCTTCTGTTGGCCGAGAAGGCCGGACTCAGGTCGGATGTTCCCCCGTTCGCTCCCGGCGACACGGTCAAGGTGCACGTCAAGGTCAAGGAAGGCGAGAAGGAGCGCATCCAGGTCTTCCAGGGACTCGTGATCGCACGCAAGGGCGGAGGCGTCCGCGAAACCTTCACGGTCCGCAAGATCTCTCAGGGTGTCGGCGTGGAGCGCACGTTCCCCGTGCACTCGCCCGTCCTGGAGCGCATCGAAGTGGAGCGCCACGGACAGGTCCGTCGCGCGAAGCTGTACTACCTTCGCGAGCGCCGCGGGAAAGCCGCCCGTATCGCGGAGAAGCGCGACAACTAGGCTCCACATTCCACGCCTCGGGTCGTACCGGGGCGGGGTACAGTCGAGGCACGATGGGACCTGGCGCCGGCCGGAATGCATGCGACCTGGGGTCTGAGAGGGAGCGTGTCTCCGCGCTGTTCCGCATCGAAGAAGATGCGCGCGTGGAGGGCTACGGCGTGATCGCCGGTGTCGACGAGGTCGGGCGGGGCTGTCTCGCCGGGCCGGTGTACGCGGGCGCCGTCGCGTTCGAGCGCCCCGAGCCGCTCCTCGGACTCGACGACTCCAAAGCCCTGCTTCCCGAGGTTCGCGAGGACCTCGCAGCCCGCATCCGCGCTTCGGCCGCCGGGGCCGCCGTCGGGGCGGCCACGGCCGCCGAGATCGACGCTCTCGGCATCGTCGACGCGACTCTCCTCGCGATGCGCCGGGCGCTCGAGAATCTCGCGCGCGAGGGCGCCGCGCCGGACCTCGTCCTCTTCGACGCCGTCGCCCTGCCCGGCCTCGACGTCCCGCAGCGGGCCTACATCCGGGGCGACGCCCGTGTCGGGGCGATCGCGGCCGCGTCCATCGTCGCCAAGACCGCGCGCGATGCGCGCATGGACGAGCTCGGCGCGATCTTTCCGGTCTACGGTTTCTCGTCCCACCGCGGCTACGGAACGCCCGAGCACCTCGCGGCGCTGAGGCGCCACGGTCCGAGCCCCGAGCACCGCCTCACCTTCGACCGCGTTCTCGTGCGCCGCCGCGTGGGCGCGCCCCGGGCGGCCTGACACATGGCCGGAACGAAGCGCGAAGCGCTCCTCGCCTCCGCCGAGAAAAGCCTCCAGAAGGGGAAGGTCGACTCGGCGCTCAAGGACTACCTCAAGATCCTCGAGGAGACGCCGGGCGACATCAACATCCTCAACAAGGTCGGGGACCTCTACACGCGCCTCAACCGCAACGAGGAGGCGATCCCGTACCTGACGCGGATCGCCGAGCACTTCGCGCGCGACGGGTTCTTCCTGCGCGGGATCGCGATCTACAAGCGCATCAATCGCCTCGACCCCGCGCGCCTCGACGTGTACGAAAGGCTTGCCGAGCTCTACGCCAAGCAGGGCCTGACGACGGACGCGAAGAGCCAGTACCAGGTCCTCGCCGACTACCACGCCCGGAACGACAACGCGATCGGCGCCATCGGGATCTACCAGAAGATGGTGGCGATCGATCCTCAGAATATCCAGCTCCACGTCAAGCTCGCGGACTTCTTCACGCAGGCGCGGCGCAAGCCGGACGCCCTCAAGGAATACACGATCGTCGCGACGCTCCTGCGCGAACGGGGGGCCGTCGACGAGGCGATCCAGGTCTACGAGAAGGCGCTCCAGATGGCGCCGGACAACGTCGAGGTCCTGCGGTCGTTCGTGCCGCTCCTCGTCGGAGCGTCCCGGGCCCGGGAGGCGCGCCTCTTCGTGAAGCGCGCGCTCGAGACGACGCCGCGCTCCGTCCCGCTTTTCCTCCTCGCCGCCGAGGCCGCGCTGCAGGACGGCGACGTGAAGGACGCGCAGGAGTGGCTCGCGAAGGCGCAGGCCATCGAGGCGTCGAGCGACGAGGTCCTCCAGCTCGCCGTGCGCGTCCAGCAGGCGGGCGGGGTCGCGACGCTGACGTTCGAAGCGGCGGCCGCCCTCGCGGACCAGGCGATGCGCCGCGGCGAGGCGAAAAAGGCGCTCGGTATCCTCACCCCTCTCGCGGAGTCCTCGCTCGGCAGGGAGGACGTGCTCGTACGGGTCGTCCAGGTGGCGGAGGCGGCCGGCGACCATGCGGCCGTCGTGCGCTGGCGCTCCGCGCTCGTCGATCTCCACAAGGGCCAGAACAGGATCGGCGACGCGGCTGAAGGCCTGCGCACGCTCCTGAAGCTGGTGCCGGACTCCGCGGAGTTCCGGACGCGCCTCTCCCAGCTCGACCCCTCGCTCGGCCGGGGCGTCGAACGCAGCGGGTCGCGCGAACGACCCGTGATCGCGCCGCCGCCGTCGATCGAGACGAGCGCCTCGCGGCGGCGCCCGGCGCCGGAGGTCCCGTCGGCCCCGCCGCCCTTGTTCGAGGAGTCGACGCCGCCTGTGGCCTCGAAGCCGGCGGCCCCGCCGCTCGAGCTCGCGGTTCCGCCGGCCGCCTCGCTCGAGGTCAGCCCGTCCGTCGCCGCCGAGCCGCCCGGCGAGTTCGTGTTCGACCTCGAAGACGGAGACCTCGTTCACGATCCCGGCTCGACCGGACCCGTGCCGGCGGCCGTGCGCCGTCTTTCTCAACCCGGGACGCCTGCGTTCGACCGGTCCGCGTCCGGAAAGCGGCGCCCGTCCGCGCCCGCGCTCGGCGCCCTCGACCAGCTTCCGGAAGTGCCGCCGCTCTCCACCGCGCCGAACTTCGGAACTGCAGCGCGGGACGAGGCCGGCTTCGATTGGGGGGCGTCCCAGCCGCTCCCGGAGATTTCCCGGACCCACGTTCCCCCGGCCGAGGAAGCGGAGCCCGCGGTCGAGGTCGAACCCGCGATCGAGGTCGAATCAGCGCTCGAGGTCGAGCCCGCCGTCGAGGTCGAGTCCCCGGAGGAGGCGCCCGCCGCCCCGGTGCCGCCGGTGGAGCCCGCAGGGGAGCCTCTGCCGGCCGCGGTCGAGGAACAGGCAATCGTCCTTTCGTCCGACGCCGTCGAAGGCGCTCTCGGCGAGGCCGAGGTTTTCCGGAAGTACGGCCTCTACGACAAGGCGATCGAGCACCTGCGCTCGGTCCTGAAGCGCGCGCCGCACACGCTCGCGCTGCGTGAGAAGGTCTTCGAGCTCGCTCTCGAGGGCGGCCGGCGAAAGATCGCGCTCGCGGAAGCCGAGAAGCTCAAGGACCGCTACCGTTCCGACGGTCGCGAGGATCGCGTAGCCGCGATTGACGCGCTCCTCGTCGAGCGGACGTCGGCCGAGATGGGGGAGCCCGCGGAGGCCGAGCGCAGCTCGCCGGGGACGAAGCCGCGTACGCGCGGAGTCCGGCCGGAATCGCCTCAGGAACCGGCCCCCTCCCCGGTCCCGTCGGCGGCCGCCGAAGAGCCGTCCGCGGAGGAGCTCCTGGAGATCGACTTCTGCCTCGAGCAGGGGATGGTCGTCGACGCCTCCGAGCGCCTCCAGGCGCTCGAGCGGAAGTTTCCCGGCCACCCGCAGATCGCACGGCGCCGGGCGCGCCTCGACGGCGGGCCGGGCGAGGACGCGAGGCCCGCTCTCTCGGACATCCTGTCGGAGGACTTCGAGTCGGTCCTGGACGCGGAGCTCGGCCGTGCCCTCACGGATCAGATGGCGAAGGGCGCGGAAGAGCCGGCCCCGCCGGAGACGCCCGAGCCTCCCGCGGGGTCCGGGGTGCTCGCAGACGAGTCCTCGCTCTTCTCCGACGAGCAGGAGTTCTTCAACTTCGCGGGCGAGCTCCAGTCCGAGATGCGGCAGGAATCGGCCCCGCCGGAAGCGTCCGTGGACGCGTCTGGACGGGAGATCCCGCTCGAGGAGATCTTCCGGGAGTTCAAGAAGGGCGTCGAGCAGCAGCTCTCGCCCGAGGACTACGAAACGCACTACAACCTCGGGATCGCCTACAAGGAGATGTCGCTCACGGACGAGGCCATCAGCGAGTTCCAGCGCGCGTCCAAGAGTCCGCAGTACGCCGTGGAGTGCTGTTCGATGCTCGGTCTCTGCTTCCTCGAGAAGGGAATGCCCCAGCTCGCGATCAAGTGGTACAAGAAGGGTCTCGAGGCCCCGAACATCCGCGACGACGACCGCCTCGGGCTCCAGTACGACCTCGCGAGCGTCTACGCGGGCCTCGGGGACCGCGACAACGCCTACAAGACATTCCTCGAGATCTACGGCGCGAACGCGTCGTTCCGGGACGTCGGCGAGCGTCTGCGCGAGCTCTCGCCGGCGTGAGCGCGCTGCCGGCCCCTGCCGATTCGCCCCTCCTCTCCGTCCGGGCGCTCACGATCGCGGTGCCGGGCCCGACCGGCGAGCAGGCCGCCGTCGTCGACGGCATCTCCTTCGACGTCGCGCCAGGCGAGATCGTCGCCCTCGTCGGTGAGTCCGGGTGCGGCAAGAGCCTCACGGGCCTCGCCCTCCTCGACCTCGTGCCCCCTCCAGTCCGGATCGCGTCCGGGGAAGTGTTCTTCGAAGGGCGCGACGTGCGCTCGCTCCCGCCGCTCGAGAAGGAAAAAGTGCGGGGCGGCGGGATCGGTCTCGTCTTCCAGGAGCCCGGGAGCGCCCTCGATCCCGTGCGCACGGTCGGCTCGGAGCTCGTCGGCGTCCTCCGCCGGCACCGCGGCCTCTCGCGGTCCGAGGCGAAGGCGGAAGCCGTGCGCTGGCTCGGGCGCGTCGCGCTGCCGGACCCCGCGCGCCAGATGGACGCCTTTCCGCACGCGATGTCGGGCGGCATGCGCCAGCGCGCGATGCTCGCCCTCGCCCTCGCGGGAGGGCCTCGACTCCTCGTGGCGGACGAGCCGACGACGGCGCTCGACGTCACGATCCAGGCCCAGATCCTCCAGCTCCTCCTCGAGCTCCGCCGGGAGCTCTCCCTCGCGATCCTCCTCGTCACGCACGACCTCGGCGTCGTCGCCGAGGCGGCCGACCGCGCCCTCGTGATGTATGCGGGCGAGATCGTCGAGAGCGCATCCGTCGGGGACCTGTTCGACCGGCCCGCACATCCGTACACGCGCGGTCTCCTCGCATCGCGGCCCGCCGCCGGCGAGGCGGGCCGGGGCCGGCGCCTCACAGCGCTCGCGGGGACGGTGCCGGAGCCCGGGCTGCGCCCTCGCGGATGCGCGTTCGAGCCGCGCTGCCCGGAGGCGTTCGGCCGATGCCGCGCGGCGCGCCCGACGCTCCTTCCGGCCGGCGGATCGTCGGAGTCGGCGTGTTTCCTCGTGGACGCGCCCACGGAGCCGCGGCGGTGAGCGCTCTCGCCCGCTGGGAGGTGGACGAGCCGCTGCTCTCCGTCCGCGACCTTCACAAGGCGTTCGTGCGGCGCGGCGGCCTCCTCACGCCCCCCGTCCGCATCGCGGCGGTGAACGGCGTCGCGTTCGACCTGCCCGCGGCGAAGACGCTCGCGCTCGTCGGGGAGTCGGGATCCGGCAAGAGCACGACCGCGCGCCTGGTCCTGAGGCTCCTCGCGGCGGACCGGGGCACGGTCCTCTTCGGCGGGACCGACTGGATGGCCCTCGGCCTTCACGAGCTGAACGCGCGGCGGCGCGAAATGGGAGTCGTCTTCCAGGACCCCGCGACATCCCTCGACCCGCGTCAGTCGATCGCCGACATCGTGGGGGAGCCGCTCGTCATCCATCGGCTCGGTTCGCGCGTCGAACGGCGGGAGCGCGTCGTCCGGCTCCTCGCCGCGGTCGGACTGCCCGCGTCGGCGCTCGGAAGGAAGCCACACGAGTTCTCGGGAGGCCAGAGACAGCGGATCGCGATCGCGCGCGCTCTCGCGACGGAGCCGCGTCTCGTCGTTCTCGACGAGCCCGTGTCGTCCCTCGACGTCTCGGTCCGTGCGCAGGTTCTCAACCTGCTCCTCGACCTTCAGCGCGACACTCCGTCGCGCCCGGCGTATCTCTTCATCGGCCACGACCTGTCCGTCGTCCGATGGATCGCCGACAGGACCGCGGTCATGTACCTCGGGCGAATCGTCGAGGAGGCGCCCACGGACGCCCTCTTCACGTCGCCTCGGCACCCCTACACGGCGCTGCTCCTCGCCTCTCAGCCGCGCCGCCATCCCGGCGACGCCGCCGCTCCGCTGCGGGCGCCCGGCGAGCCGCCGTCTCCCGCGTCGCCGCCTCCGGGTTGCCCCTTCCACCCCCGCTGCCCGTCGGCCCGTCCCGTGTGCTCCGAGGAGGTCCCGAAGCTCCTCCCTCACGCGGCAGCGGAGGGTCGCTCGGTGGCGTGCCACGCCCCGCTCGGAAGTTGACGAAACCCGTCTGGCGGAAACCTTTCCGTCCCGTTGACGTACTGTGGAACGGTGCCCGTCCTCTATCATCGGCTTTCGGTTTGAGGAGGTTTTCGTGATTCGTGAGCAGAACCCCGGCGGCTTCGGGCATGCCGGACGGCGGGCGGCCGCAGCAGTCCTCGCTCTGATCCTGACCGCGGGCCCGGTCCTCGCGGACGACACCGTTTCGGTGCCCGTCGCGTCCAAGTCCCGCAAGGCGATCCCGCTCCCGCCGGGGGAGAACATCGAGCTGTCGCTCAAGCAGGTGGTCGAGCTCACGCTCCAGAACGTGCTCGACCTCGACGTTGCGGCCTACAACCTCGAGGAATCGCGCTTCGGAATTCTCTCGGCGCGGGGCATCTACGACCCGGCGTTCGAGGTGGACCTCGGCCTGAAGGACGCTCAGACGCCGCGGAGCTCGATCTACCAGGCCTCCGAGACGAAGACCGCGTACGGGAACCCCTACCTGACCGGGCTGCTGCCGTACGGAACGACATACAACCTCGGCTGGACGAACACGCGCAGCGACATCATCGGGGCCGGCACGCTCCTGAACCCGACGTACTCGAGCAACCTCTCGCTGGGCGTCACGCAGCCGCTGCTCCGCAACTTCGGTCGCGCGGTGAACGACCGCTTCATCGTCCAGGCGCGCCTCGGTCGGGACACGAACGCCTATCAGTTCGTGATCGCCGTCCAGACCGCGATCCAGACCGCGGACAGCGCGTACTGGGACCTCGTCTACGCGGTCGAGAATCTCAAAGCCAAGCAGGAAGCGCTCACGATCGCGAAGGACCTCAACCGGATCACGCAGATCAAGATCGACGTCGGCGCGGCCGCGCCGATCGACATCGTCCAGACCGAGGTCACGATCGCGCAGCGCGAGCAGGACATCATCACGGCCGAGGGTCTCATCGGCGACGCGCAAGACCGCCTGCGCCGCCTCCTGAACGTCCAGTCCATCCCGGACTGGAACCGCCCGATCATCCCGACGGACCGGCCGACGCGGGAGTCGCTCGTCAAGCCCTACAGGGCGGACGTGAACGAGGGCTTCGAGATGGCCCTGAAGACGCGCCCGGAGATCAAGCAGGCGATCCTGAACATCGAGACGAAGAAGGTCACGGACATCTACCAGCGGAACCAGCTCAAGCCGCGTCTCGACCTTTCCGCAGGCTATGGACTCGCCGGGCTCGGAGCGAACGGTTCGCTCCCGGGCCTAAACCCGGGCGATCCGGGGACCGACCTCTCCTACTCGTCCGCGCTGACGCAAATCGCGCACAACGACTATCCCGCGTGGAACGTCGGTCTCGTGTTCGCCATCCCGATCGGGAACCGCGTCGCGAAGGGCAATGTCGCGATTGCCGACACCGACCTCGAGCTCGCGCGCACGAACCTCGCGATCGCGAAGGCGAACCTCAACGTCCAGGTCCGGGCGGCGGGCCGTGCGGTCGACATCGGGTTCCGCAGCATGCTCGCCGCGAACAAGGCGCGGGAGCTCGCGGAGCGGAACCTCGACGCCGAGAAGAAGAAGTACTCGAACGGGATGTCGACGACGTTCCAGGTCGCGAGCGTCGCGAACGACCTCACGACCGCCGTCACGGCCGAGCTGCAGGCCATCGCGACGTACCTGAAGGACCTCACGGGCTGGCACCAGGCGATCGGCGACCTCCTGCCCGACCGGAACATCGTCCTGACCGGACTGCCGATCACCCTCGAGGCGGCGCCGGCCGAGGAAGGGGCGGTCAAGTGACCGATGCGGCCCCGGCCGCTCCCGAGGCCGCATCGTCCCCCGCACCCGCCATCGGCGCCGTCGAGGCCGTCGTCGGCATCTTCACGAAACCGTCCGCCACCTTCGGGCGGCTCGTCCAGCGGCCGACGTGGTGGCTGCCGCTCCTGCTTTGGGCCGTCGTCGGGATCGGGTCAAGCGCCCTCGTGAGCCCGAAGCTCGACTGGGAAGGCGCCGCGCAGGACGTCATCGCCCAGCGTGCCTCTTCAGGCCGGCCCATACCGGCCTCCGCGGCTCCGCGGATCGTGTCCATGATGAAGACGACGACGATGATCGCGGGCCCCCTCCTCGTCGTCCTGACGCCTTTCCTGGTTGCGCTCCTCTTCTGGGGCGGTTCGAAGTCGTTCGGCGGAGAGTCCGGTTTTTCCAGCCTGATGGCGATCGTCTGTCATGCAAACCTCGCGAACGTCGTGGGCGGCCTCATCGGCCTCCCGATCTTCCTTTCGAAGGAAGACGGCTCCGTCAACCTTCAGCGGATCTGGGACGTCGTGAGCTCGAGTCTCGCGAGCGCGTTACCCGAAAACGCGGGCCACGCTCTCGTCGCGTTCGCTTCGTCCATCGAGCTGTTCATGCTCGCCGCGATGACGTTGGCCGTCATCGGGATGCGTCGAGTCCCGGGCCTTCCGAAATACGCCGCCGTCGTCGTGCCCGTTCTCGTGTGGGCGATCTTCACCGGCATCAAGGTCGCGGGCGCGGCGATGCGAGGCTGAAGCCGATGCTCATCGAAATGCGCGACCTCGAGAAGACGTACTCCGTGGGCGAGGAAAAAGTCCGTGCGCTCCGGGGCGTCACGTTCTCGATCGACCGCGGCGAGTACGTCGCGATCATGGGGCCGTCCGGCTCCGGCAAGTCGACGCTCATGAACCTCATCGGCTGCCTCGACACGCCGACGGGCGGCGAGTACCTGCTGAACGGCACGCAGGTGCAGTCCATGACGGACGACGACCTCGCGCGCATCCGCAACCGTGAGATCGGTTTTGTGTTCCAGACGTTCAACCTGCTCGCGCGCACGAGCGCGCTCGCCCAGGTCGAGCTGCCGCTCGTCTACTCCGGCCTCCCGAGAAAGGAGCGGCGCGAACGGGCCGAAAAGGCTCTCGAGCGCGTCGGCCTCTCCGATCGCGCGCACCACAACCCGAACGAGCTCTCGGGCGGCCAGCGCCAGCGCGTCGCGATCGCGCGGGCGCTCGTCACGGGGCCGTCGCTCCTCCTCGCGGACGAGCCGACGGGCAACCTCGACTCGGCGACGGGCGAGGACATCATGCGGCTCTTCCGCGAGCTGAACGACCAGGGCAACGCGATCATCCTCGTCACGCACGAGGAGGACATCGCGGCGCATGCCCGCCGGATCATCCGGATCCGGGACGGCCGCATCTCCGACGACCGCCCCAACGACTCGAGCCGCGCCGAGCTCGTCGCCCGCGCCAAGCGCGAGGCCCTCGAGGGCGCGCTGAACGAGCCGTCCGCGATCCCCTCGACTCCGGCCTGAGCCGCGGCACCGGCTACACTCCGCCGGTGCTCGCCGACGTCCTCGCGCTCGTCCTCCTGCAGCTGGCCGCGGGCGTCCTCGTCTTCACGCTGCTGACGCCGAGCCGCGACCTGTCGGGCGGGTTCTTTGCTTTGCACGGAGGCATTGCCGCCGCCTGCCTTTCATTGGCGTGGCTCGTCTCGGGGCAGGGTGGTTTTCTTCTTAGAAAGTGGAGTGAGCGAGGCGCCTCTGCCGCGGGCAGGGTTCCGGGTGGCGGCCTCGAGTCGCTGCTGACGCCGGAGTTTCTTCTCGCTCTGGCTGTCGGCGGCGCGGTCGCCGCGACCCTCGTCGCGCGCGTCGCCGCCCCTCCTGCCCTATTACGTTCCAAGAAAATCTTCTTTCTTCTCTCGGCCTTCTCCTCGTTCACGCTGTTGATCTCCCGCACCGGCGTCGAGCCGTTCGCCTCGCGCCCGGCGCTCGGCGCGGGGTGGCTCGCCGCGGGGCTCGTTCTCGGCGCTCTGCTCTTCGGCGGCGTGATCTGGGCGATGAACCTCGGCCACTGGTACCTCGTCTCGAAGTCGCTGCCGTTCGGCCTCCTCGTCAGCGCGGCGGAGGCGTTCGCCCTCCTCGCGCTCGCGCGGACCGTCCTCGCGCTCGTCGCCCTCGGCTGGCTCGCGCGGACGTCGCACGGCCCGGCGGGCGACGCCCTCGCCGACCTCGTGGACCCGATGCGCGACGGGTTCTTTTTCGGCTCGCGGGTCCTCTGGGGCCTCGCGGCGCCGCTCGTCCTCGCGCCGTTCGTCGTGAAGACGGCGCGGATGAAGTCCAACCAGGCGGCGACCGGACTTCTCTACGTCGCGGTCGTCTTCGTCCTCGTCGGCGAGCTCCTCGCCGGATACCTCACGCTGCGGTCGGGACTGCCCGTCTGAAAAGGGGCCTGCCGGGCAGCGTGAGGGCCAGGACCGCCGCGATCAAGGGCAGGGCGGCGATCGGGCCGAAGACCGATGCGACGCCCCAGTGGTCCGCGACGAGACCGAGGAGCGGCACGCCGGCGCCGCCGAGCCCGATTGCGAGGCCCATCGTGACGCCCCCCGCGATGCCCTCCCGTCCCGGGAGGTACTCCTGGCCCATGACGACTCCGACGCTGTAACTCGCGATCGAGAAGGCGCCGGTGAGCGCGAGCGGGACGAGGACGGCCGGGCCCCTCGTTGCGAGCGTGAGGGCGATGAGGGGCGCGAGCGGCAGCAGCGAGCCGACGAGGACGCGGCGGCGCCCGAAGCGGTCCGCGAGGCGCCCGCCCACGAGCGTGGCGCCGGCTCCGGCGAGAAGCATGACGGTGAGGGCGAGGGCGGCGCGAGAGCGCGGAACGCCGCGCGCGCTCACGAGCCAGAGCGGGATGAAAGCCGTGAGGCCGAACGACATCATCGAGCGGATCGTGATGATCGTCGAGAGGGAGAGGAACGCGCCCCAGCGGGCGGGAGCCGGGGAGGCCGCAAGGACCGCCTCGGCCTGAGGGCGGAACGCGGCGAGGCGGGGCAGCTCGCGCGTGAGGAGAACGGCGGCGAGAACCGCGGGCACCGCCATCCACGCCACCCCGCGAACGCCGCCCGCCGAAGCGAGGACCGTGACGGCGGCGGGGCCCAGCGCGATCCCGAGGTTTCCGCCGACGGAGAAGATGCTCATTCCGGTCGCGCGCTTCTCCCCCGAGGCGTAGTTCGCGTGGCGCGCCGCCTCCGGGTGGAAAACGGCGACTCCGGCGCCCGAGACGAGGACGGCGGCCGCCGTGAGCGCATAGCCGGGGGCGAGGGTTGCCGCCGCGATGCCGGCGCCCGCGAGGAGGATCCCGAGGGGCATCAGGAACGGGAGCGCGCGCCGGTCGGACGCGGCGCCGAGCAGCGGCTGGAGGAAGGACGACACCGCGGACCCGGCGAGCACGAGACCGCCGGCTGCGGCGTACGTCAGCCCGCGCTCGGCGACGAGAAACGGCAGCAGCGCCGGCACCGCGCTCTGGTAGGCGTCGTTGACTGCGTGCGCGGCGGCGAGAATCGTGAGCGCGTTGCGATCCGGGGGGCGAGGCATCCTTCGCCCCAATCGTAGTGCCTCGGGTGAGGGCCGAGGAGAAGATTTTCTCAGAAGGTAATAGGGCAAGGAGCCGCGCGTCTTCTATTCTCCCGACTGTGCGCATCGCCGTCTATTGCTCCGACTGCATGGAGCGCATCGAGCTCCCGCCTCCCTCGACGCAGGCCGCCGGCGAGGTCAGCTGCTCTTCACCTTCGAAGAAATCTCCCATCGCCTTCTCTCACTCTCCGGCCGTCGTCTCGGGCGAGAGGGTCGATTCGTGCTCGCGCTGCAGGTCGACGGCTTTCTACGTCCAGAAGGACTTCGACCAGCGGCTCGGCTGCGCGATCCTGGCTCTCGGCGCGGCGCTCGCGCTCCTGGCGGCGTGGAAGTTCGGCGGAATCTGGCTCGTTCCGGTCCTCCTGGCGTTCGCCGCGATTGATTTCGCCCTCGCGCGCCGAGTGCCGCCCGTCGTGATCTGCTACCGCTGCGACACCGAATACCGCGGCGTGCCGGACGCGGGAAGCTACCGGGCGTACGACCCTCACATCGCCGAGCGGGACGCCGAAGTGAGAACCGTTCGCGCGATGCATCCCTGACGCGATCGGTTATCCTCCGCGCTCCGTGAGACCGCTCGGAACCTACCGCGCGGCGCCGACGCTCCCTCCGGAGCTCGCGCCGCTCTCCGATCTCGCCCGCGACATGCGATGGACGTGGAGGCCCCACGCCCGTGCGCTCTTCCGCGAGCTGGACCCCGCCGAGTGGCACCGCTCGGGGAATCCCGTCCTCCTCCTGCGCGCGGTGGACCCCGCGCGTCTCGCCGTGCTCGCCTCGGACGCGGCCTACGTGGCGCGCGTCCAGGCCGCCGCGGCCGCGTTCGCGGCCGAGGACGCCGAGCCTCCGTCGCGGCCCGAGATCGCGGCCCTCGCGAACCGGGGCGGCCGCGTCGCGTACTTCTGCGCCGAGTTCGGGCTCTCCGAGATGCTGCCGATCTATTCGGGCGGCCTCGGCGTCCTCGCGGGCGACCACCTGAAATCCTCGAGCGACCTCGGGGTCCCTCTCGTGGGCGTCGGCATTTTCTACCGCGAAGGCTTCTTCCGGCAGACGCTCACGGCGGACGCCCGGCAGAAGGAAAGCTACCCGATCGTCGACCCGCTCGACCTTCCGGTCGAGGTGCTCCCGACGCCCGCGGGCGTTTCGCCGATCGTCACGGTGAGGATCGGAGACCGGGACGTCCACCTCCTGATCCGGCGCGTGCGCGTCGGGCGGACGCCGCTCCTCCTGCTCGACGCGCACCTTCCGGCGAACCGTCCCGCGGACCGCGAGATCACGAACCGCCTCTATGGCGGCGACCTCGACATGCGGATCCGGCAGGAGATCGTCCTCGGGATCGGCGGGATGCGCGCCCTCGAACTCGCGGGCCTCCGGCCCGCCGTGCGTCACGCGAACGAGGGCCACGCGGCCTTCCTCGGCCTCGAGCGCATCCGGCAGCTCCGCGCCGAACGCGGGCTCAGCTTCGCCGAGGCACGGGAAATCGCGACGGCGGGAAACGTCTTCACGACGCACACGCCGGTTCCCGCCGGGATCGACCTTTTTCCGCGGAACGTCATGGAGCGGTACTTCGAGGGGCAGGTCGAGGACTACGGGATCGGCCTCGAGGAGCTGCTCGGCCTCGGCCGGCAGGTTCCCGAGGACCCGAACGAGTTTTTCTCGATGGCCGTGCTGGGACTGCGGCTGTCGTCACGCGTCAACGCCGTCTCGCAGCTCCACGCGAAGGTCTCGCGCCGGCTCTGGCGCGGCGTCTTTCCGGACGCGCCTCTCTCGGAGATCCCGATCGGAGCGGTCACGAACGGCGTCCACGGCCCGACCTGGACCTCCAAGGACATCGGAGGCCTGAACCCCCGCGAGGGCGACGGCCCGGACCCCGCCGAGCTCTGGCGCCGCCACGAGCGCCGCCGGGCGGCGCTCATCGAGACCGTTCGCCTCCGGACCGTGGCCGCGCGGCGGCGCCGGGGCGCGCCTGACGGCGAGGTCGACGCGGCGTGGCAGCTCCTCGATCCCTCGGCCCTCACGATCGGGTTCGCGCGGCGCTTCGCGACGTACAAGCGCGCGACGCTCATCTTCCAGGACTCCGCCCGCCTCGCGCGGATCCTGGCCGACCCGAACCGGCCCGTACAGCTGGTCTTCGCCGGCAAGGCCCATCCGCGGGACCACGCGGGCAAGGACTTCCTCAGGCGCGTCGGGGAATTCGCCGCGCAGCCCGAGTTCATCGGCCGGGTGGTGCTCGTCGAGGATTACGACATGCGCCTCGCGCGCCGGCTCGTGCAGGGCGTGGACGTGTGGCTGAACAACCCGCGGCGACCGTTCGAGGCCTCGGGGACGTCCGGCATGAAGGCGGCGATGAACGGCGTCCTGAACCTCTCCGTCCTCGACGGCTGGTGGGACGAGGCCCCCCGCGACGACGCGGGCTTCACGATCGGCGACGCGACGGAGGGGCGCTCGGACGACGAGATGGCGAGCCTCCTCTACGAGCGCCTCGAGTCGGAGATCGTCCCGCTGTTCTACGACCGGAACGGGAATCCGGGGGACGTGCCGTCCGGTTGGGCGGCGCGCATGGCGACGGCCGCGTGCAGGCTGGGCCGACTCTTTCACTCCGACCGGATGCTCGGCGAGTACGTCTCGCAGGCGTACGCGCCGGCGGCGGACCGTGTGTCGATGCTGACGGCGGACGGCGACGCGAAGGCGAAGGAGATCGCCGCGTGGAAAGAGAGGGTCCGGTCCGCGTGGGACGAGGTCGGCTTCGTCTCGGTCACGACCGTTCCCGAGGACCCCGCGCGCGTGGCGCCCGGGGAGGGCTTCACGGTCGAGGTGCAGATCCGTCTCGGGGCGCTCGAGGCCGGCGACCTCGCCGTCGACTGGTTCGAGGGCGAGCCCGACCATGACGGCGTCGTCGACGAGGGCTTCTCGACTCCGCTCGTCCCGCAGGGACGGCTGGACGGGACCGCGACGTGGACGGGGACGGTCGCCCGTCCCTCCGAGGACAGCCGCGGATACTCGGTGCGCGTGCGGCCGTCGCATCCGCTGCTCCTCCACCCGAACGAGACGAACCTCGTCCTCTGGGCCGAGTAGCGTTTCAGCGCCGGCGGACGGCGAGCTGGAAGGAGAGGTTCTCGAGGAAGAACGTGAGGTCGACGTTGCGCACGAAAACGCCGTCGGCCGCGGGGACCGAGATCGGCGCGAAGTTGAGGATCGCCGGCACGCCCGAGCCCGCGAGAATGCGGGCGGCCTCGAGCGCGGCCTCGGCGGGCACGGCGATGACGCCGATGTCGGCCTTGAGCGTGCCGGAAGCGTCCGGAAGGGTTGCGAGGTCGAGGATCGGGACCCCCGTCCGCGACTTTCCGCCGATCTTGCGGCCGTCGATGTCGTAAAGAGCCGCGACTTTGAAACCGTCCACGTTGAAGTTCCGGGAGTCCGCGAGCGCCTGCCCGAGGTTCCCGGCGCCGACGATCACGACGGCCCGCGTCCGCTCGAGGCCCATGAGCTCCTTGAGCTTCGCCTTCAGCGCCGGGACGCGGTAGCCGACGCCGCGGACGCCGAACTCGCCGAACTGGGCGAGGTCTTTCCGGATTTGCGCCGGGTTCAAGCCGAAACGCTCGGCGAGCTGGAAGGACGACACGGTGTGGACGCCCTGCGCCTCGAGGGCGCGCAACCCGCGCAGAACGAGCGACAGGCGCTCGCTCGTGGGAGCGGCGACCCCGTCGGGGCGGTCCCACTTCTTTTCGGGCATCTCAGCGTCCGGTGAGGGCGAAGGCGGCTTGCCGGGCCACGTCGAGCAAGGCGCGCGGGAAAACGCCCCAGAAGAGCATCAGCGCGGCCGTCAGGATGAACGCCGCACCGGAGAGGATGTCGTCCGGCACGAGCGAAACCTCGCGGACCGGGTCCTTCATCCAGAGGTGGTAGACGACCCTGAGGTAGTACCCCACGGAGACGAGGCTGCCGAAGACGCCGATGATCGTGAGCGGCACGAGGCCTCCGTCGACGGCGGCCCTGAACACGAGGAGCTTGCCGATGAAGCCGACGGTCGGCGGAAGGCCCGTGAGCGAGATCATCGAGAGCGTCAGGACGGTCGCCGCGAGCGGCCGGCGCCGGCCGAGACCCGAGAGGTCCGTGAGGAGCTTCGGCTCGGTTTCGCCGGACGAAAGGGCCCCGAGGGCGAGGAAGGCGGCGGCGTTCGTGACGAGGTAGCCGGCCAGGAACACGCAGACGCCCTCGAGGGCGTCCGACGTGAACGTCGCGAGCCCGATCGCGACGTACCCCATCTGCGCGATGCCCGAGTACGCGAGCATGCGCTTGAGGTCGCGCTGGGAGAGGGCGACGACGTTCCCGAAGAGGATCGAGAGCGCCGCGAGGATCGCGAGGAGCGGCCTCCACGGGTCGCCGAGGCCGGCCGGGAAGAGCGCGTGCAGGACGCGCGCGAGGACGAGGACCGCTCCCGCCTTCGGCGCCGTCGAGAGGAAGGCGACGGCGGGCGTCGTCATGCCCTGATAGACGTCCGGGGCCCAGCCGTGGAACGGGACGAGCGCGATCTTGAACGCGAGGCCCGCGACGACGGCGAGGATGCCGGCCGCGAGCATCGTGTCGAAGGCGACGAGGCCGGGCGCCGAGGCGATGCCCTGCAGACGCGTGAAAGACGTCGTTCCGAGGCGCCCGTAGATCGTCGCGACGCCGTAGAGGAGGAACGCCGACGCGAGGGCGCCCATCAGGAAGTACTTCAGTCCCGCCTCGGTCGCTGCGGAGAGGTCGCGATACCAGGCGGCAAGGACGTAGAGGCAGAGCGACATCAGCTCGAGGCCGATGAAGACGACGAGGAGGTCCCCGCCGCGCACCATCAGGATGAGGCCGGCGGCCGAGAAGAGGAGCAGGGCGTAGAACTCGCCCTGGTTTCGTTTGTCGCGCTCGAGCATCGCCGCGCCGCCGAGGATCGCGAGCGCGACGGCGCCGAGGGCGACGAGCTCCATGTAGCGCGTGAAACCGGTGGTCTCGACCGCGCCGGAGAAGAAGATGCCGGCCGTGTCGCGCCCCGCGAGGTTCGCGATCGCGAGCGACAGGAGGGCCACGTATGGGAAGAACGCGCGGAGGGGCCGCGCGAAGGCGTCGAGGAGGAGGATCAGCGCCGCCGCAAGGCAAAGAACCATCTCGGGGGCGACGGCGGCGAAGTCCGCCCCGGTCACGTGCAGGAAGCCCGTCATCGCGGCGCTCCGGCGGCCGGCGCCGCGGAGGCGGTCGCCGCGGCCGCGGGCCTCTGGAGGTTCTTCACGGAGCCGTCCACGAGGTTCAGGAGAGGTCCGGGGAAGACGCCGAGGAGGACGATCAGCGCCACGAGCGGAAAGGCGCCCGCGAGCTCCCAGCCGTTGATGTCGGTCAGGGCGCGGTTCGCGGGGACCGTCTCGGGCCCCCAGAAGACTTTCTGGACGAGCGTGAGGAGGTAGATCGCCCCGAGGATCATCCCGGTGGCGGCGACGGCGGCCCACGCGATCTTGACCTGGAAGACGCCGCCGAGGATCAGGAACTCCCCGACGAAGCCGTTCAGGCCCGGGAGGCCCACGGAGCCGAGCGTCGCGATCAGGAAGAGCGCCGTCGTGACGGGGACCCGCGCGGCGACGCCGCCGTAGTCGGCCATCTCGCGCGTGTGGCGCCGTTCGTAGAGAACGCCGACGAGGAGGAAGAGAAGACCCGTCGTGAGTCCGTGCCCGACCATCTGGAAGATCGCTCCGGAGAGCGCGGCGCCCGTCCCGGCGACGATCCCGAGGACGACGAGCGCGAGGTGGCTCACCGAGGAGTACGCGACGAGCTTCTTCATGTCCTTCTGGGCCGCGGCGACCCACGCGCCGTACACGATGCCGATCAGCGCGAGGATCGCGAGGAACGGGCCGTAGCGCGCCGCCGCGTGCGGGAAGAGGGGCCACGCGAAGCGCAGGAGGCCGTACGTCCCGAGCTTCAGGAGGACGCCCGCGAGGATGACCGACCCTCCTGTCGGAGCTTCCACATGTGCATCGGGCAGCCACGTGTGGAGCGGCCACAATGGCACCTTGACGAGGAAGGCGAGCGCGAACGCCCCGAAGAGGAGCGCTTCGGCGCCCGGGTCGAGGCCCCACGCGCCCGAGGAGGCCGCGCGGACCCATTCCACGAGGGAGAAGGTCTGGATGCCCGTCGACCGGCTGTGCACGTTCGCCGTGTACAGGATCGCGATGAACATGAGGAGCGAGCCCGCCATCGTGAACAGGAAAAACTTCATCGTGGCGTAGATGCGCCGCTTGCCGCCCCAGATCCCGATGATGAAGTACATCGGGATGAGCATGACCTCCCAGAACACGTAGAACAGGAGCATGTCGAGGGCCACGAGGCTGCCGAGCATCCCGGTCTCGAGGACGAGGAAGGCCGCGACGTAGCCCTTGAGCCTGTCGATCTTCTGGCCGCAGGCGACGAGGAGAACCGACACCGACAGGACCGTCGTGAGGAGGATCAGCGCGACGGCGAGGCCGTCCACGCCGAGCTGGTAGCGCACGCCGAACCGGGGGATCCACGCGCGGTCGATCGCGAACCCGGTGATGCCCGGTGCGGCCGGGTCGAAGCCGCGGAGCATGACGGCGCTCACGCCAAACGTGAGGACCGACGTCACGATCCCGACGGCTTTCGCCGCCGCCTTCGACTCGCCGGGGAGGAGCGCGAGGAAGAGAGCCCCGACCGCCGGGAGGAAAACGAGCGTCGTGAGGAGGTCTGCGCCGAGCGGGTGGAAGTTCATGGCGCTACCTCACCCACACGTACAGGATGAAGACGAGCGCGCCGAGCGAGAACGCGAGCGCGTAGTTGCGGACGTGGCCGGTCGTGAAGAAGCGCATGAGGTCGCCCGCGAGCTCGACGAGGAACGCCGAAGCGTTCGCGATGCCGTCGATCACGAGGGAGTCGAAGCCGCGCCAGAGGAACGTGCCGATCTTCCGGAACGGCGACAGAACGAGCGCCTCGATGCCTTCGTCGACGTTCCACTTGTCCGCGACGAGCTTGCCGAGGGCGCCGGTCCTCGCGTAGAAGGCGCTCGCCTGCGCCGAGACGGCCTCGGGCGGGCCCTCCGCGCGTCCGTACCACCGCCACGCCCACACGAGGCCCGTCACGGCGACGCCGAGCGAGACGAGCATGAGGCCGATCTCGACTCCGTGCGACATCTCGCCGATCTCGGGGTGCGCGACGGACGCTTCCAGGAATCGCCCGATCCGGTCGGTGCCGCCGAGCGCGGCCGGGACGCCGAGGAAGCCCGCGACGATCGAGAACGCCGCGAGGATCCAGAGCGGGACCGTCATCGTCGCCGGGCTCTCGTGAGCGTGCTCGTGGGCGTGGGCGTCGCCGCGGGCCTTGCCGAAGAACGTCATCGACACGAGCCGGAACATGTAGAACGCCGTCAGGCCGGCCGTGAAGAGGCCCACGGCGTAGAGCGCCCAGTGACCCGACGCCGCCGTCGCCCCGAGGATGGCGTCCTTGGAGAAGAAGCCCGCGAGCGGGAAGATGCCCGCGATCGCGAGCGTCGCGGCGAGCATCGTCCGGAACGTCTGGGGGATCCGCGACGAAAGGCCGCCCATCTTCGTCATGTCCTGCTCGTGGTGCATCGACATGATCACGGAGCCGGACCCGAGGAAGAGGCACGCCTTGAAGAAGGCGTGCGTGAAGACGTGGAACATGCCGGCCGAGAACGCGCCGACGCCGCAGGCGAGGAACATGTAGCCGAGCTGCGACACCGTCGAGTACGCGAGGACCTTCTTGATGTCGTTCTGCGCGAGGCCGATCGACGCCGCGAAGATCGCGGTGCCCGCGCCGATCCACGCGACGAGCGTGAGGGCATCGGGCGCGAGGACGAAGACGGCGCTGCAGCGCGCGACGAGGTAGACGCCCGCCGTGACCATCGTCGCGGCGTGGATGAGGGCCGAGACGGGAGTCGGGCCGGCCATCGCGTCCGGGAGCCAGACGTACAGCGGCACCTGGGCGCTCTTCCCGCACGCGCCGAGGAAGAGGAGGAGGCAGACCGCGTAGACGGAGATGTGCGCGCCGGGCGCGAGCGCCGCGCGTTTCGCGAGCTCGACGAACGAGAAGTCGGCCGTGCCGAAGAGCGCGAAGATTCCGAAGATCCCGAGCACCATCCCGAGGTCGCCGACGCGGTTCGCGATGAACGCCTTCTTGCCGGCCGCGACCGCGAAGTCCTTGTCGTAGTAGTAGCCGATCAGGAGGTACGAGCAGAGGCCGACGCCCTCCCAGCCGACGAAGAGGAGCGGGAGATTGTCCGCGAGGACGAGCGTGAGCATCGCGAACATGAAGAGGTTGAGGTACGCGAAGTAGCGGCCGTAGCCTTCCTCGTCCTGCATGTAGCCGACGCTGTAGACGTGGATGAGCGTCCCGACGAACGTGACGAAGGACAGCATGAGCGCCGAGAGCGCGTCGAGGCGGAACGCGACCTCGACGGTGTAGTCGCCCGCCGCCATCCACGTGTAGACGTGCTGGACGACCGGGGCGAGGCCTTCGGGGCTCTTCAGGGACTCGAGGACGTACGGGACGAGCGCGGCGAACGAGAGGACGGCCGCGAGGCCGACGGAGCCGACGCCCACGACGCCGTGGAACAGGCGCTGGCCGTACGGGAGGCGCGCCTTCGGCTGGTCCTGTCCGCGCTCGGCCTCCGCCCGGCCGCTCGCCGCGAGCAGGGCGACGAGGCCGTTCACGACGAACCCCGCGAGGGGGAGGACCGGGATGAGCCAGAACTGGTTCACGCGCGGCCTACCACTTCAGGAGCGCGATCTCGTCCACGTCCACCGTGCGGCGGACGCGGAAGAGCGCGACGAAGATCGCGAGTCCGACCGAGGCCTCGGCGGCCGCGATCGCGATCACGAAGAAGACGATCATCTGTCCCGCCATGTCGCCGCGCATGCGCGCGTACGTGAGGAACAGGAGATTGACGGCGTTCATCATCAGCTCGATCGAGAGGAAGATCGAGAGGGCGTTCCTCTTGAGAAGCGTACCCGCGAGGCCGATCGCGAAAAGCAGCGTGCCGACGACGAGGTACGCGCCGGGCGGCACGGCCATGGGGGCGACGCCGGGCAGGGCGCCGGTCATTCGAACCTCCGCTTGGAGAGGAGCAGCGCGCCTACGGCGGCCACGAGGAGGAGGAACGACAGGGCCTCGAACGCGAGGAGGTAGTCCGAGAAGAGGAGCCGCCCGATCATCGGGATCTCGTCGGCAAGGGGCGTGATCGCCGGCGCCACTCCTTTCGGCATCGGCGCGCGGAGCGCTGCGCCGGAGAGGACGCCGCCGAGGGCGAGCGCCGCGACGAACCCGAGCCTCCGCTGGATGGGCCTCGCGTCTTCCTCGGTCGCTTCCTGGCTCAGGTTGAGCAGCATGATGACGAAGAGGAAGAGGACGAGGATCGCGCCCGCGTACACGAAGACCTGCAGGACCGCGATGAACGGGGCCGCGAGCTGGATCGAGAAGATCGCGAGGCCGAAGAACGTCACGACGAGCGAAAGGACGCTCCGCACGGGCGTCTTCTGGAGGACCATCGCGAGGGCGAATCCGATCGCGAGAATCGACGCGATCGTGAAGACGACGAGCTCTCCGCTCAAGGCCGGCATCAGATCACCTTCAGGAGCACGAGAGCTCCCGTCCAGAGGAGGTTGAGGAGCGAGAGCGGCAGGAGGGCCTTCCAGCCGATGTCCATGAGCTGGTCGAACCGGAAGCGCGGGAGCGTCCAGCGGACCCACATGAAGAGGAAGATGAAGCACATCGTCTTCGCGAAGAAGACGGCGATCGACAGGAGACCGCCGGCGAGCCCGGCGTGCGGCAGGAACGGGAACGACCAGCCGCCGAAGTAGAGCGTCGTCATCATCATCGACGAGGCGACGAGGTTCAGGTACTCGGCCATGAAGAACGCGCCGAACCGGAACCCGGAATACTCCGTGTGGTAGCCCGCGACGAGCTCGGCCTCGGCTTCCGGCAGGTCGAACGGCACGCGGTTCGTCTCGGCGAACGCCGCGATGATGAAGATGATGCAGCCGAGCGGCTGCGTGAAGCAGTTCCAGAGCGGGAGGAATCCGAGGAACGTGCCGTTCGCCTGGTACTCGACGACGCGCGTCAGGCGCAGCGAGCCCGCGGCCATGAGCGTTGCGATCGCGGCGAGGCCCATCGAGAGCTCGTAGCTGATGACCTGCGCGGACGAGCGGATGCCGCCCATGAGCGCGAACTTGTTGTTCGAGGCCCAGCCCGCGAGGACGAGGCCGTAGACGCCGACGGACGCGAGCGCGAACACGTAGAGGATCCCGATGTTCACGTCCGCGACGACGAGGGAGATCTCGCGGCCGAAGAGCGGAATCCTCGAGCCGAACGGGACGACGGCGACCACGGCCAGCGACGGCACGAGGAGGATGAACGGCGCGAGCGTGTGGAGGAGCCGGTCCGCGTAGATCGGGACCACGTCCTCCTTCATGAACATCTTCAGGACGTCCGCGAACGCCTGGAAGAGGCCGAACGGTCCGACGCGGTTCGGCCCGGGTCGGTCCTGGATGAGGCCGGCGATCCGGCGCTCCATCCAGATGAGGTTCGGAAGCATCGCCGCGAGGACGACGCCCCAGATGAAGACGATCTTGCCGAGACCCTCGAGGGCGGCCGAAAGCGTCGGGCTCACGGCTTACGATCCGGCGCCGCGACGGACGGGCGGGTGAAGACCTCGACGTCCGCGTCCTTGTTCAGGCCGAGGGCGTCGTAGGCGGCGGCGGGGGAGATGGACGGCGGGTTGCCGACGACGGCGTCCGCGTCCCAGTCGAGGCCGGCGTAGCCGGGGACGGACGCCTTCATCCGGTCGAAGACGTCGCGCGCGGTCCACTGGGTGTCGCAGGCGCCGTACCGGGCCCCGAGGTGCAGGAAGATCTCGAGGTTCGTGCGGACGATGGGGGGCGCGAGGATCGCGAGGTCGACGCGCTGCACGCGGCCCTTCGCGTTCACGAACGTCCCCTCGACGCCCGCGAGCGACGCGACGGGCAGGACGATGTCCGCGGCGTCCGTGAGCGCGTTGCGCTTGCGGGCGTGGACGATCAGGACGGAGGCCTTCCGCAGCTCGGCGACGAACGCGGGGTCGTCGCACTTCTCGCTGAAGTGCGCGTCCGCGACGTAGAGGACCGAGACCGAGGGAAAAGAGGAAGATTTCTTAGAAAGTAACAAGGACAGGGGGGACGCCCCGCCTTCCTTGGCGCGCGAGAGGCCGGCTGCCTCGCAGCCCCTGCTGTTGGGCGCCGCCTCTGTTCCGTACAGCCATCCGTCCTTCTTGTTCCGGATGCGGCGCCTGGGCCCCTCGTCCACGGCAAACTCGGGCGCATTCACCTTCAAAGAATCTTTGCAGAGCGTCGCGAGAAGCCAGGCTTCCTCGGTCGTGAGGTTGGCCGACCCGATGACCAGCACATTCGAAGAAATCCCCCGGCCGGCGCCGGAGGCGCCGGCTGCAGAGGCTTCCTTCGCCTTCTCGATCGCGACCTTCACCGCGTCGAGCGCTTCGCCCCAGTTCGTCTGGCGGCGCTGCGCGGCGCCGCCCGCGACGCGGATCTCCGGCCTCGTGAAGTCGCGCGCGTTGAGGTCCTCGGCCCGGAAGCGGCCGTAGTCGCAGAGCCAGTAGTCGTTCACGGCGGGCTGGACGCGCGGCGTGTACCGGTAGACGACGCCGTCGCGGTGCTCGATCGAGAGGCTGCAGCCGATCTCGCAGCCGTCGCAGATCGAGCGGGTCTTGTCGAGCCACCAGACGCGCTTGCGGAACCGGAATTCCTTCGTCGTGAGGGCGCCGACGGGGCAGACGTCCGCCGCGCAGGCCGAGAGGTCGTTGTCGAGCGGCTTGCCCTCGTGCGTCCAGACGATCGTGTGCCCCCCCCGCTCGATGAACGTCAACTCGGAGGTCTCGGCGATCTCCTCGCAGAAGCGGATGCAGCGCGTGCACTGGATGCAGCGCGTCATGTCCGCGATCACGTGCGGGCCGATCTCCGTCCGGTCGTAGCCGGGGAACTGGCGGCGCGGCTCGGACGTGCGGGAGACCGGAAGGCCGCCGGCGACCGCGTTGTCCTGCAGCTTGCACTCGC
Source organism: Thermoanaerobaculia bacterium (assembly GCA_035542215.1). Taxonomy (GTDB): domain Bacteria; phylum Acidobacteriota; class Thermoanaerobaculia; order UBA5066; family UBA5066; genus Fen-183. The sequence goes on along the minus strand of DATKLW010000109.1, from coordinate 8,741 downwards.
CGGCCTGGTCGCAGATCGGGCAGTCCAGCGGGTGGTTGATGAGGAGGAACTCCATCGTCGCGTTGCGCGCCGCGAGAGCCTTCTCCGTGTTGGCCTTGATGACCATGCCGTCGCGAACCGGGACCGTGCACGACGCCTGGATCTTCGGGACGCCCTCGACCTCGACCATGCACATGCGGCACTGGCCGACGATCGAGAGGGCCGGGTGGTAGCAGAAGTGCGGGACGTCCACGCCCGCGGCACGGCACGCCTCGAGCGCGTTCGCGGAAGCGGGGACTTCGACCTCGCGGCCGTCGACGGTTACTTTCGCCATGCTGCGTCCGAAGAGCACGAAGACGGAGATTTCTTAGAAAGGGAAGAGGAGGAGAAAGCGCTCTTACTCATTCTAAGAGTGAATTCCTGCTGCCTGTCGGTTTGCGATGGCATTCGTCAAGTCGCCCGGAGCTTCCTGGTCGAACGTCTTGTTCTTCGATTTCTCGATGTACGCCTCGAACTCCCCGCGGAACTTCGTGATGCCGGAGATGACCGGCGCGATCGCGGCGTCGGCGAACACGCAGATCGTCATGCCGTTGCCCATCTGGTTCGAGATCTGGAGGAGGAGGTCGAGGTCGGTCTTCTTCCCCTCGCCGTTCACGATGCGCCGGAGCATCTTGAGGAGCCAGGGCGTGCCCTCGCGGCAGGGCGTGCACTGGCCGCAGGACTCGTGCGCGTAGAACTTCGCGATGTTCGTGACGGCCTTCGGGATGTCCGTGGTCTCGTCCATCACGATGATGGCGGCCGATCCGAACATCGACTTCGCGGCCGCGATCCCGTCGAAGTCCATCGGGATGCCCGCGATCTCGGCGGCCGTGAGGATCGGCGCCGACGAGCCGCCGGGGATGACGGCCTTGAGCTTTCGGCCGCCGCGCACGCCGCCCGCCATCGCGAGGAGCTGCTCCCACGGGATTCCGATCGGGGCTTCGTAGACGCCGGGCTTCTCGACGTGGCCGGAGACCGCGTAGAGCTTCGGCCCGGTGTTCTTCTCGTTGCGCCCGACGCCCTTGAACCAGTCGGCGCCGCGGTCGACGATGTGCTTGACGCAGCAGAGCGTCTCGACGTTGTTCACGACGGTCGGGCTGCCCCAGACGCCGGACACGGCGGGGAAGGGCGGCTTGATGCGCGGGTGGCCGCGCTTGCCCTCGAGGCTCTCGATGAGCGCCGTCTCCTCGCCGCAGATGTACGCGCCCGCGCCGCGGTGGATCGTGATCGTGAGGTCGACGCCGGAACCGAGGATGTCGGTCCCGAGGAAGCCCTTCGCGTGGGCCTCGGCGACGGCCGCGTTCAGGATCTCCGCGCCGTGGACCATCTCGCCGCGGATGTAGACGTACGCATGCTTCACCTCGAGGGCGAAGCTCGCGAGCATCATCCCCTCGAGGATCTGGTGCGGGTCCTGCTCGATGAGGAGTCGGTCCTTGAACGTGCCGGGCTCGGACTCGTCGGCGTTGCAGAGGAGGTAGACGGGCTTGTCGCCGCGCTTGTCCTTCGCGGGGACGAACGTCCACTTCAGGCCGCACGGGAAGCCGGCGCCGCCCCGCCCGCGGAGGCCCGAGGCCTTGACCATGTCCGTCAGCTTCGCGGGCGTCCACTCGCCGGTTTTCGCGCCCGCGAGGACCTTCTTCCAGGACGCGTAACCGCCGTCGGCGACGTAGCCGTCGAGCGCGCGCGGGTCCGCCTTTCCGAGGCGGGCGAGGAGCACCGGGGGGATCGTGTCGAGGCCGCTCATGCCTCAGCCCAGGCCCTTCAGGAACGCGTCGAGGTTGTCTTTCGTGATCACGGCGTAGTCGTCGTCGTTGACCATCACGGCGGGCGCTTTGTCGCACTGCGCGAGGCATTCGACCTCGATGACCGTGTACTTCCCGTCCTTCGACGTCTCGCCGGTCTCGAGGCCACCGAGCCTCTTCTTGCACTCGTGAAAGACCTCTTCGGCGCCGTTCAGGTGGCACGAGATGGACGTGCAGACCTGGATGAGGTGCTTGCCGACGGGCGCGCGGTTGTACATCGTGTAGAACGTCACGACGCCCCACACGAACGCCGACGAGAGATCGAGGAGCGACGCGACGTGATCGACGGCCTCGCGCGAGATCCAGCCCCATTCCCTCTGGGCGAGCCACAGCGCGGGAAGGAGAGCCGCCTGCTTCGTCGGATAGCGAGTCAGGAGGCGGTCGAGCTCGGCGCGCGTCTCCCTCGAGAAGGAGAGCGGCTTGCCGCAGGACAGGGCGCCGTGCTCTCCCGCGCGCGGGTTGCCGGCCTGTTCGGCCACCGGGACGTTCGCTCCGCCGCTCACATCATTTCCAATCGAAGGCGCCCTTCTTCCAGAGGTAGCCGAAGCCGAGGAACAGCACGACGACGAAGACGAGCATCTCGACGAAGACGGCCAGCCCGCCCTCGCGGAAGACGACCGCCCACGGATAGAGGAACGCCGCTTCCACGTCGAACAGGATGAAGATCATCGCGACGATGAAGAACTTCACGCTGATGCGTTTGTGGCTGTCGTCGAGGAGCGGCATGCCGCTCTCGTAAGGGGAGAGCTTGCGTTTCGTCCAGACCTTCCGGCCGAGGACGTAGTTCAGCCCGAGAAGCAGGGCTCCGACGCCCATGGCGCCCACGAGCATCATCAGGATCGGGAGGAAGGCCAGCGGGCTGCCCATTCGTCGCTCGTGATACTTTTCACAAACAGGGCGTTCCCGTCAATCCCCTAACGCGATGTCCGACGATATTTCCGGAGATTTCCGTCCCGCTGCGCTCGTGCCCGCGTTTCGTTGCGCCGCGACCGTCGGAGGCGTCGTCGAGGGATTGAAGAGGGTGATCCCGGGCGTCCTCGTCGTGGACGACGGCAGCGGAGACGGCACGGCCGACGCGGCCCGCGCGGCCGGCGCCCGGGTGATCGCAAGGACGGCGAACGGCGGAAAGGGCTCGGCCCTGAGGGACGGCCTCGCCGTTCTCCTGAAGGAGCCCGTGTCGCACGTCGCCTTCGTGGATGCGGACGGCCAGCACGACCCGGCCGACCTGCCGGCCCTTCTCGAGGCCGCGAGGGCGGGCGCGGACTTCGTCGTCGGCTCGCGCCTGAAGGACACCGCCGCGATGCCCGCGAAGAACTACTGGGCCAACACGATCGGCGACAAGGTCCTGGGCCGCATGACGGGCCTGCCGGTGGAGGACGGCCAGTCGGGCTACCGGGTGATCGCGGCGGACATCCTCCGGGCGTTGCGCCTCCACGCCGAGCGCTACTCGATCGAGAACGAAATCCTGATCAAGGCCGCCCCGCGCGTGCGGCGTTTCGCCGCGGTGCCCGTGAAGACGATTTACGGCGCCCGGTCGCACTACAGGCCGTTCCGCGACACGTGGATCACGTCGTGGCTGTCCGTCTGGTACAAGACGCTCGATTCCGACGCGTCATAATCGGCCGATGCCCGCGCCCATCCTGACCGTCGACGTGGAGGACTGGTTCCACGTGTGCGGCCACGCCTCGTACGCGGACCCCGCGACGTGGGCCGCGCGCACGAAGCGCGTTCACGTCGGGACCGGACGCATTCTCGAGCTTCTCGCGGGGACGCCGTCGAAGGCCACGTTCTTCGTCCTCGGCTGGGTCGCACGCCAGAACCCCGCCCTCGTGAAGCGGATCGTCGAAGCCGGCCAGGAGATCGGCTGTCACGGCGACACGCACCGGCGCGTCTTCGAGGTTTCTCCCGCGGAGTTCCGCGAGGAGGTCCGGCGCAGCCGGGGCACTCTGCAGGAGATCGCCGGCAGGCCGGTCACGGCTTTCCGCGCCCCCGAGTGGTCGATGCTGAAGTCGGACAACCCGGCGCTCGCCATCCTCGTCGAGGAGGGCTTCACGATCGACTCTTCACTCACGACGGCGCCGCCTGTCGGCGACCCGGCGAACCCCGGGCGGCCGGCGATTCTCGCGACCGCCTCCGGGCCGATCCTGGAAATCCCGCCGCTCATGGGGACGTTCTTCGGCCGGCGCGCGCTGTGGGGCGGCGGCGTCTGCGCGCGCCTGACGCGCGCGAGACGGATCGAGGCCGCGATCGAGCGGTCGCTCGCGGCCGGCGTGCCGCCCGTCCTCTACGCGCACCCCTGGGAGTTCGACCCCGAGCATCCCGCGATGCCGGGCCTGACGCCCCTCCAGCGCCTCGTCCACTTCGCGGGGCGGACACGGACGGAGGAGCGCTGGCAGCGGTGGCTCGCGCGCTGGACGTTCGCGCCGATCTCCTCGGCCATGTCCGAAGAGCACGGGGAGATTCCTTCGAAGGTGAAGAGGGGAGAGGCCGCATGAACGCGGCGCGCCTTTCCGGCGAGGGCGCCACGTTCGGCGCCCTGTTCCCCGGCCAGCTGAGCGAGAAGGCCGGGATGGGCGAGGCGCTGGCCCGGCGCTACGGCTTCATCTCTTCCCTGTTCGAAGACATCTCTCTCCATTCCGGAGTTCCCCTCGCCGAAGTCTTCTTCGGCGACGGCTCTCCTTCTCTCCACGACGACCGCCCGGCCCAGGTCGGCGTCTTCGCGGCCTCGCTTGCCGCTCTCGAGGTCCTGCGCCGCGAGCACGGGCTCGTGCCGGACGGCGTCTGCGGCTACAGCCTCGGGACGTACGCAGCGTTCGTCGCCGCCGGCTGCCTTTCCGTCGAGGATGCACTGGACGTCCTCCTCGAGGCCGAGAGGCTCCTCTCGGACGGCAAGCGCGCCGGGGACTTCGAGGGCACGATGGGCTTCGTGATCGGCCTCGGGCGCGCGGACGTCGAGGCCGCCCTCGCGGGCGTCTGCCCCGACACCTCGCGCCTTTCGATCGCGACGGAGAACGCCTCGGCGCAGTTCGTCCTGACCGGCGAGACGGAGCTCGTCGAGGAGGCCGTCGAGCTCCTCCGCCCGCGGGCGCTGAAGGCGGAGAGGCTGCCGATCGGGTTCCCGATGCACTCCCGCAGCCTCTCGTCCGTTTGCGACGGTCTGCAAAATTTCTTGGAAGGTGGTGTGACGTTGGAGCAGCCGCGGACGGCCCTCTTCGCCCCGATGCTGGGGCGCCGGGTGGAGAGCGCCGAGGACGCCGCCCATGTCCTTTCTAAGCAGATCTCTCGTCCCTCTCTCTTCGGGCCTACCCTTCAGGCGATGAGCGCGTTCGGGATCCACCGCTACGCCGAAGTCGGCCCCGGGGACGTGCTGACGCGGCTCGTCCGCTGGACGCTGCGCGACGCGATCGTCGCGCGGCCCGCCCTCGAGCGCCCCGAAGACGTCGCCGTTTTCGCGGCGACCGTCGCGCCGGCGCCCGGGCCGCGGCCCGTGGGGGCCGTGTGAGCGACGCGCGGAAGAGGGTCGCCGTCGTGACCGGCGCCTCGCGCGGCATCGGCCGCGCGATCGGCGAGCGGCTGGCAGCCGACGGATACCATGTCGTCCTCACGTACCGGGCCGATGCCGCCGGCGCCGAAGAGGCCGCCGGGGCGATCCGGGCCGCGGGCGGAACCGGGGAAGCCGTGAAATGCGACGTGACGTCCGCCGCGGACATCGCGGCGCTCGCGGACCGTCTCGACAAGGAGCGCGAGGGGATCGACGTCCTCGTGAACAACGCGGCCGTCCTGAAGAACGGCCTCTTCGCCCTCATGCCCGACGCGAACTGGAGCCTCGTGATGGAGACGGCCCTCGGCGGGACGTACCGCATGACGAAGGCGTTCGTGCGCGGGATGCTCCGGCGCCGGTGGGGCCGCATCGTGAACGTCTCGTCCCTCGCGGCGTTCTCGGGCGCCGCGGGCCAGACGAACTACTCGGCGGCCAAGGGCGCCCTCGTCGCGTTCACGAAGTCGCTCGCGGCCGAGGTCGGCCCGTTCGGCGTCACGGTGAACGCGGTCGCGCCGGGCTTCGTCGAGACCGAGATGATCTCGTTTCTCGGGAAGGAGGCCCGCGAGGACTTCCTCAAGCGCGTCCCCGTCCAGCGTTTCGGGCGGCCGGAGGACATCGCGCCGTTCGTCTCGTTCCTGTGCACGGAAGGCGCGGCCTACCTCACGGGCCAGACGGTCCGTGTGGACGGCGGCTTCGTCGGCTGACCCTGATATTCTCGAAATTCCGGTCCCCGCCGGCATGGGAGAAGAACGTTGTCATCAGAGGATCTGAAGCCACGCGTGAAGGAACTGATCGTCCGGCAGCTCAAGCTGGACGTCGACCCGGCCTCCATCAAGGACGACGCCCCGCTCTTCGGCGACGCCGACGGCGGCCTCGGCCTCGACTCGATCGACGCCCTCGAGCTCGTGCTCGGCGTCGAGAAGGAGTTCGGAATCAAGGTGCAGGACGAGGAGGTCGGCGTGAAGGCGTTCGCCTCGGTCGACGCCCTCTGCGATTTCATCCGCGCAAAGGCCGCATGACGTTTCAGCCGCTGCCGCACGAGTTTCCGTTCCGCTTCGCGGACGCGGTCGTCGCGTCCCCGGGACGGGCCGAAGGCCGCGTGCGGGCGGTCGTCTCGGCGGGAGCGCAGGCATCGCGCGGCGGCCCGCTCGCGGCGACGCTCTACGGCGAGCTCATCGCGCAGGCGGCACTGCTCCTGGAAGGCGGCGACGCGGACCTCGGGAGGAAGGGATTCCTCGCGGGGATCTCGGACTTCGTGGTCCTCCGCGAAGCCGTCCCCGGCGACGTCCTCGACGTCGACGTGGCGATCGCGGGAAGGTTCGGAGACTCGGTGAAGTTCGACGGAAAGGTGTCCGACGCCTCCGGCGCCGAGGTCGCCCGCGGCTCGATCGTCGTGCGGCAGGGGAGGGCGGCGTGAGAGGAGACTCGGGGACGTTCCCGCGCGACTCGGGCCTCTTCGCGAAGAAGAAGGTCCTCCTCGCGGGTCCGCCCGCGGGCCTCCTGCGCGGCGCGGCTTCGGCCCTCTCCCTCGCGGGCTACGTCGTGCGTGTCGCCGAGGGCGTCGAGGAGCTCGAGGCGCTCGCGCCCGAGAAGCTCCCCGACCTCGTGATCTTCGATTCGGCCTTCCCTCCGGACGGCGGCGTCGGAGCGTGCCGCCGGCTGCGCGAGAAGGCGCACTGGCGCGCCGTGTCGATGATGCTGGTCGTCCCGGCCGGCCTCCCGCACGTCGAGGAGGCGCTCGTCCCCGGCATCAACGACTTCCTGCTCGCGCCGTTCCCGGCCGACGAGCTCCTCGACAAGGTCAGCCGCCTGACGCTCATTCCGGCCCGCCGCGAGCTGAACACGATTGCCCGCGTGACGGGCGAGGGCTCGCTCAGGCTCGGAAAGATGCTGAACGTCTCGTCGAACGGCGTTCTCGTCGAGATGGAGACTCCGATCCCGATCGGCCGTCCCGTGACGTTCGAGTTTTTCCTGCCGGAGGATCCCACGCCCCTCAAAGCCGCGGGAAGAGTCGTGCGGCGGACGAACGACCTCGACCACTTCCACCCGGCGTTCGGGATCCGGTTCACGGAGATCTCCGAGGCGGACCAGCTCCGCATCGACGGCTTCGTCGCCGTGCGCGAGAGGGCCGGCTTCCGGCGTTAGGTCGGTTGACGGGGCCCGCTCGGGCCGCTTATCCTCCTCGCCCGCGCGAAAGTGGCGGAATTGGTAGACGCGCAAGGCTCAGGACCTTGTAGCCCTTACCGGCTGTGGGGGTTCGAGTCCCCCCTTTCGCACCAGCCCGACGAAGCGCCCCGCCGAACGGCGGGGCTTTTTCATGGGATGTCGGGCCTCTTCGTGAGTCGCGTGCCCGTCAGTGCAAGGGCGGCACGGGCCCCGGGTGCTCCCGCAGCTGTCGGACGACCTTGCGCGTCGCGTCGTCGGACTCCAGCCAGTCGAGCACGTTGTCCGTGACGTCCACGAGCTCGACCCCGGGCGCTGCGAAGGCCACGTCCGGAGCGATCAGCACGACGCCGGCCCGCGACGCGATTTCCGAGAACCCGGGTTTCAGGGCTTCCACGATGTCGTCGATGGGCCGCTCGCCCGCGAGCTGCCCGTGCACGAGCTCCTGCTGCGCGCGGCCCCATTGGTTGAGCTCGTCGACCTTCTTCGAGTCGTTCGCGGCCTTGGCCGCCTGCATCTCCGCGAGCTTCGGCTTCATGACCGTCTCGGCCTTCAGCCGGGATCGCGTGTACGCGACGACGATGGAGGGCCTGTGGAACGTCCCGACGCGGATTCCCTGCGCGAACGCGGCCTGTTCCACGAAAAGACCCAGTGCGAGGGCAGAAAGGCAAATGACTTTCATGGCGCTCCTCTTGGGCCGGGGGTCCTGTGCGGCTCGGCGATTCCGGAGGACTTGACGGAAGTCTATGCCGACCGGAGTCGGGACGCTCGCGCCTCAGTCCGTCAGCACGACGAGATAGCGCTCGCCCCTCCAGAAGGCCGCGGCGTCCGTCACTTCGAGCCTCGACGCCGCGTCGCCCGCCGCGGTGATCCGGTAGCTCTCCTTCGGCTGTGCCGACACGACGCGGACGCTCTTTACGGGCGCGGGGATCGGAACGTCGAGCTCGCGCGTGACGTCGATCTCGCGGAAGACGTCCGGGTCGAAGCGGCCCGTCTGCGTCCACCTCCCGCCGAGGCCGGCGCGCTCGACGACGCCCTTCTTCACGAGCTCGCCCTTCGACGCGACGACGACATAGGCGGTGTTCGCCTCCTTCGTCTTCTGCGCGAGGCGCGCCGCGCCCTCGCGAAGCGCGGCGTCCTTCTCGCGAAGGGTGGCGGCCTGCGTCTTCACGGCCGCCGAGAGCTCCTTCACCCGCTCGTCGAGGACGCCCGCGAGC
>DATKLW010000108.1:0-3718 GCA_035542215.1 Thermoanaerobaculia bacterium | reverse complement strand
GTGACGTCGATCCTCCAGCTGGGGACGGTGACGTTCACGGCGCCGCTCACGGGGGACGGAGCGAAGCCGAGCTCGCGCAGGATCCCGACGACGCGGTCAGCCGGAATCGTCATGCCGAGAAATCCCGCAAGCCGGTCGAGCCGGAGCGCGAGCGACACCGGGGCGGCCTTCGGCGCGCGGACGTCGAGGACGCCCTTTGCGACGTTCCCGCCGCAGTCGGCGACGATGAGGCGCGCCGCCCGGTCCAGGCCCTGGATCGTGGCCTCGGGATCGGTCCCGCGCTCGAAGCGGTGCGAGGCGTCCGTGTGCATCCCGAGCGAGCGCGCGGTCTTCCGGACGGCTCCGGGGTGGAAGTGCGCGCTCTCGAGAAGGATCCGCGTGGTCTTTTCCGAGATCGCGGTCGCGAGGCCGCCCATGACGCCCGCGAGGGCGACCGGCTTTTCGGCGTCGGCGATCACGAGGTGCTGCGGGGTCAGCGCCCGCTCGACGCCGTCGAGCGTGACGAGCTTCTCCCCCGCCTTCGCGCGTCTCACGACGATCGTCGGGAGGCCGTCGGCTCCCTTGGCGAGCGCGTCGAGGTCGAAAGCGTGGAGCGGCTGCCCGATGTCCCAGAGAACGTGGTTCGTCGCATCCACGGGCGACGAGATCGCGCCCTGCCCGATCGCGACGAGACGCGCCGTCACGGCCGCGCACGACGGGCGAATCGTCACGCCCTCGATCACGCGCGCGGAGTAGCGCGAGCAGAGGGCCGGCTCGGCGACGACGACGGCCGCGCGCGTCTCGACGGCGGGCCCCGGCTCGCCGACGGGAGCGGCCGCCTCGGCGTCGGCGAACGCGCGGCGCATCGCGACGGCCGCCTCGCGGGCGAGGCCGCGGTGGTTCATGCCGTCGGGGCGATTCGCCGTGATCTCGACGTCGTAAACCGTCGAGGCGCCCGCACCCTCGACGCCCTCGACGATGAAGCCGACGGCGGTCAGCCGGTCGCCCAGCGCCTTCGGGTCCGGCGCGGGACCCGGCAGGTACGAGGCGAGCCAGGTGTACGCGAACTTCACGTCAGGCCCACACGCGGTCGAGGAACCGCACGTCGTTCTCGAAGAAGAGGCGCAGGTCCGGAACGCCGTACAGGAGGAACGCGATGCGGTCGATGCCCATCCCGAACGCGAAGCCGGAGTACTTCTCGGGGTCGATCCCGCCGTTGCGAAGGACGTTCGGGTGGACCATGCCGGCGCCCATGATCTCGATCCAGCCCGAGCCCGAACACGGGCGGCAGGCGGCGCCCTTCGCCTCGCCCGTCCCCCTGCAGAAGACGCACGAGACCGCGACGTCGACGCCCGGCTCGACGAACGGGAAGAACGTCGGGCCGAAGCGGATCTTCGTCTCGGGCGAGAAGAGGCGCCGGGAGAACGCCGCGAGCGTTCCCTTGAGGTCGGCGAACGTGACGCCCTCGCCCACCGTGAGGCCCTCCATCTGGTGGAAGACCGGCGAGTGGCGCGGGTCGATGTCGTCCTTCCGGTAGACGCGGCCGGGGATCACGATGCGGATCGGCGGCTTCTGCGAGAGCATCGTCCGGATCTGGACCGGCGACGTGTGCGTCCGGAGGAGGAGCCGGTCGCGCCCTTCGCCCCCGTCCTTCACGAAGAACGTGTCGACGGCGTCGCGCGCCGGGTGGTCGGGCGGGAAGTTCAGGGACTCGAAGTTGAGCCAGTCGGACTCCACGTCGGGCCCGTGCGCGACCTCGTAGCCAAGCGCGAAGAAGGCCTCTTCCATCCGGCGGCGCACGACGGTCAGCGGGTGCAGCCGCCCGACGCGCGGCGCGCGCGGCGGGAGCGTCACGTCGACGGCGAGCGCCTTCTGCTTCTGCTGGCGCTCGAAGAGAACCGAGGATTCTTCGAGTGATGAGAGGGCCGCCTCGGCCTCGCGCTTCAGCGCGTTGACCGCGGCGCCCGCGCTCGCCTTCTGCTCTTTGGGAACTTCCTTGAGCTGCTTGAGAAGGGCGGTGATCGCCCCTTGCTGCTGGCCGAGCCACTTGACGTGCAGCACGCGCACGTCCGCCGGGAGGAGGCCGCTCGTCGCGGCCTTCTCCTGCGCGGTCTTCAACTCTTCGAAGAAAACTCTTCGTTTCTCTTCGACGGCTGCAAGCAGGTCCGACACCGCTCGCGCGCTAGGCGTTCGCGGGCGCGCTCGTGCCCGCCGGCAGCCCGAGAGCCGTCTTGGCGGACGCGACGAGCGACGCGAAGCCTTTCGGGTCCTCGACGGCGATCTCGGCGAGAACCTTGCGGTTCACGTCCGAGCCCGCCTTCTTGAGCCCGGCCATGAGCTTGCTGTAGCTCATGTCGTGGTCGCGGGCCGCGGCGTTGATGCGCACGATCCACAGGCCGCGGAATTCGCGCTTTTTCTGCTTCCGGTCGCGGGTCGCGTACGCGAGCGAGCGCTCGACCTGGAGCTCGGCGATGCGGAAGCAGTTGTGCTTGGTTCCGTAGTAGCCCTTCGCGAGCTCGAGCACGCGAACGCGGCGATTCTTCCTCTTGGGTCCACGCTTGACGCGAGGCATGGTCTATCTCCTTGTAGGTGTTCGGCTCAGGCGTAGGGGAGCATCGAGCGGACGTTCTTCGTGTCGGCCTTCGACACGAGCGTCGACTTCTTCAGCCCCCGCAGCCGGCTCGCGTTCTTCTTCGTGAGGATGTGGCGCTTCATCGCGTGGCCGCGCTTGAACTTCCCCGTCGCGGTCTTGTGGAAGCGCTTCGCGGCGCCGCGGTGCGTTTTTCTCTTGCCGGGCATGTCCGATCTCCTTTTTCCGACTCTTCTCTAGTGTTTCTTGATGGGGCTCAGGATCTGGTGCATGCGGTTCCCCATCATCTCGGTGCCGGACTCGGCGTGCGCCTTGCCCTCGAGGTCCTTGATGAGCCGGTCGAGGACCTTCCGCCCGTTGTCGAGGCGCGACATCTCGCGTCCGCGGAACTGGACCGTCGCCTTCACCTTGTCCCCCTCTTCCAGGAACCGGAGGATGTTCCGGAACTTGAAGTCGTAGTCGTGCTCGTCGATGTTCGGCCGGAACTTGATTTCCTTGACCTGGGTGACCTTTTGTTTCCTCTTGGACTCGTGCTCTTTCTTCTTCTTCTCGAACGTGAACTTCCCGTAGTCCATGATCTTGCAGACCGGCGGATCGGCCTGCTCGGCGATCACGACGACGTCGAGTCCTTCCTCGCGCCCCTTCGCGAGCGCCGCCTGCGGCTCGAGGACGCCGAGTTGCTCGCCCGTGGACGAGATCAGCCGGACACCCTTGAAACGCAGGATGTACTCGTTGATCGGGGAGTTCTTGGTCGGCGGGATCCGGGGACCACCTCTGAAGAATGCGATGGGGATTTCCTCCTTACTGTTTTCGAGCGTTGACGTTCGTTCTTTGCTTCGAGGGTTGTCGTTGTTCCGTGAGGCCGCTAGGAGATTTTCTTAGAAGGGGAAGAGGGGGGCGCCGAAGCCTCCGCCGGGGCGTGCCACACGAGGGCTCTCGTCGCAACTGCCCCTCTCATCATCCTCAGAAGATCTTCGATCTTCTGGTCCTTGAACTCGCCGCCGTGGCGGATGCGGAGCGACACCGTGCCGGCAGAGGCTTCCTTCTCGCCCACGATGAAGAGCGCGGGGACCTTGTCGAGCTCGCCATTGCGGATCTTCGCGCCGAGCTTCTCGTTCCGTTGATCGCTCGACGCGCGCAGGCCCGCCT
>DATKLW010000107.1:0-25386 GCA_035542215.1 Thermoanaerobaculia bacterium | reverse complement strand
CACTCGGCGAGCTCGGGATCCCACTCGCGCACCTCCACGGCCAGCTTGTGGGCGCCCGCGAGGCCCGACTCCTCGGCGCGGTACGCCGCGTTGAAGAACTTGACGCACGCGAGGCGTTCTTCCTCGGAGTCGAACGCCATGGGCTTGCCGAAGTCGAGGCGCTCGTCGTACATCCGCTCCGCGCGCTTCTTGAGCGTCTCGAGCCACCAGGCCGTCGGCCGCTGCGTGGGGATGCCGATGAAAGACGAAGGGGCCGAGGTCAGGGACGCGCTCACGGCGCCGGATGTTGCCGAAAATGGCCGCGGGAGGTCAAACCTGACCGCTCCGCGCAGACGCGCCGCGTCAGCGCGGCTGGATGCGCAGGTGGCCGGTCAGGAGCTCGCGTCCGGGGACCATGCGGATCTCGACGCGGAAGTCCTCGCCGGAGGAAGAGAGCCCGGGCAGGGGGACGTAGAGGGGGAGGTTGAACCCCCGTCCGGGCTCCAGGCGGGTTGGGTAAGCGAGCATGCGGCACTGTCGGGTCTGCCGGGCGCGCTCGCGGCCCTCGGAGTCGAGGAGGACCAGCTCGAGGAGGGGACCCGTCTGGGTGCTCCCCTCCCATGGCTGCTTCGAATTGTTCCGGAATTCGAGGTGCAGGAGGACCTTGCCCGGCTCGTGCGTGTCGGACACGAGGATCGGGTGCGGCGCGTGGAGCGTCAACGACAGGGTGACGTCGCCGGCCGGCTCTTCCTTCGGCAGGTGGCTCGTCAGCATGACGTGACTCCGTTAATCCAGGATCTCGGTCGCGGGTCAGCCCTGAATCGGCGTCGTGCGGCTGACAATGAAAGCGATGAGCGCGAAAAGAAAGTTCATACGTCCTCCTCTTTTCCCAAAACACCGGGCAGAACACTTCTCCTGCCTTCACCTACTAAGACAGGCAGAACACGCCCTTTTGACCCCCCGGACGCCCAGAAATGGCTCGGCCGCCTTAAGGCCTCCGCGAAGATGCTCAGAAAAAGGGGATGAAGGCGGGTCTGTGCGGGATCAGCCCACGAGGCGCAGGGGCTGGTACGCGCGCTCGACGCCGTTCTCCTCGTCCTGCATGTACGTGCGGACGTGCGCGACGAGGTCGGCGTCGATCGTGCCCTGGTCGAGGCAGACGAAGAGCTCGCCGAGGGCTGGCGACGGGCTGAAGACGGTCTGCTTGCGGTCGTAGCGGAGCGAATCGACCTCGGCAGCCATCGCGTCGAACTGGCCCGTGCGGCCGAGGCACTCGGCGACGTAGAGGCGGGCGAAGAGGACGTCCGTGGCCGAGCCATTCACCGAGGACTCGCGTGCGATCTCTCGGAAGGCCCGAAGGGCGCGGGGGAAGAGCCCGCGGCGGAAATCAAGTTCCGCAAGACCCGAGCGCACGAAACGAAGCACGGACTCGAGCCCGTGGCGGAGGGCGAGATTCAACGCACGGGCATAAGTTGCTCGCGCTTCGTCGAAGCGGCCGAGCTTCGTGAGCACGCTGCCCCTGTTGCTGAGCGCGCCCGTGAGCGGGGTGACATCCATCGGGCCGCAGAGAGACACGATCGCGCGGTCGAGATGGAAAAGCGCCCGTTCGTAATCACCCTTGTCGCCGAAGAGCATTCCGGTCGCCGCCTCGGCACGTCCGACGAGGTGGTCCTGGCCGTATTCGCAGAAAGCGGCGGAGGCTCGGGCCAGGAGGCTCTCCGCTTCATCGAATCGGCGCATGAAGACTTCGATTTGGCCTTCGCAGTAATCGCACATGGCCGAACCGAAGCCGAGGTCGCCAGCTTCGAGGAAGAAGGAGCGCGCCGTGGAGAGAGCGACCTTCGCGGCCGCCGGCTCTCCGGTCTGGAGTAACGCCTGTGCGCGCAAAAGGCTCGCCTCAGCGAGAACGGACTGGCGAGGCGCAGGCGTCGTCGCACGGGCGTGGGGATTCACGTCGGTGAGGGTCGCGGCGTCCGCCTCGATCGCGCTTGCGAGCGCGAGCGCTCTGCGTGGGTCGATGCCGACGAGAGGCGAGGCCTTCTGCGCCGCGTACAGGAGCGCGAAGCCCCGATATGCCTTTCCGTCGAGCGCGCGCATCGCGGCGGCGAGCTCGTCGGGCCCGGAGCGGGCAGCCTTGATGACCAGCTCGGCGGGCTTCTCGGCGTCGACCGACAGCCGGTAGATCTCCTCCAGCGGGACGCGCCCCTTCACGAACGGAAGCGTGCGTCCGAACTCGAGCCGCGGCAGCGCCGGGGCCGGCTCGGCCTCGATCAGGGAGTCGAACGCGTCGTCGCGCGTCACGGGTTCTCCCTCCCGGCGAGGAGGCGGTGGCACTGCTCGAGGAACGCGGCCCTCAGGAACGCCTTGGGGTCGCGGACGCGCGGGTTCATCGCGAGCGCCTTGAGGAAGACCCGCTGCGCGGCGGCCTCGCAGTCGTCCTCGGAGAGGCCGAACCGGATGACGCCGGCCGCAACGAGGCGCGGGCGGACCTTCGCGTTGAGCTCCGCCCAGTCCCAGACGGGGCGCGCCGGCAGCTCGAGGTCGGGCAGGGAAGGCCGGATCCGGCTTTCCGGTGCCTCGATGGGCGCGAGACCATCCACCTTCGTCTGCATCATGCCGTTCCGCTCAGACAAGCATATGCTAATCCCGGATTCCGGCGCGGGTCAAAAGTGCGATTCGTTTCGCACCGGGCGCCCTCGAGGACGCCCGGAAACCGGCCCGGACGAGGGTTTGGCATGGCGACGACGAAGTCCGCATCAGTGGTCGGTCTCAAGTACGTTTACGCATTCGGGGCGGGCTCCGCCGAGGGCGGCGGGGACCAGAAGAACCTCTTGGGCGGCAAGGGAGCGAACCTCGCCGAGATGGCCCGCCTGGGCCTCCCGGTTCCCCCGGGATTCACGATGACGACCGAGGTCTGCACCCACTATTACGCCAACAAGAACAGCTACCCCAGTGGTTTACGCGAAGAAGTGGCGGAGAACCTCGCGGCCGTGGAGAAGGCGCTCGGGCGGAAATTCGGCGATCCGAAGAACCCCCTGACGGTCTCGGTGCGGTCGGGCGCGCGGGCTTCGATGCCGGGGATGATGGACACGATCCTGAACCTCGGCCTGAACGACAAGACCGTCGAAGGGCTCGCCCAGGCGTCCGGCAACCCGCGCTTCGCCTGGGATTGCTACCGGCGCTTCGTCGCGATGTACGGGGATGTGGTCCTGAACCTCAAACCCCTTGACAAGCGCGAGCGCGACCCGTTCGAGGTCATCCTCGAGAAGAAGAAGATCGCCTACAACGTCAAGATGGACACGGAGCTCCCGGTCTCCGCGCTGCAGGAGCTCGTGCGCGACTTCAAGGCCGAGATCCGCTATCGCACGGGCCAGACGTTCCCCGACGACCCGATGGAGCAGCTCTGGGGCGCGATCGGCGCCGTGTTCGGGTCGTGGATGAACGACCGCGCGATCGTCTACCGGCACCTGAACGGCATCCCGGAGAGCTGGGGCACCGCCGTCAACGTGCAGTCGATGGTCTTCGGCAACCTCGGCGAGGACTGCGGCACGGGCGTCGCGTTCACGCGCGACCCGTCGACCGGCGAGAACGTCTTCTACGGCGAGTACCTCATCAACGCGCAGGGCGAAGACGTGGTCGCGGGCGTGAGGACGCCGCAGAAGATCGCGACGCTCGACTCGAAGATGCCCGAGGTCTACAAGCAGCTTCTCGGGATCCGCAAGACGCTCGAGGACCATTACGGCGACATGCAGGACATCGAGTTCACCGTCGAGCGCGGGAAGCTCTGGATGCTGCAGACGCGCACGGGCAAGCGCACGGGGTTCGCCGAGGTGCGGATCGCCGTCGAGATGGTCGAGGAGAAGCGCATCACGTCCGACCAGGCCGTCCTGCGCGTGAACCCCGACTCCTTGAACCAGCTTCTGCGCCCGATCTTCGACCCGGCCGCCAAGGCCGAGGCGCTCGCCGGGGGCCGGCTGCTCGCCAAGGGCCTCAACGCGGGCCCCGGCGCGGCCACGGGGCGCGTCGTCTTCACGGCGCACGACGCCTTCGAATGGGCCGAGCGCGGCGAGAAGGTCCTCCTCGTGCGCGAGGAGACGAGCCCCGAGGACATCAAGGGCATGAACGCGGCCGAGGGCATCCTCACGGCGCGCGGCGGAATGACGTCGCACGCGGCGCTCGTCGCGCGGCAGATGGGCAAGGTCTGCATCGTCGGGTGCGAGGTCCTGCGCATCGAGCACCAGACGGGCCAGATGATCGTGGCCCAGAAGTCGGGCGACCCGAAGCTCATCCACGAGGGCGACTGGGTGTCGATCGACGGGACGACCGGCGAGGTCGTCGAGGGGCGCATCGCGACGAAGGCGTCCGAGGTCCTCCAGGTGCTTCTCGACAAGACGCTCGACCCGTCCCACAGCGAGGCGTACCGGCGCTTCGCGACGCTCATGGGGTGGGCGGACAAGGCGCGGCGCCTCAAGGTGCGCGCGAACGCCGACCAGCCCGACCAGGCCACGAACGCGGTCGCGTTCGGCGCCGAGGGCATCGGCCTCTGCCGGACCGAGCACATGTTCTTCGGCGGCGAGCGCATCACGGCCGTGCGCGAGATGATCCTCGCGGAAAAGACCGAGGACCGCGAGCGCGCGCTCGACAAGATCCTCCCGATGCAGCGCGAGGACTTCATCGGCCTGTTCCGGGCCATGGGCCCGCGGCCGGTCACGATCCGCACGCTGGACCCGCCGCTCCACGAGTTCCTTCCGCACGGCGAGAAGGAGCGGGAGTCCGTCGCGCGCCAGACGGGCGTCGACCCGCGTCTCATCGCGCGCAAGGTCGCCGAGCTGTCCGAGATGAACCCGATGCTCGGCCATCGCGGCTGCCGTCTCGGGATCACCTTCCCCGAGATCACGAAAATGCAGACGCGCGCGATCCTCGAGGCCGCCTGCCGCGTGAAGAAGGAAGGGATCGACGTGAAGCCGGAGATCATGATCCCGCTCGTCTCGCACGTGCACGAGCTCGCCGACCAGGCGAAGGTCGTGCGCGACGTCGCGAAGAAGGTGTTCGAGGCCGAGGGCGTGACCGTCGACTTCCTCGTCGGGACGATGATCGAGCTCCCGCGCGCCGCGGTGACCGCGGACGAGATTTCCCGCGAGGCCGAGTTCTTCAGCTTCGGGACGAACGACCTGACGCAGACGACGTTCGGGCTCTCGCGCGACGACGCGGGCAAGTTCCTGCCCGAGTACGTGCGGCGCGAGATCCTGCCGTCGGACCCGTTCGAGAAGCTCGACCAGGGCGGCGTCGGCAAGCTCGTGAAGATGGGCGTCGACCTCGGGCGCTCCTCGCGCCCGAACCTCAAGGTCGGGATCTGCGGCGAGCACGGCGGCGACCCGTCGAGCGTCGAGTTCTTCCACCGGACGGGCCTCGACTACGTGTCGTGCTCACCCTTCCGGATCCCGATCGCGCGCCTCGCCGCGGCACAGGCGGCCCTCAGGAAGTGAGTCCCCAGCCGGCCCGCCACCGCTCCGACCTGCACGAGATCGCCCGCCGGGCCATGCGGGACAGGGGGCTCACGCCCGACTTCCCGAAGAGCGCCCTCGAGCAGCTCAGCGCGATCGCCGCCCCGGCGCCGGCAAAGCCGGACGGCATGAAGGATCTGCGATCGCTCCTCTGGGCGTCGATCGACAACGACGACAGCCGCGACCTCGACCAGCTCTCCGTCGCCGAGGCGCTGCCGGGCGGCGACACGCGCGTCCTCGTCGCGATCGCGGACGTGGACGCGCTCGTGAGGAAGGGGACGCCGCTCGACGAGCGCGCGGCGCAGAACACGACGTCCGTCTACACGGCGGGCGGCGTCTTCCCGATGCTCCCGGAGAAGCTCTCGACGGACCTCACGTCGCTCAACCAGGACGAGGACCGCGCCGCGATCGTGATCGAGTTCGTCGTGGACGGCGGCGGCGCCTCGCGGGGCGAGAGCGTCTACCGGGCCGTGGTCCGCAACAAGGCGAAGCTCGCGTACGACGCCGTGGACGCGTGGCGCGACGGGAAGGGCCCGATGCCCGGGGCAATGGCGAACGCGCCCGGCGTCGACGCCCAGATCCGCCTCCAGGATGCCGCGGCGCAGAAGCTGCGCGCGCGCCGCTACGAGGAGGGCGCGCTCGACCTCCAGACGATCGAGGCCCGCGCGGTCTTCGACGGGGAGACGATCACCGGGCTCACCGTCGACGAGCAGAACCAGCCGCGCCAGCTCATCGAGGACTTCATGATCGCGGCGAACGGCGTCACGGCGCGGTTCCTCGAGGCGAAGGGCTACCCGTCGCTCCGGCGCGTCGTGCGCTCGCCGGAGCGCTGGCAGAGGATCGTGACGGTCGCCTCCGACCACGGGTTCACGCTTCCGCCCGAGCCCGACGCGAAGGCCCTCGAGACGTTCCTCAGGGACCAGCGGCGGCGCGATCCCGCGCGCTTCCCGGACCTCTCGCTCGTCATCGTGAAGCTCATGGGCGCCGGCGAGTACGTCCTCGAGGTCCCGGGCCAGGCGCCGATCGGCCACTTCGGTCTCGCCGTGCGCGACTACACGCACTCGACGGCGCCGAACCGCCGCTATCCCGACGTGATCACGCAGCGCGTCCTCAAGGCGGCGCTCGACGGCCGGCCGAACCCGTACGCGAACGGCGAGCTCGCGAGCCTCGCGCGGCACTGCACCGACCAGGAAGACGCCGCGAACAAGGTCGAGCGTCTCGTGCGCAAGGCGGCCGCCGCGCTCCTTCTCCAGAGCCGGATCGGCGAGCGCTTCGACGGCGTCGTGACGGGCGCTTCCGAGAAAGGCACGTGGGTCCGCGTCTTTGCGCCTCCCGTCGAAGGCAAGGTCGTGCGCGGCGAGGCGGGGCTGAAGGTCAGCGACAAGGTGCGCGTGGAGCTTCTCTCGACGGACGTCGAGCACGGCTTCATCGACTTCGCGCGGGCCTGACGCCTTTCAGGAACGTCACGAGGAGCTCGTTGACGCGCGCGGGCGCATCCGCCTGCACCCAGTGGCTCGCGTCGAGGCGCTCGATCGTGAGATTCGGCACCCAGCGGTCCAGCCCCTCGAGGAGGCCGGGGCCGAGGTAGCGGTCGCGCTCACCCCATACGAGGAGCGTCCTGACGCCCTCCGGCCACGCCCGGCCGCGGACGCGCGGCGGATACCTCAGGGCCGCCCGGTAGTAATTCACCGCGGCCGTGAGAGCGCCGGGCCGCGCGAGCGCCTCCGTGTAGAGCCGGACGTCCTCGTCCGTGAAAGCGCCCGGCGTCGCGGGGTCGCGCCGGAGCATCTTTCCGAGAAGAGCGTAATTTTCCGCCCGGATACGCCGCTCCGGGAGCCACGGGAGCTGAAAGAAGAAGACGTACGACGACCTCTTCCGCTGCGCCGGGCTCGACGCGAGCTCGCGCCGGAACGCGAGCGGGTGCGGGGCGTTCAGGAGCGCAAGCGAGAGGAGACGCTCCGGGATGACGAGCGGCGCGTACCACGCGAACGCGCCGCCCCAGTCGTGGCCGACGACGTGGGCCCGCGCGTCCCCCTGCTCGACGCCGAGGAGGGCGATCAGCCCCTCGAGGTCGCCGAGGAGCGCCTCGATCCGGTACGCCTTCACGCCGCGCGGCTTCTCCGAGAGGTTGTAGCCGCGCAGGTCCGGCGCGACGGCGCGGAAGCCGGCCGCGGCGAGCGCGGGGATCTGGCGCCGCCACGCGTACCAGAACTCGGGAAAGCCGTGGAGAAGGACGACGAGCGGCCCCGCTCCCTGCTCGACCCAGTGGAGCCGGACGCCGTTCACGCGGCCCTCGCGGTGTGTCCACGTCTCCGTCATGCGGCCTTCGCCTGAGGCTCGCGGATGCGCGCGAAGAGCGCGGCCGAAACGAGGCCGAGCGCGAGCATCGTGAGCCAGAGCACGCGGCCGCCGCCGCGCACGAGGAGAGCGGTCCCGAGCGGCGGCCCGACGACCATCGCGAAGTTGAACGCCATCGTGTAGAGCCCCATGTAGGCGCCGCGGCTGCCGGCCGGCGAGATCTCGGCGACGAACGACGACATCCCGGGCAGGAGGACCATCTCGCCGAGCGTCCAGACGACGATCGTCAGGACGACCGCGGATCCCGAGCGAGCGAATGCGAGCGAGCCGAAGCCGGCGGCCACGAGGGCCGCGCCCAGCGCGAGCGTGGCCCGGTGCGGCCACCGGGCCATCGCGAGGTTCAGCGGCACCTCGAGGACCACGATCATGAGGGTGTTGACCGTGATGAAGAGGCCGAACGTCCAGATCGCGAACCCGAGGTCGCGCACGAGGTAGACCGCCATCGACGACTCGCTCTGGAAGAAAACGACGGCGACCGGGAGGAGCGCGAGAAGAAAGTAGACGAGCGCGGGGTCGCGGAAGCCGACGCCGCGGGGTGTCGCGGCGCCGGCGGGTGCGGGCGGGAACGAGACGTCCCTCGGGAAGAAGAGGACGAGCGTGAGGGCGGCGAGGAGCGACGTCGCGCCGTCCACGAGGAAGAGCGCCGGCCACGAGACGGCCGCGAGGAAGCCGCCGAGCGCGGGCCCGACCGACATGCCGAGGTTCACCGCGAGGCGCTGGAGGGCGAACGCCGCCTTGCGCTGGTCGGGAGAGGCGAGGTGCGAGATCACGCTCAGGCTCGCGGGCCGGAAGCCTTCGCCCGCGAGGGCGAGGAGGAGCGTGAGCATGGCAATCGACTCGAGGGACCGCGCGAGCGGGACGAGGAGGAGCAGCGTTCCGGAGAGGGCGAGCGAGATCCGCATCATCCGGACCGGGCCGAAGCGGTCCGCGAAGCGCCCGGCGAAGGGCCCGGCGGTGAGCGCGCCGATCCCGAACAGCGCGAAGACGCCGCCGGCCGCGGAAGGCGAGACCCCCATGTCCTTCGTGAGGTAGAGGATCAGGAACGGCAGGAACATCGTCCCCGACCGGTTCACGAGCGTGGCGCCCGCGAGGACCCAGAGGGCTCGGGGAAGGCCGGCGAGGCCGCGCCAGGGGTTCACGCGGAGCCTCGGGGACGCGGCCTCACGCGGGAAAGCATATGTGCGCCTGCATTATTCCCGCCGCCCCCGCCTCCTCCGAAGATAATCGGGCGTGCACGTCGAGCTGACGCTCAACGGCGCCTTCCGCGGATTCGACGTCGCGGACGGCGCTTCGCTCCTCGAGCTGCTGCGCGACCACGCCGGGCTGACGTCGCCCAAGGACGGCTGCTCGCCGCAGGGCCAGTGCGGGGCGTGCCTCGTCCTCGTGGACGGCCACCCGAAAACGGCGTGCGCCGTGCCCGCCCGGACGGTTGCGGGCAAGAGCGTCCTGACGCTCGAGGGCGTGTCCGATTCCGAGCGCCGCCTCTATGGCGAGGCGTTCGCGCGGACCGCCGGAGTCCAGTGCGGCTTCTGCATCCCGGGGATCGTCCTCAGGATGAAGAGCGTCCTCGACGCGAACCCCGACCCGACGGACGAGGAGATCACGAAGAAACTCGACCCGCATCTCTGCCGGTGCACGGGCTACGTCAAGATCGTCGACGCGTTTCACGCGGCGGCGCGCCTGCGCCGCGGAGAGGCGCTCGAGCCGGCGGACGCGTCCGGCCGCGTCGGCACGAGCCTCGACCGCTACGAGGCCGAGGAGCTCGCGCTCGGCGCGAGGCCGTACGTCGCGGACATGGTCTTCCCGGGAATGCTCCACGGCGCGCTCACGCTCTCACCGCACGCGCGCGCCCGTGTCGTCTCCGTCGACACGTCGCGCGCGGCGCGCCACCCGGGCGTGATGGCGATCGTCACCGCGAAGGACGTGCCCGGGCAGCGTTTCTACGGCCTCATCCACGCGGACTGGCCCGGCTTCGTGGCCGAGGGCGAGGAGACGCACTACGTCGGCGACGTCCTCGCGGCCGTCGCGGCCGTGGACGTGCGGACGGCCCGGGCCGCGGCGGCGCTCGTCGACGTCGCGTATGAAGTGCTCGCACCCGTGACGGATCCCGAGGCGGCGCTCGCGCCGGGCGCGCCGCGCGTCGGCCCCGAGGGCAACCTCCTCGAGCGCTCGGTCGTCCGGCGCGGCGACGCGGACGCCGCCCTCGCAGCCTCGGCGCACGTCGTCGAGGGCACGTGGCAGACGCAGCGCATCGAGCACCTCTACCTCGAGCCCGAGGCGTGCGTCGCCGCGCCGGGCGACGCCGCGGGACAGAACGCGCGGGCCGTCGTCACGCTGTACACGCAGGGGCAGGGGATCTTCGACGATCGCCGGCAGGTCGCCGGTTTCCTCGGCCTCCCGGAGGAGGATGTCCACGTCGTCCTCGTCCCGAACGGCGGCGCCTTCGGCGGCAAGGAGGACATGTCCGTCCAGGCGCAGACCGCTCTTCTCTCCCGTGTGACGGGGCGGCCCGTGCGCCTCGTCCTCTCGCGCGAGGAGTCGATGCGCATCCATCCCAAGCGCCACCCGATCCGCATGCACTACCGCGTCGGCTGCGATGCCGAGGGGCGGCTCACGGCCGTCCGCGCGCGGATGATCGGGGACTCGGGGGCGTACGCGTCGGTGGGCGGCAAGGTCCTCGAGCGCGCGGCCGGGCACGCGGCGGGCCCGTACCGCTGCCCGAACGTCGACGTCGAGGCGCTCGCCGTCTACACGAACAACCCGCCCTGCGGCGCGATGCGCGGCTTCGGGGCGAACCAGGCGCACTTCGCGATGGAGGGCGCGCTCGACATGCTCGCCGAGAAGGCGGGCCTCGACCGCTGGGAGATCCGCTGGCGGAACGCGCTCGAGGCCGGGGACGAGTGGTCGTGCGGCCAGAAGCTCGTCGCCTCGGTCGGCCTGAAGAAGACGCTCCTCGCCGTGAAGGAGGAGTGGGAGAAGAGCGGCGGCCGTGCGGGCATCGCCTGCGGCATCAAGAACACGGGGATCGGAAACGGCCTGAAGGAGTGGGGGCGCGCGCGGCTCGTCGTGGAGAAGGACGGGGGCGTGACGGTCTACAACGGCTACACGGAGATGGGGCAGGGCCTCCTCACGGTCCTCATCCAGTTCGCCTGCGAGACGACGGGTCTGCCCGCGTCCGTGTTCCGGGCGAACGTCGACACGCGCTACCCGATGGAGGTCGGCCAGACGACGGGCTCGCGGGCGACGTACCTCGGCGGACGCGCCGTCGTGGACGCCGCGAAGAAGCTCCGGGCGGATCTCGACTCGGGGAAGACGCTCGCGGACCTCGCCGGGACGGTCTACGTCGGGGAGACGCTCGTGGACGACACGACGGGGCTCGGGAAAGAGCCGCCTCCCGGAAAGCCGATGAAGCTGCACTCGGCCTTCAGCTTCGCGACGCAGCTCGTCGTCCTCGACGAGAAGGGACGCCTCGCGAAGGTCGTCGCGGCCCACGACGTCGGCCGGGCGATCAACCCGAAGCTCTGCGCGGGCCAGATCGAGGGCTCGGTCCACATGGGCCTCGGCTACGCGCTCACCGAGGAGATGGTCTGCAAGGACGGCATGCCGACGTCGTTCCGCATCCGCGACGTCGGCGTCCTCCGGGCGCAGGACATGCCCGACGTCGAGGTGATCCTCGTCGAGGACCCCCAGCCCGACGGCCCGTTCGGCGCGAAGGGCGTCGGCGAGATCGGCCTCGTCCCGACGGCGCCGGCCGTCGCGGGCGCGCTCTTCGCGTTCGACGGCGTCCGCCGCTTCACGCTGCCCATGAAGGACTCGCCGGCCGCGCGGGCGCTGAGGCGGTGACGGCGTGACGGCTGCGCCCCCGCCCCCCGGGCTGCCGAAGGTCTCGGGCCTCCGCTGCGTCCTCTGCGCGTCGGTCTGGCCGCACGGCGAGGTCGAGTACACGTGCCCGCGCTGCGGTATCGAGGGCATCCTCGACGTCGAGTACGACGCCGAACGCATCGGAAAGGTCTTCTCGAAGGCGACGCTCGAAGCGAACCGGGACCTCTCGCTTTGGCGGTACCGGGCACTCCTGCCGGTGCCGGACGACGCCGCCGCGCTCCCGCCTCCGCGCCTTGCGGTCGGCTTCACGCCCGTCGTCGACGCGCCGGCCCTCGCGAAGGAGCTGGGGCTCGGCGCGCTCCTCGTCAAGGACGACGGCCGCAACCCGACGGCGTCCTTCAAGGACCGCGCGAGCTCCGTGGGCGTCCTCCGGGCCCGCTGGCTCGGCCGGAACACGATCACGTGCTCCTCGACCGGGAATGCGGCCTCGTCCCTCGCCGGCTTCGCGGCGGAGGCGGGAATGAAGGCCTTCATCTTCGTCCCCGCTTCCGCGCCGGAGGCGAAGGTCGCCCAGCTCCTCGTCTACGGCGCGAAGGTCTTCCTCGTCGAGGGGCCGTACGAGGACGCGTTCCGCGTCTGCCAGGCCGGCGTCGAGGAGTTCGGCTGGTACAACCGGAACTGCGCGATCAACCCGTTCCTCGTGGAAGGCAAGAAGACGTGCGGCCTCGAGATCGGCGAGCAGCTCGCGAAGAGCCTGCCCGACGTCGTGACCGTCGCGCTCGGCGACGGCTGTACGACGGCGGGGATCTGGAAGGGCCTCGTCGAGATGAAAACGCACGGCGTCATCGACAGGCTGCCGCGCATCCTCGCCGTCCAGGCCGAGGGCGCCTCGCCGCTCGCGCGGACCTTCGCTCGCGGCGGCGAGCGGATCGATCCCGTCGACGCCTCGACGCTCGCCGATTCCATCAACGTGGGAGCCCCGCGGAACGGCATCAAGGCGCTGCGCGCCGTGCGCGCCTCGGGCGGCGCGATCGTGACCGCGAAGGACGAGGCGATCCTCGCGTGGATCCCGCGCCTCGCCCGCGCGACGGGCGTCTTCGCCGAGCCCACGGGCGTCGCGGCCCTCGCGGGCCTCGAGGCGGCGATCGAGAAGGGCGTCGTGAGGCGCGGGGAGCGCGTCCTTCACGTCGCGACCGGAAACGGCCTGAAAGACACGCGAGGGGCGATGCGCTCGGTCGGCCCTCCAACCCGCATCAGCCCGGACCTCGACTCCGTCCGTGGCGCACTGGAGAAAAGATGATTCACGGCCCCACCTACGCCGAGATGCGCGACCCCGGCCTCTTGCCCGCCGAGGTCCGGAAGCGCGCGCAGGCCGCCGCCCGCGAGGCGCCTCTCGACCCGATCAACCTCTTCAACATCACGTGGCACGACGACTCTGGCCGCGTGCGCGCGCTCCGCCTGCCCGACGCGCTCACGGGCGTCGAGGCGCCGATCGTCCTCCTCTTCGCGAAGGACTTCCCGACGGGCGCGCACAAAGTCGGGGCGACGTACTCGGTCCTCATGGAGCACCAGCTGAAGGGCGACGTGAAGCCCGGCGAATCGACGCTCGTATGGCCCTCGACGGGCAACTACGGGATCGGCGGCGCGTGGGTCGGCCCGCGCATGGGGTACGAGTCGATCGTCATCCTTCCGGAGGAGATGAGCGCCGAGCGCTTCGAGAAGATCGCGGCCTACGGCGCGCACGCGATCAAAACGCCCGGGTGCGAGAGCAACGTCAAGGAGATCTACGACGAGTGCAAGCGGCTCGCGGCGCGGCCGGACGTCCGCGTCATGAACCAGTTCGAGGAGATGGCGAACTACCGCTGGCACTGCAACGTCACGGGCCCGGCCGCGGCCGAGGCCGTGGAGACGCTCGGCGCGGGCCGCCCCGCGGCCTTCGTCTCGGCGATGGGCTCGTCCGGCACGATCGCCGCGGGCGACCACCTCAAGGCGCGCTTCGGGACGAAGATCGTCGGCCTCGAGCCGGTCCAGTGCCCGACGCTCTCGCGGAATGGCTACGGCGGCCACGCGATCGAGGGGATCGGCGACAAGCACGTCACATGGATCCACCACGTCACGAACACGGACGCGATGATGGCGATCGACGACCAGGAGTGCCTCCTCGGCCTCCAGCTCGTCGCCGAGCCTGCCGGGCGCGACTTCCTCGCGGGAGAGGGCGGCCTCGGCGATGCGGCGCGCCGGCTCTCGACGCTCCTCGGCGTCAGCGGCGTCTGCAACATCCTCGGCGCGATCCGGACCGCGAAGTGGCTCGACCTCGGCAAGGGCGACGCGGTCGTGACGGTCGCGACGGACGGCCTCGACCGGTACCCGTCGGTCCTGCGCCGCCTCGAGAAGACGACGGGACCGCTCTCGCGCGCGAAGGCCGAGGCGAACCTCGCGTCCGTCTTCCACGGGCAGAAGCTCGACTGGATCACCGAGGGGACCGTCGAGAACCGCGAGCGCTGGCACAATCTGAAGTACTTCACGTGGGTCGAGCAGCAGGGGAAGACCGTGGCCGAGCTCGACGCGCAGCGCTCCGAGGCGTGGTGGAGAGATCACGCCGCGCTCGCCGGAGAGACGGACCGGCGGCTCCGCGAGGTGCGGGGCTGGTGACGGCTGCGGCCGGCCTCGCGATCACGGGAGGCACGGTCGTAACGCTCGGCCCTCCCCGGGTCGAGCGGCGCGACATCCTCCTCGGGGCGGCGCCCCGCCGCACCCTCGACGCGTCCGGCTGCCTCGTGATGCCTGGCCTCGCGATCGCCCACACGCACCTCTACTCCGCGCTCGCGTTGGGGATGCCGGCCGCCCCGGGGGTGCCGCGTTCGTTCCGGGAGATCCTCGAGAGGGTCTGGTGGCGGCTGGACGCGGCGCTCGACGAGAAGTCGCTCGAGGCCTCGGCCGAGCAGGCCCTCCTCGACGCGGCGCTCGCGGGCGTCACGGCGGTGATCGACCACCACGAGTCTCCTTCCTTCATCGACGGCTCGCTCGACGTTCTCGCGCGGGCATCGCGCTCGTCCGGCATCGCGGCCGCGCTCTGCTACGGCGCGACGGACCGGCACGGCGCGAAAGGCGCGCGCGCGGGCCTCGCCGAGTGCGAGCGGGCGATCCGGGCCGGTCTGCCCGCGATGGTGGGCCTCCACGCCGGCTTCACGGTCTCGGACGAGACGCTCCACGCCGCCGTGGACCTCGCGCGAAGCAGGTCGGCCTGGCTGCACGTCCACGTCGCAGAGGACGCTTGCGACGCCGGCTCGTTCGCGCGCCTCGAGAAGGCCCGCGCTCTCGGGCCGAAGACGATCCTCGCGCACGGCGTCCACCTGACGGCCGAGGAGCGCGCGAGGGTGCGGGACGCCGCCGCCTGGATCGTCCACAACCCGCGCAGCAACCTCCAGAACGCCGTGGGGTACGCGGATCCGAAGACGCTCGGGTCGCGCGTCGCGCTCGGGACGGACGGAATGGACGCCGACCTGTTTGCCGAGGCGCGCGCCGCGCACCTGCGCGCCCGGGAAGCCTACGGGCCGGCGGGCGGCATCGACGCCGTCGCCCTTCTCGCGAATTCCGGGCGACTGGCCGATCTCGCGCTCGGGGAGCGGCCCTCGGACTGGATCGTCCTCGACTACGACCCGCCGACGCCGCTTGCGGCCGCGAACCTCGCGGGGCACGTCCTCTTCGGGATGGGCGCGCGTCACGTCCGCGACGTGGTCGCGAACGGAAAGGTCGTCGTCCGGGGCCGCAAGAGCGTGCGCGTGGACGCGGCCCGGATCCGCGCGCGCTCGCGCGAGGAAGCCGCCCGGCTCTGGAGGCGCATGGCGTGAGCGTCCTCTCCCCGCTCCCGCTGTCGGTCCTCGTGCGCCGGGCGGCGCAGGAGCTTCCCGCGGGGTCCGTCTACGACCTTCCCGTGCGGCGAATCTACAGGGGCTTCGCGGGCCGCGACCTCTCCGTCTTTTCCCACGGGCGGCGCGCGGCGACGCCGCTCGGCCCGGCCGCCGGGCCGCAGACGCAGCTCGCGCAGAACATCGCGCTCTCGTACCTCGCAGGCGGGAGGATCCTCGAGCTCAAGACCGTCCAGGTGAACGACGCGCTCGTGATCCCGCGGCCGTGCATCGACATGCGAACCGTCGGGTTCAACGTGGAGTGGTCGCAGGAGCTCGCGGTCGCGGACTCGCTGCGCGAATACGCGAAGGCGCGGCTCCTCGTGGCGATCCTCGAGGAGCTCTGCGGGATCCCCGGGCCCGAGCGCGACGTCGTCTTCGACGTCTCCGTCGGCTACGACCTCGAAGGCGTCCGGTCGGGGAAGATGGCGAGGTTCTTCGACGGCATCCGCGACGCGCGCGCGATCCTCGACGAGGAACGCGCCGCTCTCCGGCGCGAGCTTCCGGCTCCGCTGCGCCGGTGGGCGGACGTGCCGTGCCCCGAGTGTCTCTCGGACTCCGTGACGCTCTCGACGTTCCACGGGTGCCCGGCGGAGGAGATCGACGCGATCGGCCGATTCCTCCTCGAGGAACGGGGCCTCCACACGGTCGTCAAGCTCAACCCCACGCTCCTCGGGTACCGCGAGGTCGAGGAAATCCTCCACGGGCGCCTCGGCTACCGGCACGTCGCCTTGCGGCGCGAGGCGTTCGAAAAGGATCTGAAGTGGGCCGACGCGCTCTCGGTCGCGCGCGGCCTTTCCGCCGAGGCGGGCCGCCGCGGCCTCGGCTTCGGGCTGAAGCTCACGAACACCCTCGTCGTCGCGAACGCGGGCGACTTCATGCCCGGCGACGAGGCGTATCTTTCCGGCGAGCCGCTCCACGTCCTCGCGCTCGCGCTCGGCGCAAGGCTCCGCGAGGCCCTCGGGGCGGAACTTCCTTTCTCGTTCTCGGCCGGCCTCGATGCGGCGAACGTCGGCGCCGTCGTCGCAAGCGGTTTCGTTCCGGCGACGAGCTGCACCGACCTCCTCCGTCCCGGCGGCTACCAGCGGCTGCACCGGCAGACCGAAGCGCTCGCGGCGGCGATGGGCGACGCCGGCGCGGCGACGCTGGCGGACTTCGCGCGGGCGCGCGCGGGCCTTCCGGGCGGCGGCCTTGCCGAGGCGTCGCTCGCCAACCTCCGCCGCGCGGCGGCCGAGGCGCTGGTGAACGCGCGGTACGCGGCGGGGCACACGGGAAAGCCGCCACGAAAGATCGGGTCGCACTTGCACCTCTTCGACTGCATCAACTGCGACAAGTGCGTCCCCGTCTGCCCGAACGACGCGAACTTCACGTACGAGACCGCGCCGCGGTCGGTCGTGTACCGCGACCTCGTCGTCGAGGACGGACGCCTCGTGCCCGGCTCGGAGCGGACGCTTTCGCTGGGCGGCGGGAAGGCCTCGTGGCACCAGATCGCGAGCTGGGCCGACGCGTGCAACGACTGCGGGAACTGCGACGTCTTCTGTCCCGAGGACGGCGGCCCGTACGTCGAGAAGCCGCGTCTCTTCTCGTCCCTTTCCTCCTTCCTCGCCGACGCGCCGCGCCCCGGGTTCTTCGTGCGGCGGGAAGCGGACGGGTCGCGCACTGCGCGCGGGCGCTGGGGAGGACGAGAGGTCGACCTCGTCGTCGCGCCCGGCGGCGCGGCCGTGTTCCGGGACGGCGTCGCCGAGCTGCGGTTCGCGGCGGCAGGGTCCGCGGCGCCCGGAGACGCCCGCCTCATGGCCCCGGGCGCGCCCGACGGCCACGTCGTGCCCGTGGGCCATTACCATGCGCTGCGCGCCCTCACGGACGGCCTCTTCGCGCCGGGCGCCGTCTCGTGGCTGACCGCGATGTTCCCCGAGAATGCCGGATTGGAGATTCCGAGATGAAGACGACCGCCATCGACCCTGCCGCCGCCGAGAGCCTCCGCGGCAGGAGCTTCCTACTGACCGACGACGCCTCGCAGGCGGAGCTCGACGCCCTCCTCGCCGTGGCCGAACGCCTCGCCGCGCTCGACCGCGCGGGGAAGAAGGCCGCGTTGTTGCCGCACGAGCTCGCGTACGCGATGTTCTTCGACAACTCGACCCGGACGAAGTCCGCGTGGGCGGGCGCTGCCTCGCGCCTCGGCATGCACCCCGTGATCGTGGACGGCTCGTCCACGCAGGTCTCGCACGGCGAGACCGCGGTCGAGACCGGAGCGATGCTCGGGATGAACGCGCACGCGCTCGGCGTGCGGCACGACCTGATCCTCGGCGAGGGAAACGCGTTCATGCGGGACGTGAAGAAGGGGATCGACGGCTACCTCGCGGCGACGGGCGACGCCCGCCACGTGCCGGTCGTCAACCTGCAGTGCGACGTCGACCACCCGACGCAGACGCTCGCCGACCTCTGCTGGCTGCGCGAGAGGTTCCCCGAGGGCCTCGCCGGCAAGCGCATCGCCGTGTCGTGGGCGTATTCGCCGAGCTACGCCAAGCCCCTCTCGGTGCCGCAGGGGCTCGTCATGCTCCTGACGCGCTTCGGCGCGCACGTGACGCTCGCGCACCCCGAGGGCTACCGCCTCATGGAGCCGTGCCTCGCCTCGGCCGCCAAGCATGCGGCGTCCTCGGGCGGGTCGTTCCGGACCGTCGCGTCGATGGACGAGGCGTTCGAAGGCGCGGACGTCGTCTATCCGAAGAGCTGGGGGCCGTACGACCTGATGCTCTCGCGCGTCGACGCGAACCGCGCGCGCGACTCGAAGCGGATGGGGGAGATCGAGAAGGAAGCGCTCGCGCGAAACGCCGGGCACAAGGACTGGATCTGCGACGAGCGCCGGATGAAGGCGACGAAGGGCGGCGACGCCCTCTACATGCACTGTCTCCCCGCCGACATCGGGGCGGAGGTCTCGCCCGGCGTCATGACGAAGCACGTCGTGAACGTCGCCCGCGAGGCGAACTGGAAGGTCTACGTCGTGATGGCGCTCCTCGCGGCGGCGAAGGTCCCGGACCTCGCCCGGAAGCTGGAGGCCCTGTGAGCGGAACGGAGGCGAAGACGATGGACGCGCTCGACAAGAAAGTCGCGGAGCTCGCGGCAAAGTACCGGCCGCTCGCGGCCGAGATCCTGCGGGAGGTCATCCGCATCCCGGCCGACCACGTGGGCCGGCCCGTGGACGCCGGCGGCGACCCGAGCTGCGGCCTCTCGAACCACGAGAAGCCGAGGCTCGAGTACCTGAAGCGGAAGATCGTCGAGTGCGGCGCGGTCCGCGCGCCCGGGGACGTCGGCTTCGACGGCTACGGGAACCTCGTCTGGACGGTCGAGGACCCGGGGGACGGAGTTCCTTCGAAGGAGAAGAGAGTCGTCTACTTCGACGGGCACACGGACACCGTGAAGGCGATCCGTCCCGCGTGGGGAGAGAAGACGGGCGGCGTCGACTCGTACGACGGCCTCGTGGACGCGACGCGCGTCAAGCGCGAGTTCCTGAAGAGCGAGCTCGGCCACCTGCCGCCCGACGCCGAGTGGGAGCACCTCGTCTTCGGGCGCGGCTCGGCCGACCAGCTCTCGGGCGTCGTCACCCAGGTCATCGCGACGAAGATCCTTCTCGAGCTCGCGCCGCTCGGCGCGCTCAAGGGCGCGATCGTGCGCTCGTACGCGACCGTGGCCGAGGAGGACAACGACGGCGGCGGCCCGCAGTACGTCGTGAAGAAGGTCCTCCCGGGCGCCGGGCCCGAGCTCGTGCCGGACGCCGTGATCCTTACGGAGGGGACGGGCGACTCCGCCAAGGGGGCGCTCGGGATCTACCGCGGCCAGCGCGGCCGGATGCAGATCGAGGTGAGCGTGACCGGTAAGTCCTGCCACGGCTCGATGCCGTGGGAGGGCCGGAACCCGCTGGAGTTCGCCGCGCCCATCGTCTCCGAGGCCGCGAAGCGCTACGAGGCGCGCGACGGCTTCCTCGACCACCCGTTCCTCGGCCACGGCACGCGCACGGCCTCGTGGGCGCGCCTCGACACGCCGAGCGACTGCGCGGTCCCCGAACGGTTCGTCTTCCGCTTCGACCGGCGCCTCACGATCGGCGAGACGCCGGAGAAGGCCGTCGCGGACGTCGAGGGACTCCCGGCGGTCGCCGCCGCGCGCGCGGCGGGCCTGACGGTCACGGTCACGGTTCCGACGTACGACGAGCCGACGTGGACGGGCTTCATCCTCCACAACCCGCAGGTCTACATGGGCTGGCTGACGCCCGAGGAGCACCCGGCGATCCAGGCCGCCATCGCCGCGTACCGTGGCGTCGTGACGCCGCACGTCGCGGAAGGCGGCGCGCGTGGCGCGCTGCGCAAGGAGCCGCGCGTCGACCGCTGGATCTTCTCGACGGACGGCGTCGGCTTCCCGGTCCCGAAGGACGACACGTCGATCGCCGTGCCCGGGAGGAAGCGCTGGGTCGTGTCGGGCGCGGTGAAGCACCCCGCGATGCTCGGGATCGGCCCGGGGATCGAGCAGAACACGCACAAGATCGGGGAGTGCGTGGACCTCCGCGAGGTCGTCCACGCGGCCGCTGTCCTCGCGCGTTTCCCGAGCGCGTTTGTCGCGATCGCCGGCTAACGGACGATCCGCGTCGCCGCGCGCGTCAGACGGTCCATGACCGCGCGGCCGAGGCCCCGGCGGGGAACGGCGAGGGCGAGGAGCTCCGTCCCCTTGCGCCGCGTCCGCAGCGCGGCGAAGAGGTTCTTCGCGATCTCCTCCGGAGAAGAGCCGAGGGGAAGAAGATTTTGCTTTGGAAAGAGGTGCGTGGCCGACGCCGGGCAGAGCACGAGAGAGGCGGGGTGCGTCCGAAAGTACGCGAGAAGAGAGGATCTTCTCAGAAAGAGGGTCAGGGGACGGGTCGGCGCGTAGTGCGTGTACTTCGTGCCGGGGCTGACGGCGGGCGCCGGGGGGAGGGCGGCGCCGCGCGGCCTGCGGCGCGCGCCGCCGCCCCCCGCGTGCTCGGCGTTACCCGCTGCGCGCCGCGAACTCGCCTCGCGACGCCCCAGCCCCGGAATGCACTTTCTAAGAGATTCTTCACTCACGGCGCCGTGCCGAAGCACAGCCGGAAACGGCTCCAGCGCGAGGACCGTCGACTCGAGGCCGTGCGCCGTCGGGCCGCCGTCGAGGACGTAGACGCCCGGGAAATCCTCCGCGACGTGCACGGCCGTCGTCGGGCTCGGGCGCCCGGAGAGGTTCGCACTCGGCGCGGCGACCGGCACGCCCGCGAGGCGGACGAGGTCGCGCGCGAGACCCTGCGGCATGCGGACCGCGACCAGCCGCGACCCCGCCGTCACGGAAGAGGGAACCGAAGATTTCTTTGAAAGTAGGAGGGTCAGAGGGCCCGGCCAGAAGCGCTCGATGAGCCGGCTCGCGCGGGCCGGCACCTCGCGGACGACCCTTCTGAGCATCTTCATGTCGCTCACATGAACGATCACGGGATTGTCTTGCGGCCGCCCCTTCGCCTCGAAGATCTTCGCGACCGCCTTCGCGTCCAGCGCGTTCGCCCCGAGACCGTAGACGGTCTCTGTCGGGAACGCGACGAGCTCGCCTTCTCGCAGCCGCGCAGCCGCGGCGCGCAGGGACCGCGCGTTTGCGGGGTGGACGTTGCTCCTGCGAGTCACACGCGCATCTTAGCGGCGCGCACTGCAGGCCCGGGATCTACCGCATCGCCTCCATCGGCGAGAGGCGCGACGCGCGGATCGCGGGATAGAGGCCGAACGTGAGGGCGAGGCCGAGGGCAACGAGCCAGGCCGTGAGGAGTCCGAAGGGGTTGACGACGAGCCCCCACGGAAACATGGGCGAGAGCGCCCTGCAGACGATCGATCCCCCGACCGTGCCGACCGACGCGCCGAGCGCGGCGAGGACGGCCGCTTCGAGAAGGAACTGGACGAAAATCTCGTGGTCCGAAGCACCGAGGGACTTTCGAAGGCCGATCTCGAATCGCCGGTCCGAGAACGAGATCAGCATGACCGAAAGGACGCCCACGCCGCCCACGAGAAGAACGGTCGCGGCGAGGGAGAGGAGCACGATCCGCCAGCCCCGTATCTCCTCGAGGAATCGCGCATAGGAGCGGGCCGCCTCGGTGTCGAGGTCCTTGATCTCGACGTCCTCGATCCCGTGATGCGCCTGGCGGACGCGTCCGAGGAGGGCTGCGGAGATCTCGGAGAGGTCTTCCTTGTTCCGGAGCTTGACGGCGACCTGCGTGAGGGCGTGGTCCTTGTCGATGCGGTCCATGTACGTCTGAAGTGGAATCTGGAAGCCGTTCGCGTCGTACCAGATCTCGTCGTTGAAGATCTGGATCGGCGCCTGAAGCCCGACGACGCGAAACGTGACTCCCTCGAGGAGCACGTCGCGTCCCACGGGGTCGGCGCCTCCGAAGAGCTTCGAGCCGAGGGTCGAGCCCACGACCGCCACGGGGCTCCTGCGCTTCTCGTCGTCCTCGGTGAGCCCCCGCCCCGAGGCGATCGGCCGGTTCATGAAGAGCGCGTAGTCGTGCGTCACGCCCGTGACGGAGCAACGTTCCATGCCCGACAGGGAGCGGACGGACGTCCGCTTCATCGCGCGGGGAAGGTAGGCGAGCACCTTGGGGTCCGCGGCCGTGATCCTCGCGAGGTCCTCGAATCTCAGACCCGGCGACATCGCGAACCGCTTCTGCTCTTCCGAGGTCTGCGCCTCCTTGGGGACGATCACGGCGGTGCCGTCCCAGCTCATCCCCGAGAAGCCCGTCGCGACCTTGTCGAGAATGCCGTCCAGCACGGACGTCATGACGACGAGCGCGAAGACGCCGAGCATGAGGAGCGTGAGCGTGAGGATCGAGCGCAGCTTGTGGGCCCAGAGCTCGATCAGGCCGCCCGCGACGACCTCCCAGAGAAGCGCGAGCCGCGCGCCGAGGGACAGGGAGTCGCTATTCATAGCGCAGCGCTTCCATGGGAGAGAGGCGGCTCGCCTTCCAAGCCGGATAGATCGCGAACAGGAACCCGAAGACGAGGGCCAGGAGAAACGCCCAGACGAAGCTCTTCGGATCCATGTAAAGCGGGACCTCGAGGACCGTCGTGATCACCTTCGAGAACGCGACCCCGATGAAGAAACCGACGAACCCGCCGAGGCCGGTCAGGAGGAGAGCCTCGGTCATGAACTCCTTGAAGACCTCGCGGCCGGAGGCGCCGATCGCCATCTTGACCCCGACCTCGCGGACGCGCTCCTTGAGCGTCGCGAGCTGGATGTTCACGTTCACCATCCCGCCGCCGACGAGAGACAGGATCCCGGAGAGCATGAAGACCAGGTTGTAGACGTCGCCCTGGCTGCGCCGCTTCCGGACGCGCTTGGCGACGTCGTCGATCCGGAAGTCCTCCTGCTGGCGGTGGTTGGAGACGAGGAGCGCCGAGAGGCCGGCGCTGAACTTCTCGATGACGTCGATGCTGGGGATCTTGAAGACGATCCGGTCCAGCCGGTGGTATGCGTCGCCCTGCATCCGTTCGGCGACGAGCGTGGCGGGCAGCGCCACGATCTTGTTCCGCCACGCGAAGACGTTTCCTTCGCTCGCACGGAAGCGGAAGACCTTCTCCTTGAGAATGCCGACGACCGTCACCGGGATGTCGCCCACGCGGATGACCTGGTTGAGGGCCTCGCCCGTCGGAAAGAAAACGCTGACGGCCTCGTAGCCGAGCACGCACACGGGCGCCGCGGTCTCGATGTCCCGGGCCGAGAAGAGCCGGCCGGTGTCCAGCGTGTACCCGTTCACGGCGAGGTAGTCGGCCGCGACGCCGGTGATCTGGCGATCCTGGTCGGCGAACGGCGACCGCACGCGCGCGCGGGCGACCTTCTGGACGCTGATGCCCTGCACGGCCTTGAGGTCCAGCGTCTCGCCCCGCGAAGCGTCGTCCGCGCGCAGCCCGAGGTTCGCGTTCTGGAGGGCCGAGGGCTGCGTCCCGTCCTTGATGGCCTCCGATGGCTGGACGTTCAGCTTGTCGAATCCGCCGATCTTCGCGAACAGCTCGTCGGAATGGCGCCGCTGGCTGTCCGAGATCGAAAAGCCGCCGAGGACCGACGCCACGCCGAGCATGACGCCGAGCGCCTGGAGCGTCGAGCGGCCGAGATTCTCCCGGATCTCGACCCACGCGCTGAGCAGGCGCTCGCGGAATGCTCCGGTCGCGGCCATGGTCTAGGCCGCGGCCGATTCCGGCCCGAGGATCAGGCCGTCGCGCAGCTCGACCTGGCGCTCGGCCATCGCGGCGATGTGCGGATCGTGCGTCACGAGCATCACGGCGTTGCCCTGGCGGTGCAGCTCCTTGAAGAGCTCGAGCACTTCGGCGCCGGTCTTCGAATCGAGGGCTCCGGTGGGCTCGTCCGCCAGCAGAAGAGCGGGCCTGTTCGCGAGGGCTCGGGCGATCGCGACCCGCTGCCGCTGGCCGCCGGAGAGCTGCGCGGGAAGGACGCCGGACTTCTCGGGAATGCCGACCTTCTCGAGCATTTCGAGGGCCCTCCGGCGGCGCTCCCGGCGCGAGACGCCGGCGTAAAGGAGGGGAAGCTCCACGTTCCGGAGGATGGAGGCCTTCGGCAGGAGGTTGTAGCTCTGGAAGACGAAGCCGATCTTCTGGTTTCGGATTCGCGCGAGGGCCGCGCCGGAAAGGCCCTGCACGGGCACGCCGTCGAGCGCGTATGTCCCCGCCGTGGGGGAGTCGAGGCATCCGATGATCGCCATGAGCGTCGACTTCCCGGAGCCCGACGGTCCGACGAGCGCCACGAACTCGCCGCGCATGACGGTGAGGTCGATCCCCCGGAGCGCGTGGACGGCGTTTCCGTTCGCGCCGAAGACCTTCGTGAGGCCCGTCGTTTCGATGATGGCAGGCATTCCGGGCCTCAGTTGTCGTCGTCCTTCTCGACCTTCTTCTTCGTCGGGTCCTCGAGGGCGACCTGCTCGGTCCCCTTCAGGCCGGAGCGGATCTCGACGCGCTCGAGCGTGGCGATCCCGGCTTCGACCGGGACCACGTCGTAGTAGTCCTTCCAGTGGTCCGAGAGCCAGATGAACTTCGTGCGGCCCGAGAGGCCCTCGCGGGCGTCCGCGAGCTGCTTGGGCTTGAGGTTCTCCTTGAGGCGGTAGACGACCGTCTTCCCGTCCCGGCGCTGGAGCGCCTCGAGCGGGATCGAGACGGCCTTGTCCTTCTTCTCGCCGAGGATCTCGACGTTCGCGCTCATCCCGGTGCGGTAGGCCTCGCCGAGCTCGTCGAGCGTCACCTCGATCGGGAAGACCTTGATCTTCTCGAGGAGCTTCGCGGCGGGAGCCACGAAGCGCACCTTGCCCGTGAAGGTCTTCTGGGGGTACGCGTCGAGCGTGATCCGCACGGGTTGCCCGACCTTCACCTTCGCGATGTCGACCTCGTTGAGGTTCACGCGGATGAGGAGCGACTTGAGGTCCGCGACCGTGAACAGGACCGTCCCGGCGTTGAATGAAGACACGCCGGACGTGACGGTCTCGCCGAGCTCGACGCCCTTCGTGATCACGACGCCCGACATCGGGCTTGTGACGCGCGCGCGCTGGGTCAGGGCGTCGCCCGAAATCGGGATGCCGTGGCCCTCGACGATCTCGTACCGCTGGCGGGCCGCCTTGAGGTTCTCGTCGGCGAGGTCGCGCTTCGTGACGTAGTCCTTGAGGGTCTCGCTTCCGATCAGCCCCTCCTTGAAGAGGCGGTCCTGCGAGCGGAGCTGGCGTTCGGCGTCCCGGAGGGCGACCTCGGCCTGCGTGACGCCGGCCCGCACGTCCGACAGGGACT
>DATKLW010000106.1:0-6407 GCA_035542215.1 Thermoanaerobaculia bacterium | reverse complement strand
CCTCGCGCAGGGCAACGTCACCGGCGCGATCGAGGGGACGGTAAAAGATTCCGGCGGGGCGCCGATCCCCGGCGTCACCGTCACGGCGTCCTCGGACGCCCTCGTGATGAGGAAACTGACGACGGTGACCGATGCCCGGGGCGTCTACCGGTTCCCGGCGCTCCCGTCCGGGCGGTACGCCATCGAGGCCACGCTTCAGGGCTTCCAGACGGCGCGCCGGAACGACGTGAAGGTCATCCTCTCACAGCCCCTTGCGGTCGACCTCGTGATGGGCCTGACGAAGGTCGCCACGGGCGTCACGGTGACAGCCG
This sequence comes from Thermoanaerobaculia bacterium, assembly GCA_035542215.1. GTDB lineage: Bacteria > Acidobacteriota > Thermoanaerobaculia > UBA5066 > UBA5066 > Fen-183. The sequence continues at coordinate 6,096 of DATKLW010000106.1, read as the reverse complement.
AGGCGCCGCTCGTGAGCGTCGTCTCGAACTCGGTTTCCACGAGCTTCGGCGAGGCGTTCCTCGAGAAGCAGCCGCTCCCGCGCAACTACTACGCCCTGATCGTGTCGGCTCCCGGCGTCAACGCGGATACGACGTCGTCGAGCGGCAGCGCGATCCTCGCGTACGGCGGCACGGAGGAGCGGCAGAACGCGTTCACGCTCGACGGCGTGAACGTCGCCGACACCGGCTCGGGCCAGCACTGGGTCCTCCCGAGCATCCAGTGGATGGAGGAGATCCAGGTCACCGGCCTCGGCGCGAACGCCGAGTTCGGCGGCTACACGGGTGGAATCATCAACGGCGTCACGAAGTCGGGCGGGAACGAGTTCCACGGCGGAGTCGAGGCCTACTACGAGCCGGACTCCTTCGTCTCGAACAACGACCCGACGGGCGTCCAGCAGACCTACAAGTTCGAGGACTACTCCCTGAGCGTCGGCGGGCCCGTCGTGAAGGACAAGCTCTGGTTCTTCGGGAGCGGCGAATGGTGGCACTCGGTCACGACGCCCGTCGGAGCCGAGGACACCTCGGACCGCAAGATCCCGCGCGTCCTCGGGAAGCTCACGTTCCAGCTCGACGAGAAGAACCGGATCTTCGCGATGGGCGAGTATGACGGGGTGACGAACGAGCGGCGGGGCATCGGTCTCCTGACGCTCGCGAGCGGCTCGCAGAAGCAGGACGGCCCGGGCGCGACCTTCGCGTTGAACTGGGAGTCGCTCCTCTCCTCGTCGAGCTTCCTCAACGCCAAGGTCACGGGATACGACGGGAACGACAACTACTACCCGTACAGCGGGACGAACGTCTCCGGCCACATCGACTATTACGGCGACACCGGGATCACCTGGTACAACGCGCCGTTCCAGAACCTCTCGCACCGGCACAACGTGACGGCGGATGCGTCCTGGAGCCTCTTCGCCGACGGCCTTTTCGGCAAGAACGACTCGCACTCGTTCAAGTTCGGAGGACTTTACGAAGACGCCTCCGCGACGGACTCCTGGCGGCGCAACGGCGGCTACACCTACTACGACGATTCGACTCAGTGCTCGTCCACGGCCGCGTATTTCGCGAACCCCGATTGCGGACGAACCGAGCGCTCGATGGGCTACGGCGAGTACGAGGAGCACGGCCAGTACAAGGGCTACACGTTCTACGCGCAGGACTCGATTCGTTTCTCCCGCGTCACGGTCAACGCGGGCCTGAGGTACACCGGATACCGGGGGGGCTGGCAGCCCGGTTACGGCGACTCGACCGTCTACAAGGTCGACTTCGTGGACCCGCGCATCGGCTTCGTCTGGGACGTGGCCGGCGACGCCCGCTGGGCGATCAAGGGACACTGGGGCCGCTACCACTCCTCGATGTACTTCTACCTGTACGACCGCGAGATCTCCGGCCACGCCGCGATCCCGGACGCCGACAGCGAGTGGGACCCCGACACGCAGACGTGGGGGCCGTGGATCACGCAGACCGCTCTCGCCGCTCCGATGGGTCCCGTGTCGCACCCGTACGTCGACGAGACCATCTTCACCCTCGAGCACCAGCTGAACAAGACGATGTCCCTCGGGGCCGACTTCATCGACCGGCGCTTCAAGAGCATCATGGGGCTCGTCAACACGAACAACGATTACTCGCCGGTCACCGGCATCCCGAACCCGATCACGGGAGGAAAACTCGAGGTCTGGGACCTCAACACGGACCCGACGTTCGTCCTGACGACCGACAACCCCGCGTCGAGGACGTACGACTCCGTCATGCTGCGCTTCGAGAAGCAGTACGCGGCCGGCTGGCAGCTCCGCTCGTCCCTCGTCTGGACCGATCTCAAGGGCAACGTCCTCAAGAACGATGGCTACGCGAGCGAGCTCGAAGACCGGAACGGCCTCGTGAACGCGGACGGGAAGATGGACCTCTCGTACAACGAGTGGGAGTTCAAGCTGTCCGGCTCCGTCGACCTTCCCCTCGGGCTCGTCGCGAGCGGCCAGTACACGTACCTCTCGGGACAGTACTGGACGCCGTACGGGGACGTCCGCTCGTACCTCGACGGCAACTACTCGACCGGCCGTGACATCTTCCTCGAAGAGCGGGGCTCCGAGAAGCTCCCGGCCCGCAACATCCTCAACCTGCGCCTCGCGTGGGGAACGAAGATCTCCGGAGCCCTCCACCTCGACCTCTCCCTCGAGTGCTTCAACGTCCTGAACACGAACAAGGCCCTGACGGTCGACACGTACTACGGCCGCTACCGCCACGACGTGTGGACCCCGAACCCCACGTACGGCCAGGCGACGAGCATCGAGCCGCCGCGCGAGGTTCGCCTCGGCGCCCGCCTCACGTTCTAGTCCCGGCCCCGGGCTATCTTTCGCGGGGGCGGCGTCCACGCCGCCCCCCTTTCTTTTGGAGGTCTTGATGTCGCTTCTCCCCCGTGCGGCCCTTCTCGCTTGCCTGTGTGCCTCGCTCGCCCGGGCTCAGGCTCCGGCCCCGGCCCCACCTCCAGCGCAGACCGGCCCCCTCGTCCTCATCGGCGGGGGCGAAAAGCCGGACGACGCGATGCGAAAGTTCGTCGAGCTCGCGGGCGGGCCGGACGCGCCGATCGTCGCGATCCCGACGGCATCGTCCGAGGCGGACGCGGCGGACTACTACGAAAAGCTGTTCCGGGAGACGTACAAGTGCACCCGGACGACGTCGCTCCGGATCAAGACGCGCGAGGACGCCGGGCGCGCCGACTTCGCCGAGCTCGCCCGCAAGGCGCGCGGCGTCTTCTTCGGAGGGGGCGACCAGGTCCTCATCACGAAGGCGCTCCTCGGCACGCCGGTCGGCGACGCGATCGCCGGGGCCTTCGCCCGCGGCGCCGTCGTCGGCGGGACGTCCGCGGGCACGGCGTGCCAGAGCAAGGTCATGATCACGGGCGAGGGCGACTTCACCGTCCTCCGGGCGAAGAGCGTCGAGACGCTCGAGGGGCTCGGCTTTTTCCCCGGCGTCGTCGTCGACCAGCATTTCGTGAAGCGCCAGCGCGAGAACCGGCTCTTATCCGTGATCCTCGAGCATCCCGACCTCGTCGGCGTCGGCGTGGACGAGGACACCGCCATATGGGTCCGCCCCGACCGCACGTTCCAGGTGATGGGCAAGGGCTCCGTCCTCGTCTTCGACCCGGCGGGCGCGGCCGTGAGCCGCCGTCCGGATGCCTCGGGCAAGGACCTGCTCGGCGTCCACGGGCTGAAGGTGCACGTCCTTCTGCCGGGCGAGGTCTTTGACCTGAGCTCCCGGACCGTGGTTGCGGGGCGGCCATGAGAGCCGCGCGTCTCGCCATCCTTCTCGCGGCGCTCCTTGCTGTGTCGGCGGCCGGACCGGCCCTCGCCCAGTCGCCCGAGGCCGCTCCATGGGACGACCGGGTCACCCGGCTCCTCCGCGAAGAGCCCGGCGACGTCATCGTGACGGCGGTCGGCGACGTGATCTTCAACGAGAAGATCAGCGACCTGCCCGAGCCCGACCACCGCAACCTCCTCCGGCTGCTCCGCGAGGCGGACGTCGCGTACGGCAACCTCGAGTTCTCGATCAACGAGCACCCCGAGCTGCAGAAGCCGTTCTACAACTTCCGCGTCGGCCGCGACTTCGCGTGGGAGGTCGCCGCGACGGGCCTCAACCTCGTGAGCCTCGCGAACAACCACGCCCTCGACTTCGGGACGCCGGGCCTCCTCGACTGCATGAAGGCTCTCGAGCAGTCGGGGATCACGTTCGCCGGCGCCGGCCGCACGCTCGCCGAGGCCCGCACGCCGGCACGGAGGAAGATCCAGGGCCAGAAGACGCGCCTCGCGCTCCTCTCGTACATGCGGTACTGGACGGACCGGTACCGCTGCGCCGACCCCGCGGGCCCGTGCCTCGCGACGATCAACCCGGCCGTGATCCTCGTCGCGAAGGCGGACGGAACGGTCGAGGCGGTCGAGGGTCCGATCGAGGATGACGTCGTGGCGATGGAGGACGACGTCGTCCTCGCGAAGCGGCACAACGACGTCGTCTTCGTCTCCCTGCACGTCCACGACGTGAGCCACTCGCGGGCCTTCGGCATACAGGACGCGACGCCGAAGAACGAGGAGATCACGTACCGGCGCGCCGTGGATGCCGGCGCCGACCTCGTCCTCGGCACCGGACCGCACGTCCTCCGGGGCATCGAGATCTACAAGGGCAAGCCCATCTTCTACAGTCTCGGGGACTTCATCTACCAGTACCGCACCCCGAAGAAGATCCCCGTCGACCTCGTCCACCAGCGGGACTCCGAGATCGAGCGGCCGCCGAACGTCCCGGCCGCCGACCGCCGCGACCCGCGCCAGGTCATGGAGACCGTCCTCGTGAGGATGACGATGAACGGGACGGCGCTCCGGCGCATCGAGCTCGTCCCCGTGACGATCGACGACACGGGGCCGCTCTTCGGCGTTCCCCGCCTCGCGAGCGAGAAGCGCGGCCGGGAGATCCTCGAGCTCCTCCAGCGCCTCTCCGCTCCCTACGGGACGAAGATCGTCGTCAAGGGCTGGTACGGCGAGGTCGTCCTCGGCCCGTAGCCGGCCGGCCGGGGGTTCAGCGGTCCGCGAGGAGCCAGGCCGACGCGAGCGCGAGGCGCGCCGTTTTCTCGATCTCCTTCGGGTCGACGCCCGCTGGAATGTCGGACGGCTCGTGGTAGCCCTTGAAGAAGTTGCCGAAGAAGCGCAGGAACGGGACGCGCGCGCGGGCGAACGCCTTGTAGTCGCTGCCGCCGTGCGTTCCCGGCGTCCGGTCGAGGTGGAGGGCGAGGCCCTCGCCCGCCGCGGCCCGCGCGAGGACGGGCGCGAGGCCGGGCGCGAAGTCCGCGACGCCGGGCTCGGAGAAATCGACGGGCTTCAGCCCGTCGAGGAACGCGCCCCCGTCCTTGAGCCCCGAATCCGCGACGAGCGCCTTCATTTCGTCGAGCGTCCAGGCGTGACCGATCATGTCGAGGTTCAGGTAGGCCGCCGTCTTCGCGAGCGGCCAGAGCGGGTGCCGGACCCAGTGCGCGGAGCCGAACTTCCCCTCCTCCTCGCCCGTCCAGAACGCGAAGACGAGCGTGCGCTTCGGCCGCTCGCGCGACGAGGCGAACGAGCGCGCGATCTCGAGGAGCGCGGCGACACCCGAGGCGTTGTCGTCGGCGCCCGGGTGGATCGCGCCGTCCACGACGCCGAGGTGGTCGAGGTGCGCCCCGAGGACGATCGCCTCGCCCGCGAGCGCCGGGTCGGACCCCGCGAGGACGCCGACGACGTTGCGGCTCGTGAACGCGCGCTCTTTCCCGCTCGTCCGGAGCGTGACCGTCACGCCGGGCAGGGCGCGCGGGACCCCAAGGCCGGACGCGCCCAGCAGGGCCGCGCCAACCGCCGGCGAGACCGGCGCGAGGAGCACGCCGTCGTCGTCGAGACCGTCGTCCTCGAGCCGCCAGTACGTCTTCTCCCAGACCCTGTTCTCGGGCAGGATCCGCGTGGCCCAGTCGTCGCTCTCGACTGCGAGGACGGCGGCCGCGCCGAGGCTCCGCGCGAGCTCCTGCTTGGCGACGTAGCGCTCGTCGAGCTTCCCGGCGGCCCAGCGCTCCACGAGCGCCGGCGTCTTCCACGCGGCGCCGTCGGGCGTCCCGCCGAGGAGGACGACGACCTTGCCCTTCACGTCGAGGCCGCGATAGTCGTCGCGCGCGGGCGAGGTCTCGCGGATGCCGTAGCCCGCGAAGACGACGCCCGCAGTGATCGTTCGCGCGGGGATCTGCGGGATCAGACAGTCCGTCCCCGAGACGAACGTCCGGCGGTCCACGGCCTCCCCGCGGCGGCTCTCGACCTCGAGGGCGCCCGTCCCCGCGGAGATCTCGCGGAGCGGGACCTCCTGGAAGTACGTCTTCCCGGCGAGGGGCGGGATGCCGGCGAGCGCGAGATGGGCCGCGGCGTATTCGGCGGCCGCGTCGAGGCCGCGGAACGAGAGACCTCGCCCCTCGAGCGCGGGCGACGCGAGAAAGCCGACGTGCGCGGCCAGCGCCGGCGCGCGCACGGCCGCGACGGCGGCCGCGATCGCGGGCGGCAGCGGCTCGAC
>DATKLW010000105.1:0-2146 GCA_035542215.1 Thermoanaerobaculia bacterium | reverse complement strand
CAGGTCCAGTCGAGCTGGTTCCCGCTCTACGACCGCAACCCGCAGACGTTCGTCCCGAACATCATGACCGCGAAGCCCGGCGACTATGTGAAGGCCACGCAGCGCGTGTACCACGCGCCCGGGCAGGCCAGCTTCGTGGAGCTGCCGGTCGTGACGACGCCGTGAGGCTTTTGCGATAGAGTCTCAGCGCACCGGGTGCGGCGCGGCGCGCCCCGAGGAGGCGCGATGATCCCGGCAAACCTGCTGCTCCGTCTCGCCGCGCCGTCGCTCGCGGTCGTTCTCGCGGGACCCGTGGCCGCCGCCCCATCCGTCCCGGTCGAATCCCGGACCGTGTCCGTGGACGGTCTCGCGATGCACTACCTCGCGGCGGGCCGGGGCGAGCCCCTGATCCTCCTGCACGGGTATGCCGAGACGTCGCGGATGTGGCGGCCGCTGATCCCGTCCCTCGCGGGGCGATTCCGGATCCTCGCGCCCGACCTCCCGGGGATCGGGGACTCGGGGATTCCGGCGGACGGCCTCGACATGAAGGCCGCGGCCGCGCGGATCCACGCGTTCGCGCGCTCGCTCGGCGTCGAAAAAGCCCGAGTCGTCGGGCACGACATCGGGTTGATGGTCGCGTACGCGTACGCGGCCCAGTTCCCGGCCGAGACGGAGAAGCTCGTGCTGATGGATGCGTTCCTGCCGGGGGTCGGCGGCTGGAGAGAGATCTACGACAACCCGGTCCTCTGGCACTTCCGCTTCAGCGGCCCGACGCCTGAGGCGCTGGTGCGGGGGCGCGAGCGCGTCTACTTCGAGCACTACTGGAACGACTTCGCCGCGGACCGGGCGCATTCGATTCCCGAGGCGGACCGCAGGGCCTACGCGGCCGCATACGCGAGGCCGCGCCGCATGCGCGCGGGCTGGCGGTATTTCGAGGCGTTTCCGAAGACGGCCGCGGACTTCGAGGTCCTCGCGCGGACGAAGCTCGCGATGCCCGTCCTCACGATCGGCGGGGAGAAGGCGAACGGAGCCGCGCTCGGAAAGCAGGGCGCGCTCGTCGCGTCGGACGTGAAGGTCGTCGTCCTGAAGAACACCGGCCACTGGCTGCTCGAGGAGAACTTCGAGGGCGCGGCCGCGGCGCTCGCGGACTTTCTCTGAGGAGGGGCGATGGACGAAGGAACTTTCCGAGGCGCTGGCGGGCTCGAGATCTTCTACCGGGTTTGGCGGCCGGCGGGAGGCGCGCGCGCCGTCGTGGTCGTCGTTCCCGGCTTCAACTCGCACGGCGGCTACTACGCGTGGGTTGCCGGGCAGCTCGTCGCGGACGGTCTCGCGGTCTACGCCGTCGACCTCCGCGGCCGCGGAAAGTCCGAGGGGGAGCGCTTCTTCGTCGGGAGCTTCGCGGACTACGTGAGCGACGCGGCCGCGGTCGTGTCGCTCGCGAAGTCGCGCGAGCCGGGCCTCCCCGTTTTCCTCCTCGGGCACAGCGCCGGCGGCGTCGTGGCCTGCGTCTACGCCCTCGACCACCCGGACGAGCTCGCGGGCCTCGTCTGTGAGAGCTTCGCGTTCCAGGTGCCCGCGCCCGACGTCGCCCTCGCGGTCCTCAAGGGCCTGAGCCACGTCGCGCCGCACGCGCACGTCCTCAAGCTGAAGAACGGCGACTTCTCGCGCGACCCGGCGGCCGTCGCGGCGATGGACGCCGACCCGCTCATTGCCGGAGAGTCGCAGCCGGCGCAGACCGTCGCCGCGATGGTCCTCGCGGACGAGCGCCTCAAGAAGGACCTCCCGCTCGTCGCGCTGCCCGTCCTCATCCTTCACGGGAGCGCCGACAAGGCGACGAAGCCGGAGGGGAGCCGATGGTTCCACGACGTGGCGGCGTCACGCGACAAGACGCTCAAGATCTACGACGGACACTTCCACGATCTCCTGAACGACGTCGGCAAGGAACGCGTGATGTCGGACATCCGGAGCTGGATCGGTGCGCGGATCCCGGCTTGACGAAGGGGCCTGGCCCGAGCTCCGTTACGAGGCGTGGAAGGACACGTACGCGACGCTCCACATGTGGACGCAGATCGTCGGCAAGGTCGCGCTCGCGCACACGCCGCCGCTGAACCACTCCTGGGGCATCGCTTTCCAGGTCACGCCGCGCGGCCTCTCGACGCGGACGCTT
>DATKLW010000104.1:0-6177 GCA_035542215.1 Thermoanaerobaculia bacterium | reverse complement strand
CGCACGCGCGGATCCCCGTCGTCGTCCTCGTGAACAAGGGCTCGGCGTCCGCCTCGGAGATCGTCGCGGGCGCGCTCCAGGATCACGACCGCGCCGTCATCGCGGGCCAGACGACGTGGGGCAAGGGCCTCGTCCAGTCCGTCTACAACCTCTCGGACGGCGCGGGCCTCGCGCTCACGTCGGCCAAGTACTACACGCCGTCGGGACGCTGCATCCAGCGCGACTACAAGGACGTCCTCGAGTACCTCTCGCCCGAGGACGAGGAGGGCGGCGACGCCGACGAGACCGGCCCGGCCCGGGACGCCGCCTCCTCGCAGAAGAAGGAGTCCTTCCGGACGGACGCCGGCCGCACGGTCTACGGCGGCGGCGGCATCACGCCCGACGTTTTCGTGAAGGCGCCCACGCTTTCGCGCTACGCGACGACGCTCTACGCGCGCGGCCTCTTCTTCGAGTTCGCGGTCGACTATCTCGCGAAGCACCCGGCGATCGCGCGGGACTTCGCCGTGACCGAAGCCGTGCGCGACGATTTCTTCCGGTTCGTCGACGCCAAGCCGGGCCTCCCCATCGAGAAGGGGGCCAAGGCCGCGTACGCCGAGGAGAAGGATCCCCTCGTCGTCGACCGCGCCCTCCGCGAGGAGATCATGACCGCGAAGTTCGGGCGCGAGGCGGGCTACCGGGTGAGCCTCGAGAACGACGTCCAGCTCAAGAAGGCCCTCACGCTCTTCCCGGAGGCCGAGAAGCTCGCGCTCGCGCATGAGCAGATGCAGCTCGCGAAGAACTCGGACCTCAAGGGGCCGCTCAAGCCGTAAGCGCCGGAGGCTCCGTCAGGCCTTCTTCCTTCGGAGTCGGCTTCCCTTCGGCGCGGCGCCGCGCGCAGGCGCGTCGGAGCCCGCCGGCCGGATGAGAGCCCACCAGAGGACGAACGGCGCGGCGAAGCAGCCCGCGAGCCGCCAGAAGTGCGAGGCGGTGGCCCAGACGTTGCGCGCCAGTGCGCCGTACGTGGCGGTGCTCCAGGCCCCGAGCTGCGTCGCGTAGAACGACTCGACCGCCAGGACGAGCGCGGCGACGTGGAGAGCAAAGAGAATGCCGCACGAAAGCGCGAGGCCTTTCACGGCCCGGTCCCGGAAGAGACCCCTCGTCGTCGCGGCGAGCGTCAGGAGCAGGATGACGTCGAACGTGAGGTCGTCCACCGGCAGGGCGGGGCGATCCGAGGACGACGGAAAATCCGCCCGGTCGACCACGACGCGCGAGCCCTCCGCATAAAGCCGCGTTGCCGGGGGGCGCTCGAAGAGGCGGATGACGGGCTCCGCGAAACCCGCGAGAACGCGGTCGTAGGCCGGCGTCGCCGCACGCCAGAGAACGAGCCCGAGCGCGAAGCCCGAAAGGGCCCTAAGCGCGAGCCTCAGCGCCGTCTCCGCCGCGGAGCTTCCGGCCCCAGGCAAGGAAGATCCCGACCGCAAGAAGGATGAGGAGCGTCTGCCAGATCGCGGCGTGGAAGAGCTCGAACACATCCCGCCGGTGCGCCCCGAGCCAGAACAACGACACGATCCGGAAGAGGTTCACACCCTGGATCGCGAAAAGGCCCACGGCGACTCCGGCCGCGCGCGCCTTCGGCGGGGCCGGGAAGGCGAGCATCGCGGCGAGGAGGAGCAGCGCCGCTTCGATCCCGTTGCAGCCGTTCCGGACGTCCACGGCGAAGAGGGTCGACCGGATCACCGTGCCCTGCGTGACGACCTGCTCCCCGATCCCGCGGAGGATTCCGGCCGACGCCTTCACGAGGAGGACGGTGAACGGCACGACGACGGCGTCGTTGACCGGCTGAATCGCGACCAGCCCGTAGAAGCCCACGAGGAAGAGGGCGAAGCGGATCAGGAACTTCTTCTGGGCAGGCTGCATCGGGGAGTGCGGAGAATAGAGGATTTTCCTTCGGAGCGCGCCCCTCGGCGCGCCCGGAGATTTGGATTTCTGAGAAGGTGAAGAGGGCCGTGGCGCCGGCGGTGCCAGAAACACGGCGGCCCGGCACGTGCCGGGCCGCCTGACTCTCAGCTTCTAAGAGAATCTTCTCTTCGTCGTTTCGTCCTCAGCGGGTGAGTGTGTTGTTGTCGACGATGAAGCGGCGCGTGCCGGCGGATCGGACGTGACCGAGCGCGTCCGTGACCTCAACGAGAAGGTCGTGCTCGGAGTTCGAGAGCAGCGTCGTGTCGAGGTAGAAGCGGAAGCGGGCGTTGTTCTTCTGGGGATAGAAGGGATACGTGGCCGCGACGTCCGGGCTCGCGTAGCCGTAATCCGCGTAGTCGACGCCCCGGACGGCGTCGATCTGCGGCACGCCGTCGATCAGGATGCGCACCTTCGACACGACGTTCAGGGAAAGCGCCCACCCGATCACCGGAAAGACGCCCCCGATGAACTTGTAGTTCGTCGGGTCGTCGATGAAGGCGATCGGCGGCGGGTCGAGCACGCCCGTCGCACATTCCAACGTGATCGGGATCTCCTTGAGGAGGACGTCCGTATTCCTCTTGTCGACCGCCGACACCTGGAGGATGTGGGCCCCTTCCTTGAAGCCCTTCGTCACGATGAGGTACCCGGCGTCCACGAAGAACTGGAAGCCGACGTTCGGGGCCTGGGCAAAGCCCGGGTAAAGCACTTCGATGTCCGGCCGGTAGTACCCGTAGCAGTCGATGAGGGCGTTCGAGAGGAGGAATTCGCGGTGGCAGTTCACGCGCGAATTCTTGATGTCGACGCCGTCGAGCCGGACGCGCACTTCCGAGACGCCGCCCGTGTCCTCGAGCGAGGCCTCGAGGGCCCACCCGTTCACGAACATGAGGAGCCGCGGGTCCACGATGTCCGTCGGGCAGCCGGACGGCCCGCAGGGGGAGACCGGGAAGCAGTTCCCGAACCAGGTCGCGTTCAGGAGAGGAAACTCGACCTCGCCGATGGGACCGATGTTCGGGGCGTTGTTGAAGACCTGGACCAGCGCCGAGCCGAGAAATCCCTGCTGGCCCTGGTCGTCGACGGCGCGGGCGCTGACCGTATGGACGCCGTTCGTGTAGCGCGTCGAGTCGATGTTCAGGACGAAGCCCGCGACGATCGCGGCCGGGTTGTCCGGGAAGTTCGCCGCGACGTCCGCCCGGTAGATTCCCGTGACGGCCTGCCGCTCGAGAAGACCGTCGACGATCACGTCGACGTGGTCGACCTTGCGGTCATCGAGGGCCCAGCCGGCAACCGTGATGACCCCGTTCACCGTGCCGGTATTCGGCTGCGGGAAGTCCATGTTGCCGAACGGAGATTCGTTCTTGGTGTTGTCGATCTTGACGGCTTTCGGGGTGAGGAAATACGAGCAGCCCGTGACGTCTGTGATCTCGACGTAGATCGTGTGCGACCCGTTCGAGAAGTTCGCGGCCATGAAGTACGCCTGCCAGCCCGGGTTCTGGCCCGGCGTGCCCGCGTACTGCGGAAACGCCTGGAGGATGTCGGGGCGCGGGAGGTTGATGTTCGCTCCCCCTGCCGTCGTGACCCGGTTCGCATCGTCGGTGCCGTCCACAAAGACATCGACGTTGGACACCAGGTTGCCGTCGAGCGCGTAGCCGACGACCTGAACGTACCCGGAGACGGTCGCGCCGTCGGCGGGAAGGTCCACGGAGCCCAGCGTTTGCGACGCGCAGGCGGCGGCGCGCCGGACGTTCATGTTGCGCGCCGACGCCGGAGGCGTCGCGAGCAGGACCGCAGCCGCGGCGGCCGCCGAAAAGAGGAGGGCCTTCCGAATCATCACGAGCCTCCGTGCGTCGATAGAAGAGATCCCCGGGAACGCTCGGGACACAAATATGAGAAAAGAGATTGACGCGTATTCAGTCTAACGGACGCAAAAGCCTCTGTCAAATGAGCCATTTACGTGAGGGCGGCGCTCAGGGCAGGCCGCCGGAGCGGTCGAGAACCCGCAGGTGCGCGGCAGCGGCCTGGCCGAGCGCGATCGGATCGTAGCCGCCTTCGAGGATCGACACGATCCGTCCTCCCGCATACGTCTCGGCGACCTCTTCAAGCGACCGCGTCATCCAGGAGAACCCTTCGGTCGTGACGCGCATCCCGCCGAGCGGGTCCGCCACGTGCGCATCGAAGCCGGCCGAGACGAGGACGAACTCGGGCTTGAACCGCGACGCGAGCGATTCGAGGGCCGCGGAGAAGCCGCCTGCGTATACCCCGTCGCCGGCGCCCGCCTTGAGCGGCACGTTGACCGTCGTCCCCAGCCCTTTCCCGGAGCCCCGCTCGTCGGCCGCGCCCGAGCCGGGGAAGAACGGGTAGCGGTGCACGGAAAGGTAGGCCACCCGTCCGTCCTCCCAGAAGGTCTGCTGCGTCCCGTTGCCGTGGTGGACGTCGAAGTCTGCGACGAGGACGCGGGTCGCGCCCCAGTGCTCGACGAGATCCCGGGCGGCGACGGCGACCGAGTTGAAGAAGCAGAACCCCATGGCCGAAGCGGAGAGCGCGTGGTGCCCCGGCGGCCGGGACGCGACGAAGACGGCGGAGGCCCGCTTCTCGAGGACGGCGTCGAGAGCCGCAAGAGCGATGCCCGTCGCGCGGTACGCGGCCGTGAACGACGCGGCCGAGATCGGGTTGTCGGGCGAATCGAAGAGGGAGAACGCCGATGCGTCTTCCCCGGGCGCCGCGTCGCATGCGGCTTTCAGGCGGGCGACGTAGGCCGGCTCGTGGACACGTTCGAGGGCCTGGAGTGTGCGCTCGGGGTCGGGCGGGCACTCCACGCGCCGGCCATCCTCGCGGAGCGCGTGCACGAGCGCCTCGATGCGATGCGGCGTCTCCGGGTGGTACGGGCCGGTGTCGTGCCGGAGGAAGACGGGATCGGTGAACACCGGAACTCCGCGCACGAAACGAGGGTACCGCATCTGTGGGCTAGGATCCGGCGGTGAGCGCCTCCGACGGAACACGCAAAACGCTGCGGGTCGCCGTCTCCCTCGGGCTCGCGGCGGTCCTTCTTGCGCTCTTCCTCCGCACGCTCGACTTCGCGGCCGTCGGGAAGGCGATCCGGGGGGCGCACGTCGGCTGGCTCCTCGCCGCGGTCACGGCGAACCTCCTCGCGACTCCGCTCTTTCGCTCGTGGCGCTGGGCGCTTCTCCTGAAAAAAGCCGGCCACCCGTCCGCGTTCGACCTCAATTCGGCGACCTCGATCGGATTCGCGGCCTCCACGCTCCTGCCCGCCCGGGCCGGCGAGATCGTGCGCCCCATCGCCCTCGCCCGCCGCGCGGGCCTCCCCGTCGCGCCGTGTCTCGCGTCGATCGCCCTCGAACGCCTCATCGACCTCGTCGTCTGCGTCCTCCTCTTCGTCGTCTACGCCGTCGGCTGGGCGCCGCAGAACATGGGTGGCGAGGCGGCGGGCCGCTTCGCGCTCCTGCGCCATCTCGCTCTCGTGTTCGGCGCCGGCACGCTCGCAGGTCTCGCCGTCCTCGCGTTCCTCGCCGCCAGGCCCGAGCGCACGGACCGCTTCGTCAAACCGCTCCTCAGGCCGCTCCCGGAGAGGATCGGCGCACGGATCGAGGCGCTCCTCCTGTCGTTCCTGGACGGCCTCGGCGCGCTCGGAACGGCGAAGGACGTCGCGGTCGTCGCGGCGGCATCCGTCGCGCTCTGGGCGCTCATCGCGTCGCAGGTCTGGATGACTCTCCTCGCCTTCGACGTCGCCGTTCCTTACCCCGTCTCGTTCTTCGTCCTTGCGTGGGCGATTCTCGGACTCGCAATCCCGACGCCGGGCGGAGTCGGGGGGTATCACACCGCGGTCGCGTACGCGCTCACGGCGTTCTACGGAATCTCGAAGGACACGGCCGGCGCGTTCGCCCTCGTCTCGCACGCGCTCTCGTTCGTCCCGGTCACGGTCCTCGGCCTCGGGTTCCTGCTCGCGGGAGGGCTCAGCCTCAAGACGCTCCGCGAAGAGGGCGAGAAGGAAGAGGACGCCGAGACGCGTGCGGCAGCCGGGAAGCTCTCGGATCAGGGGACGCCGGAGACGTAATCGGCGCCCCAGACGGCGGGGTGCGCCTCGAGCATCTCGACCCCAAGGCGGAAGAACCCGTCGGTCCCGAGCCCGCCGCTGTACACGACGCGGCAGTGGCAGAAGACCCGGTTGCGCACGTTTTCGAGCTCGAAGAGATCGCCCAACGGGACGTTCCGGGGCGCGCCGAC
>DATKLW010000103.1:0-37151 GCA_035542215.1 Thermoanaerobaculia bacterium | reverse complement strand
CGCCCCGTCGCTCGGCGAGCTCTATTACCCGTACTCCGGGAACCCGAACCTGAAGCCTGAGCGCTCGACCGGCTGGGAGGCCGGCCTTGAGCAGACGCTCGGACCGGTCGTCGGCGAGGTGACGGGCTTCTGGAACGACATCCGTGACCTCATCAACTACAACAGCGCCACGTTCCAGAACGAGAACATCGGGCGTGCGCGAACCCGTGGCGTCGAGGTCGCGGTTCGGACGGCGATCGGCGAGAAGGCGTTCCTGCGCGCCTCGTACACGTACCTCGACGCGGAGGACGTCGAGGCTCGCGCACCGCTCATCCGGAGGCCCCGGCATCGCGCGTCCCTGACGGCCGGCTCGGGGTTCGGAAACGGCGGGTCGTGGAGCGCGACGGGCGTCTTCGTCGGGGCGCGCCCCGACCTGAGCGCCGCGGACTTCACGACGCCCGTCGAGAGCCCGTCGTACGTCCGCCTGGACGCCGCGGTGACGCTCCCGCCCGTCGTCCTGTCGTTCTCTCCGTGGATTCGCGTCACGAACCTCCTCGGCAAGGAGTACGCGGAGGTCAACGGCTTCCCGGCGCCGGGCCGGCGGTTTCTCGCGGGCCTCGAGGCGTCATTCTGAGAACCGTTCGCATCGGCGCAGAGTGATAAAACGCGCCCCGTGCGAAGCCTCTCGGCGCGAGCTCTCTCGACTCCCGAGCCCCTCGTGCGCGCGTTTGCCCGGCGCGTGCAGCAGGAGGGCGCTCTCGACCTCACGCAGGGCGATTACAAGAACGCGGACTTCGCCCCTCACCCGGAGGTCGTCCGGGCCGCCCAGCGGATCACGCGCAACACCGTCCACAGTTACGGCCCCGCCGTCGGCCGCATGGACGTCCGGAGCGAAATCGCGGAGTTCTTCAACCGCGACGGCTTGAGGGACTACCCGGCGTCCGACGTGAGATTCCTCCCGGACGAGATCCTCTTCACTCCGGGGACGCGGGCGGGGCTCGCGATCGTCCTCGAGGTCCTCGGCGACGACGGCTCCGGCGTCGTCGTCCCCCGGCCGAGCTGGGAGTACGACTGGTTCGTCGAGCGCGCGGGCAAGCGCGTCGTCGAGCTCCCGACCGATGCTCCCGGCTTCCTTCCCGATCCGGCGGCGCTCGACCGCCTCCTCGCGAAGGGCGGGATCGCGTCCGTCATCCTGAACAACCCCCACAACCCGACGGGCCGCGTCTACCCGCGCGCCCTCGTCGAGGAGATCGTCCGCGTCTGCGTGAAGCGGCGCGTCTTCGTCCTCTACGACTCGGTCTACCAGCGCCTCGACTACGTCGACTCCTTCGTGAACCCCGCGTTCGCGGACCCCGAGTGGCGCGACTGGGTCGTGACGCTCTCGGGCCTCTCGAAGATGGACATGTTCGGGGCCTCGACGGGCGCGCGCGCCTGCTGGCTCGTCCTCTCGGACGAGATCCGGTCGAACGGCGTGAGGGCCCGCGAGATCCTCGCGAACCTCTCCGCGTGGCTCGTCGCGACGCCGTCGACGCTCGCGCAGGACTGGGCGCTCGCGGCGCTCCAGAGCCCGCTCGCGGCGCTCCGGCGGCCATCGCCTTACATGCGCGAGCGCCGCGACTTCATGATCGAGGCGACGGACGCGATCGCGTCCCTCGGCGTCGAGCGGACGGATTTCGGCGGCACGTTCTACGCGCCGCTCGCGTTCCCGGGCCTCGTCGGCGAGCCCTTCGACCGCCTCCGCAACGGCATCAAGGAGCGCGCGGTCGTGAAGACGTCCGTCGACGCGTTCGAGTTCCTGCTCTCCGGCGGCGTCGGCGGCATCCCGTTCACGGCGTTCGCGGGAAGCGACCCGGCGCACTACGGCACGTGGCAGCGCCTGTCGTACGGATCGAAGGACGTGAGCGAGCTCGCGGTCTTCATGGACCGCGTCCGTGCGTGCCTCGAGCGGCGGGGTCGCGCCGGCTCGAGCGCGCCGGCCGAGGCCGCTCCGCACCCGGCGGTCGAGTCGGAGGTGTGGGAGAGCGTCTGCACGGAGAAGGGATACGCGGCCCTCGACGGCCTCGACGCCCGCTCGTTCGCCGAGGCGCGGAAGGCCGCCGCCTCGCGCGCGCCGCAGGGGTGCGCCCGTCTCACGGGCACGAAGCACCCGGACTCGACGGCCCACCGCGCCGAGCAGCTCGCGCGGGCGCTCCGGTCGGCGCCCGAGGGAACACCCGACCGCGCCCACGCCGCCCTCACGTATCTCGAGTGGAACCCGCTCGTCGACGCGCGGGCCGAGTTCGAGGAGACCGTCGCGGACCTTCTCGGGCCGTGCTCCGAGGTCCTCCTCGACTACGAGGGCCGGCAGATCAGCCCGGAGTGGGTGGACGTCCCGGAGAAGGCCGTCCTCGCGCTCCTCCGGCACGGCCTCGTCCCCGGCGAGGACCGCCATCTCCTCTTCCGCGTGCCGAACCCCTGGATCGAGCAGGACGAGGAGAAGGTCTCGAAGATCCTCGGTTCCGTCGCGCGCGCGAACGTCCTCTTCCTCCTCGCGTGCGAGCGGCTCGGCCTCGAGCCGAAGCGCAACGCGATCCACGAGCTCTCGATCCCGCAGGTGAACGCGCGCGCCGAGGTCGGGGCCGTCGTCAAGATCGGGACGCTCTACCTCGAGGCGCTCCGCGGGCTCTTCGACGGCCCGCCCGACCGCGTCGACGCGTTCCTCTCGGCGCGCGTCCCGAAGGCGAAGCGCGCGGCCCTCGTCGCGCGCGTGGCGCGCGTCCGCCTCGTGCCGCTCGTCGAGAACGTCGGCGCGCTCGCCCACCTTCCCGACTTCCTCGACGCCTATTACCAGGCGCTCGAGCGCAACCGCGGCCTCGAAGGCCTCCCGACGCCCGAGGGCCTGCGGACGGGCTTCGACGAGTCCGAGTCCGTCGTCCGGATCTTCGTCGCGATGTCCGACACGGCCGAGCAGAGCGGCAAGATCGCGACGGACGCCGCGTACGCGCTGACGGTCGCCGGGCGGGACGAGGCCGAGCGCCGGCTCGCGGAGCACGCGCGGCGGATCGGCGAGCCGGCCCCCAGAGTCACGTTCCTGATCGGAGCCGGCCGGGCCGGCTTCCGCGGGGGGTTCGACCCCGAGCACGAGGGCGTCGTCGCGCAGTTCGCGCGGGCCGACGGCGTCACGATGCAGGGAATCCGCGCCGATGCGCCCGCCGAGGCGGCCCGTCTCGCCGCGCGGTTCCGGGAGGAGGCCGCGGCGAAGCGGCCCGCGCCGTCCGTCGGCGCCGGCGAGCGCGAGTCGCTGCTCGAGCTCCTCGAGGCCGGCGTGAAGGCCCACACGGAGACGCTCCTCAGGATCGCCCCTCTCCTCGCGCCTTTCAGCGGGCTCGTCCCGCAGACGCGCGTGAGGATCCGCGCGACGGGCTCCGTGAACTACGGCCGCTCGATCCCCGTCTACCCGGAGGAGTGGGGAGGGGGCGGAACGCTGCCCGACAACCGGGACCTCAGGGACGCGTGGCCCGAGGGCGTGACGCTCCCGCGCGCGATCAATTACAACCTCGGCTGCACGACGCTCGGCCTGCCCGCGGTCACGAGCGACCTCGCCGCGCTCGACAAGCGCGGAGCGGTCCTCCTCGCGCGGCACGTCCCCGGCTATCGGGAGATCCTCGCGCGCGAGCTGCCGTACTTCGTGCGCGACGCGGCCGCTCTCGTCTTCGGGAAGAAGTTCGCCGAGACCGCGGCGCGGCGGTGTCTGAGGGCGGCGGCGGCGGTCTGGGCGGACGTGCGCTCGCGCGAGGAGCTCGTGGAGCCCACGTGCCTCTTCGCGATGCTCTACCTGCGGTTCATGGCCGACGAGTCCGACAGCTGGGACGAGACGAAGGAGCACGAGAGCCTCACGACGCGCGAGGAGGAGCTCATCCGGGAGACCTCGAGCGGCGCGTTCGCCGCGCTCTGCGCCGAGAAGCCGGGGAGTCGCTGGACCGTCCTCCAGACGCTCGTCGACGCCGAGGAAGCGCCGCGCCTCCTGCTCGCCCGCGAGCTCACGATCGAGGAGAAGCGAGAGTTCGTCGACCTCCGGATCGAGGGCTGGCTGCGCACGCTGCCCGACCCCCTCGCCCGCAGCCTGCGGGGAGAGTGGGCGCCGCTCCGCGAGCTCGGCAAGGACGAGCTGACGCTCCGGACGATCGAGCAGATGGTCGCGCTCGAGCGGCTCCGCGGCAGCCGGGGGGCGTGAGGGAAGAGATCAGGGCTTCGGCGGGATGCCCGGCGGGAAGCCCTCGAACAGCTTGTCGACGGCCTCCTGCGTGATCTGCGCCCGCTCCTGGGGCGTCTCGCTCGCGCCCACGTCGCGCGAGGCCACACCGCGCCAGACGAGCTCCTTCGCCTTCGTGTCGACGAGGTCGACGATGAGCGTGCCCACCGGGACGTCGTAGACGCGGGCGGTCGAGTAGCCGCCGCCCCAGCCATGCCAGCCCCAGCCCCAGCCCGCGTTGTACGAGGTGATCTGCCGGTCGTTCTTCAGCCTCGTGTGGAGGACGACCCAGAGGTCGGGCTTTTCGTCCGTCTTCGTCAGGCCCTTTGCGACGAGCGTCCTTTCGATCGACGTCTCGACGCGCTTCATCTGGAACTCGCCGCGCCCATGAACGTCCTTGAAGGCGAAGGTCTTGTAGGAGGCGAAGTTCGTGGCCGCGTCGTAGTCGACGTTCGTTTTGACGCTCGAGCAGCCCGCCCCGGCCAGCGCCGTTGCGGCTGCGAGCGTGAGAAGGATGTTCTTCCTCACAGATCGGACCCTCCGCCGGGTGAGACGTGCAAGAGGCTTGCCGGGTTGACCGCCCCCCGAGGAGGACGGCGGGTCATGGGCGGTTTTTGAACGTGTCGCACGCGCCGACCGTCCCTTCCCTCAGGCCCCGCGTGAACCACTCCGTGCGCTGGGCGGCCGAGCCGTGCGTCCAGCTTTCCGGATTCACGCGCCGGCCCGCGGCGCGCTGGAGCCGGTCGTCGCCCACGGCGGCGGCCGCCGCGAGCCCCTTCTCGACGTCGCCGTTCTCCAGGATGTTCCGCTCGGCGGTCCCGTGGCCCCAGACGCCCGCGAGGCAGTCGGCCTGCAGCTCGAGGCGGACGGAGAGCGCGTTCTGCTGATCGGGCCGCTCCTCCATCGCGCGGCGCACCTGGCCCTCGATCCCGAGGAGCGTCTGGACGTGATGTCCGAACTCGTGCGCGATCACGTAAGCCTGCGCGAAGTCGCCCGGCGCGCCGAAGCGCTCGGAGAGCTCGTCGAAGAAGCCCATGTCGAGGTAGACCTTGCGGTCGGCGGGGCAGTAGAACGGCCCCATCTGCGCTTCGGCGAAGCCGCAGCCCGAGCGCGTCTCGTTCCGGTAGAGGACGAGCGTCGCGTGCGTGTAGTTCCGGCCCAGCGACGGGAAGACCCGGTCCCAGTTTTTCTGGACGTCGTTCACGACGAAGTTCACGAAGCGCGCGCGCTTCTCCTCCTGCGCCGGGGGCGGGGCGACGGGACGCGAGTCCACGCGGGCCTGCGGCGCGCCGCCGCCCGGGGCAAGGAGCGCGAAGAAATTCTGCCTGAAGACGAGCGAGAGGACGCCGAGCAGAATGATGCCGCCGCAGCCGAGGCGGATCCCGCCGCCCCCGAAGCCGAATCCGCCGCCCGCTTCGCCCCGCCGGTCCTCGATGTCCGGGCCGAGCCCGCCGCCGTCGTCGTTCCAGCGCATCGCCTTCGCCTCCGGCGGCGGAGTCTAGACCGGGGAGCCTTCCGCGCGCGGGTCGAGGCGGCCCCCCGGCGCGTCCAGCGCCTCGCGCACGCGCCGCGAGAGCTCCGCCTCGTCGAAGGGCTTCGTCAGGAGGGGCAGGCTCGATCCGGAGAGGCCATACCGCGACAGGACGTCGCCCGGGTAGCCGGACATGAAGAGGACGCGCAGGCCGGGGCGAAGCCCGAGGAGCCGGTTGGTGAGCTCGGCGCCGTTCATTCCCGGCATGACGAGGTCGGTGAGGAGAAGGTCGATCGTCCCGGGCCCGGCCGCCGCGGCGAGGGCCTCGTCTCCTCCCGCGGCGGTGAGGACGTGGTAGCCGCGTTTCCTGAGGATGCGCGCCGCGAGCTCGCGGACCGACGACTCGTCCTCGACGAGGAGGATCGTCTCCGCGCCGCCGCGCTCGCGGGCGTCCGCCGGAGCGGGAGGCGCGTCCGTCTCCTCGACGCGCGGGAAGTAGAGCTCGAACGTCGTGCCCGCCCCCGGGGCGCTCGCGACGCGAATGTGGCCGCCGCTCTGCCGGACGATTCCGAACACGGTCGACAGGCCGAGGCCCGTCCCGCGCCCCGTCTCCTTCGTCGTGAAGAAGGGCTCGAAGGCGTGCTCGAGCGTCTCTTTCGTCATGCCGCCGCCTTTGTCCGCGACGGAGAGGACGACGTACCGGCCCGGCGGGGTCCCGCCGTCCACGGAAGGCAGCGCGGTGACGGCGGCCGTCTCGAAGACGCGGATCGCGAGCGGGCCGCCGTCCGGCATCGCGTCGCGAGCGTTCACGACGAGGTTCATGAGCGCCTGCTCGATCTGTCCGCGGTCCGCGCGGACGAGACCGGCGTCCGGGGCTGCCGAGAACGTGAGCCTCACGTCCTCCCCGATCAGCCGCCGGAGCATCTTCTCGGCGTTCCCGGCGACGACTCCGAGGTCGAGAGCCTGCATCTCGAGCGTCTGGCGCCGGCTGAAGGCGAGGAGCTGGCGCGTGAGGTCCGTCGCGCGCTCGGCCGCCTTTAGAATCTCGGCGAGCTCCTCGCGCCGGGCGTCGTCGGCCTCGAGGCCGGCCGCCAGCAGCTCGCCGTAGCCTCGGATGACGGTGAGGAGGTTGTTGAAATCGTGGGCGATCCCGCCCGCGAGGCGCCCGACCGCCTCCATCTTCTGCGCCTGTGCGAGCTGCCGCTGCGTCTCGTGGAGGGTCTCCTCGGCCTTCTTCCTTTCCGTGATGTTGTCGAAGACCGCGACGAAGTGGCCCTTTCTCGGGCTGTAGGCCGAGATCGAGAACCAGATCCCGAGGGCCGGCACGAACGATTCGAAGCTCTCGGGCCGGCCGGTGCTCGCGACCCGCCCGTAGGTTTCGAAGAGGTCCGGGTTGTCCGTCCGGATCCCGGGAATCACGTCCGAGACCCGCCGCCCGACGACGTCCTTCAGGCCCGTGAGCGTTCCGAACGCGCGATTGACGACGAGGTAAATGAAATCGGCCGGCGTGTCGCCCTCCCAGAGCATCTCGCAGTACGCGACGCCGTTCAGCATGCCGTCGAAGAGCGCCCGGTACCGCTCCTCGCTGTGGCGGATCGCGTCCTCCTGGCGGCGCCGCTCGGTGACGTCGCGGACGATCGCGATGAGAAAAGCCGCGTCCCCGAGCTCGATCCGGCGGGAGCGGATTTCCGCCGGGAACGTCGAGCCGTCTGCGCGCCGGTGGACGGTCGTGACGACGTTCCGGCCCTCCCGGTTCAGCGTTTCCATCGCCGCGGCCGCCCCGTCGGTGTCTCCCGGCGCCCGCAGGTCGGCGGCGGACAACCGGAGAAGACTCGCGCGGTCCGAGCCGTACATGCGCTCGGCGCGCCGGTTTGCGTCGAGGAGGCGCCCCGCCGGGTCGAGAAGGAAGATCGCGTCCTCCGCTCCGTCGAGGAGCGCGCCGAAGCGCGCTTCGCTGCTCGCGAGGGCGGCCTCCTGGAGGCGCTCGCGCCGTTCGGCGAGCGCGAAGACGAGCGCCGACGCCGCGAGGATGAAGGCGGCCAGCGAGGCGCCCGCGCGCAGTGCGTTCGCGCGGAACGTCATGAGGGCCTCGGCCTCGTCCACCTTCATGACGAGAGCCCAGGCCGACGGCGGAAGGCGCCGGCCCGTCGTGAGGACCCGGATGCCGCGATAGTCCGTCCGCGGGGAGACCGCCTCGGAGCCGTCGAAGGCGGCCGCGGCGCCGAAGCCGAGCGCGCCGAGGGGACGCCGGAATCGCAGCGGCGCGTCCTTCCGCTCGAGGAGCGGAGAGAGAACGACGGCGTCGCCTCCGTCGCGGGCCACGATCGCCGCCTCGCCGGTGTCGACGCCGCTGAGCTTCCGCACGAGGAACGGGTAGAGCCACCGCGCGGGGCTCTCGAAGACCATGACGGCGCCCCGCGTGACGCCGTCGCGGGACTTTACGGGGGCCGAGAACGTCAGGACGGGGCCGGCCGTCGCGTGCAGGTGAATGCCGACCGCGGCGGCTCCCGACGCGAGGACTTCCCGCGCCGCCCGCGCGCAGCCGTCTTCGAGGACGAGGTCGCTCGTCGCGGCGACGCGACTCGCGTCCACGCTCCAGAGCGCCGCCCCGAACGCTCCCTGGCTGCGGGCGAACTGCTCGAGGAGCTCGGCCACGTGACGCGTGGCGACCGGGCCCGTGGCGGGGTCGAGCGCCTGAAGAATGGACGGGTAGCCGGCGACCGTCCGCGCGCCGGCGAGCGCGTCCTCGAAGTAGCGGGCGAGGACGTCGCGCCGGAGGTCGGCCCGCACGCCGAGGTCGCGGCTCCAGTTCGCAATCTCCTCGGCGCGCTGCCGCGGGAGATACCAGAACGTGAAGAGGGCGGCTGCGCTCAGGAACACGAGCCCGAGCGCCACCGCCAGCCCGCCGGGTCCGCGGCGGGGCGTCGCCTTCGAGTCGCCGCTGCGCGGAAGTGGTTTCACCCGATTCGTCCCGGTGTTCCGAGTCGGGGGTAGTTTAGGTGCGGCGGTCCGCGTTTGCGCGGAGCATCGGCGTTGATGCGTCTGCATCAACGCGCCGGCGTTCGACCCTCCGGTTTTCGCGCCCGGCGCGGGCTGGAAGGCGAGAAAGGGGCCGCCCGTGCCGCCACATGACTGACGACACGGGCGAGCGCGGAGGCCCGTGGGTGCGGGGCCGCGCTGGGCAGGGAGGGCCCGCCCGCCATGGCTGCGTTCCGTGATCAGGTCATCTCGTGTTCGACGGGACGAGCCGCAGAAAGGTTCACATCGCGGTCCGCGGGGCGGGGCGCATGTCCATGCTCCCCGAGCCCGGCTCCCCGTGCCTCCGGACGGCTTTGCAGATCGTCGCGGCGAGGGGATACTCGGCGAGCGGCACCGTCCTCCCTTGGCGCGGCGGTACGGCCGGAGGGACTTTGGACGGCGGCGACACAGCCGGGCTCGAGGAAGCGACGGGCGTCGCGCCGGGCCCGCTGCTCACGGAACTGGACCGGCTCGAAGCAGAGCTTCCCCTGAATCCGGTCGGGGCCGAATGCGCTCTGGAGGCTCTCGCGGCCGCGGAGCAGGGGCTTCTCGACGGCTCGGTTCCGGCCTCGGCCTGGCGCCGGTACCTCGACCTGACGCGGCGAAGGACCTTCCTCCTCGCCCTTCCCGACGCGACGGCCCGGACCCGATGGGCGGCGTCGGCGTTCGGCGCGATCCGCGCGTGCCGGTACTCGCTCGCGGATCTCCTCGAGCAGCGCGTCGCCTCCCACCCGGACAGGGTTTTCCTCCAGGCGTCGCCCTCGGCGGAGTCGCCCCGATGGACGTACGCGCAAGTGGCGCGCCGCCTCCGGGCGATCGCCGCCGCCCTCGCGTCGTCGTGCGGCCGGACGCCGCGGGTGGCCATCGTGGCCGAGAACGGCTTCGACGGAGCGTGCTGCGATCTCGCGTGCCTGGTCCACGGCATCTTCGTGGCCCCGCTGGCCCCGTACCTCTCTTCCGCCGAGCTCGGCTCGCTCCTGGAGCGTCTCGCGATCAACGTCGCGGTCGTGGACACGGCCGGGCAGCTCGACAAGATCGAGGCGGTCCTCGAGCGGCGTCCCGGCTCGGTCCGGCCGTTTCTCGTCGACTCGGCCGCGAGCCTGCGGCGCCCGGAGACGCTCGTGCTCGGCGAAGAAGCCTCCCGCCTCGACGAAGGAGGGATCAACCGGGCCCTCGCGACCCTGACGCCGTTCGGGCTGGACGAGACCGCCACGGTGCTCTTCACGTCCGGAAGCACGGGCGCGCAGAAAGGCGTGGCGTTCTCGCCGTTCCACCTCCTCTCGAAAAGATTCGCGCGCGCGGCCGCGCTCCCGTTCGTCGGCGAGAACGAGGTCCTCCTCTGCTACCTGCCGCTGTACCACACGTTCGGGCGGTACCTGGAGCTCCTCGGAACTCTTTTCTGGGGAGGCACGTACGTCTTCGCGGGCAACCCGTCGCTCGACACGTTCCTCTCCGGGCTCCGGCAGGTCCGGCCGACCGGGCTCGTCGGCATCCCGGCCCGCTGGGCTCAGCTCCACGACCGGTGTCAGCAGCGCATCGGCGCCGTCGCGGGCCCGGAGCAGGAGGCGGAGGCCGTTCGCGAGATCACGGGCGGGCGCCTCTCGTGGGGACTCTCGGCGGCGGGCTACCTCGAGCCGTCCGTGTTCCGGTTCTTCCAGCGGTCAGGGGTCGCGCTCTGCAGCGGCTTCGGGATGACGGAGGCCACGGGCGGCATCACGATGTCGCCCCCGGGCGGATACGAGGACGGCACCGTCGGGATCCCCCTGCCGGGAATCGACGTCCGGCTGGACCCCGAGAGCGGAGGAAGCGGCCCGGACGAGGGCGAGCTCCTCATCTCCGGTCCCTACGTGGCGCGAGATGTCGACGAGGACGGTCCGCCGGACGAACGAGCGCGCTGGGTCAGGACGGGGGATATTTTCCGCCGGCGTCCGAGCGGCGGCCTCGAGATCATCGACAGGGTCAAGGACATCTTCAAGAACAGCCGCGGACAGACCGTGGCGCCGCGGCGCGTCGAGCAGCTCTTCGAGGGCGTGCCCGGATTCCGGAGGACCTTCCTCGCCGGGGACGGACGCGACGACAACGTGCTGCTCGTCGTGCCGGACGCGGAAGCTCCGCTTCTCGCCGATCTCGACGACGAGGAGCGCCAGAGCTATTTCAAGAGGATCGTGGCCGAGGCCAACCTCGATCTCGCACCGCACGAGAGAGTCGTCGGGTTCGCCGTTCTCGACCGCGATTTCTCGCTCGAGAACGGCGAGCTGACCCCCAAGGGAAGCTACCGCCGGAAGGTGATCGAGGAGAGATTCGGCGACGTCCTCCTCTCGCTCTACCGCGGAAGCGCGGTCACGCTCTCCAACTCCCGTCTCAGGGTCCGGGTGCCGCGCTGGTTGCACAGGGACGTCGGGATCCTCGAAGGAGACCTCGTCCTGGGAGACGACACGCTCGAGGACAGGCGCCGGGGGATGAGCCTCACGCTTCGGCGGCCCGACGAGACGGGCGCGGTCCGGATCGGCGATCTCGAGTACACGGTGGCGGGCGACACGGTCGATCTCGGCCTCCTCGCCCACCAGCCGCTCCTCTGGCTGGGCAACTCGTCGCTGGCCGCCTTCTTCCCACTCAAGGGAGCCTGGCACACTCCCCCCGGGGCGTTCTCCCTCCGCGTCCGGCTGCCTGCGGGGGGGCGGCCGCCCTCGGTCGCCGCCACGAGCGCCCTGATCCCGTCTCCCGAGCTGGCCGAGCTCCACCGGACGGTTTGCTCGGCGCTCTTCGGAGGCCAGGAGGAATCGCTCGAGGCCGTCCGTGTTCTGGAGGATCGGCTCCGGAGCGCCGATCCGAACACCGCGGTCGCGCTTCGCCGGCGCTTCGAGACCCTCGCGCGCCATCCGGCCCGGGACGTCCGGTGCGCGGCGTACCGGATCCTGCTTCTCGACGAGCCGGCACCCGGCACCGCCTCGAACATGGAGAGCTTCCTCGAATCCGGCCTCTCCTTCCTGTCGTCCGACAGCGTCGAGTTGATCGCGCAGGCCGGCGTCCCCGGAGAGCGCCTGACGGCTTTGAGGAGGCGTCTCCAGGGATATCGCGTGAACCTCCCGAGGCCGCTCCCGGAGGTCCAGGCGAGGCTTCTCTCGGACGTCTTCACGCTTCTCGCGCGCCACGCCCGGAAGCACCGCGAGGATTTCGCGGCCGTCCGGTCCGAGCTGGCCTGCTGGTCGCTCGAGGAGTCGGAGCCGCGCCTCGCCGGAGAAGCCGAGAGCCTGCTGACCGAGCTCTCCGGCTGGTTCGACAGGAGCCTGCCGCAGAGGGCGGGCTTCCGCTCGAAGCTCGTCTTCCACGAAGGTCTCCCCGCGGCCGAGCGCGAAGGCCTCGAGCGCCTCTTCGACGCGACCGGGTTCTTCGAGGAATCTCTCGAGCTCGCGTGCGGCGAAGCGGTGACCCTCGAGGATCTCGGGCCCGGCGGAATCTGGATCGCCCCGGTCGCAACCGTCCGCCGCCACCATCTCTATCGGACCGGCATCAACACGCTCTCGGGGCGGCATTACGATTTCCTTCTGATCCTGGGCGACGACCTGGAGCCCGACGCCGTCCGGCGGACGAAGCTCTGGATGGAGACCCTGGCCTCGCCGGCCGAGGGGAGCCCGGTCGTTCCCGCCTTTGGCTGCTATCGCGAGGAGCTCCGGGCGCTCTCGGTGGGCTGGGTCGACGAGCCGACGCTCGCGATGAGGCTCTGGGAGCTCGAGCAGCCGGCGGAGGCGGGCCCCGCCGCGGTGCTCTGGAGGACCCTGTTCGTTCGGGCGCTCGCGGCCTTCTTCTCGGCGTGGGAGGCGAGCGGCCGGCGGCTGGTTCCCGGCTCGATCTCGCCGGCGAACGTCGTCGTCCCGAAGTACGACTTTCGCGAGGGGACCGTCCTTCTCTCCCTCGCGGGCCACCGCCCGTACGAAGGCCCGTTCTCTCTCGTCGGCCCCATGATCCGGAACTTCTTCGTCGAGACGTTCGCCCTTTATCCCCGCTCGCGGACCATGCTCCGCCGCTCGTGGATCGCGGATGCGTGCGTGGAAGCGCTCGGGCTCGACGGGGCGCGGGCCTTCCTCGACGAGCTCGTCCCGGCGCTGAGGGCCGCGCCTCCCGGGAGCGTCGACGAGTCCTTTGCGACCGAGCTCGAGGCGGAGCGGAGCAGGCTCGACGCCTCGTTCCACCCGCCGCTTGCGCTCCTCTCGGCGATCGCACGCTTCGAAGCGTGGGAGGCAATCGATCCCGGTGCGCCCCTCGCCGTCCGAGAGGCGATGGCGCGCGGGCTCGAGCGCGTCTACCGGCTGGACCGGTTCCCGGAGATCGTCCGGTATCACCTTCACCGCCGGACCACTTTCCAGGGCTCGCCCGGTCCGGCTCTGCGCGCGTTCGACGCTCTCCTGGAGGCGATGTTCCGCAGGCCCGGCCACTGGCCCGTGGAGATGGTCGAGCTGGCCGACGTCCAGGCCGCCCTCGAGGGCTCCGAGGAGCGCATCGCGTTCGGAAGGCTCGTCTTCCCGGGCGCCGCCCAGGACGGAGACATCATCCTCGCGGTGGTCGGCGACGGCAGGAGACACCTCGTCACCACGACGCGAGTCACGGACCGCACCGGAGCCGAGTACTCCGTGCGAGACCCGCTCGACCCCGGGGAGCTCGGACGGCTCGTCCAGCTGCTCGTCCGGTCGGGAGTCCCGCGAAAGTACTTCGAGGGGCGCCGCCACCTCGTCGTCCTCGACGGGCAGGGGCGGGTCGTGGCCGGCGTCTCCTATTCGTTGTTCCGGGGATCCTCCGCCCAGCTCGACGGAATCGCGGTCACTCCCGCGCTCCGGGGCCGCGGCCTTTCGTCGGCTCTTCTCGACGACCTCTGCACGCGCCTGCGCGGCCTCGGCGTCGACGCGCTCACGCGGCATCTGGCCTTCCGCGACGTGCCGCTCGGGAGCGCGTTCCGGTACGACCCGCGCTGGAGGTGTCTCGTGCGCCGCTGCAATCCGGGAGAGGCGACGCCCTTGCGCCCGGCCGGGAGCGCGCCCTACCCCTTCACGAAGTAGGCGATCGAGATCGCGACGCCGAAGGCGACGACGATCCACCGGAGCGTCGACGGCTTGACCTTGCCGGCCAGCTTGCCGCCGATCACGCCCCCGAGCAGAGCGCCGACGGCCATGACGACGGCCATCGACCAGACGACCTCGCCCGAGAAGAGAAAGAAGAGGGCGGCCGCCACGTTGACGGCGAATGCCACGGCCTGCTTCAGCGCGTTCAGCCGGGTCATCGACTCGTGCAGGGTCAGGCCGAGCGCCGAGAGGACGATCACGCTCAGCCCGGCGCCGAAGTAACCGCCGTAGACCGAGGCGACCCCGACCGGGAGCCAGGTCCACTTCTCGATCGCGCTGCCGGACGGGTCGGCGCCGGCCCTTCGCGTCAGCCAGGCGCGCACGGGATCCTGGATCGCGAGGAGTCCGGACGCGAGGAGGATGAGGTACGGGACGAGGACGCGGAACAGCTTCTCCTCCGTGTGCAGGAGGAGGAACCCGCCGAGGACGCCGCCCACCACTCCCGCGGGAACGACCAGCCAGAGCCGCTTCTTCTGTCCGCGGAGGTCGTCGCGCTGCGCGAGCGTCCCTCCGAGGTACCCGGGGCAGAGCGCCACCGTGTTGGTCACGTTCGACGCCAGGGCCGGGACGCCGAGGGCCACGAGCATCGGGAACGTGATGAGGGTGCCGCCGCCGGCGAGGGCGTTGACCGCGCCGGCCGCGACCGCGGCCAGGCCGGCCAGGAGGAATTGCATGAGGGTGAACATCGTCGCGTTATCTCATGGATGCGCGGGGGCGCCGGGCGCCGGGACGGCGTCGCCGCCCGGCACGCAGACCTCCATGTCGTCCACGACGAGCTGCCAGTAATGACGTGTCGTGAGGACGAGGCGGTCGATACGGCGGAACTCCGCGTCGAAGCGGACAGGACCCAGGCTCGAAAGGCGAAGCTCGTCCTCCGCCACGGCGGTGTCTCCGCGGAAGGCCTGAACCCGCAAAGTATCTCCTTCGCCTTCCCGCGAGCCGAGGCCGAAGGACGCTCCGAGGAAGTCGAATCCCCCTGCGCGCGAGATCGTCACGGGATGCCCGGAGCTCCCGTAGCCGACGTAGTGGCCGGACGTCACGTTGTTCGTGTACGCGTCGCCTCCGGTGTTGGCGTCGATCACGTTCAGATAGTCCCAGTTGAGGCCGGCGACGCCGGAGGGGATCTTCGCGATCTGGGTCCCGGTCATCGACTCGAAGTCGATGGTGAAACGCCGCCCCGACGGCTCGACGGCCGGGTCTCCAAGGACGATCGTGGAGAGCCTCACCGGCGCGTCCCGGACGACGAGCGCTCTTTCGATGCTGGGGCCGGATCCGGCCGCCCGGGCGATCAGCGTCCACGGCCCCGGCTCGGCGGAGATTTCGAAGGCGCCTCCCGGAGCGAGCGGAACATCCACGGTCCTGCCGCCGGGACTCCGGGCCGAGAGCGTGATTCCTTCCGGAGACGTGGCAGCGCCGGCTTTCCCGCGGACGGCGACCCTCCCTCCGATCGTGAGCACCGGGGCGAGGCCGAACGGCCGCGGCGGATTCCTCGACACCATGTCCGCCGGCGCGCCCGGCAGGTCCTCCAGCGTCGTCCGCTGGCTCGCGTTTCCCGTCGTGAGCACCCAGCCCGGGGGAACGTGCACGCTGAAGACGTAGTCCCCCGGCTTCCGGAGGACGGCGTTGCGCTCGGTGCGGGACATCTCGAAGTTCGCGAACCCCGAGTCGTTCGAGCGCACCGTGAAGATCTTCCCGTCCGGCCGTGTCACCGTCACGACCACAAGCGCCATCGGCAGGTCGCCGACGTCGAGGACTCCATCCCTGTTCCGGTCCCGGAAGACGTAGCCCGAGAGGTGAACGCCTCCTCCGTACGGGGCCGACCAGTCCGCCCGCTGCGGGTAGTCGCCCTTGGGCTGGCTCGAGCGGAAGCGCCACCAGCGCCACACGTCGACGAGCGGAAGCGCGGCTCCGACGAGGAAGACCAGCCAGAGGATCTTGTGGTTCCGCCACCAGGCGGGGACGAATTTCGGAGCCAGGGCGCGACGCTACCGTTTCCGGCGGGCCCGGGCCATGGCCCACGCGCCGGTCATCGCGAGGCCGCCGGCCAGGGTCGCGAGGCCGAAGCCGTCCAGCGCGGGGACGGCCACGGTCGGCGCGTTTCCGTTCGGCTGGGCGAAGGCCCCCGCGGCGGAGAGCAGGAGACCCGCGGCGACGGCGACTCGAGTGACGAGCTTTCTCATTCGAACCTCCTGCAGACCAGAGATTACGCGTTCGCGACTCGGCGGCTCCGGGCCCGAACTCCCTGACCTTGTGCGGGTCAAACTATGTCACTTCGAAGGGATGCGTCAACTGGAAGATCGTCTCGCCTGACGGCCGAACCCGCTCCTGTGTAGACTTCGTCGCAACTCATGGCCGGCGACTCTCCCAGGGACGAGCCCGTTACCGGTGCGCCGACTCTGGACGCGTCGGGAGACCGCGCACGAGCAGCGCCGGAGGCGCTGCCGGGCGAGGTCGGCGGCTTCCGCGTCGTCGGAAAGCTCGGCGAAGGCGGGATGGGAATCGTCTACGAAGCCGAGCAGGAGAGCCCGCACCGGACCGTCGCGCTGAAGGTCGTGCGCGGCGGGCAGTTCGTGGACGAGGCGTACCTCCGGATGTTCCGGCGCGAGGCCGAGACGCTCGCGCGGCTCGTCCACCCGAACATCGCGGCGATCTACGAGGCCGGGCGCACGGAGGACGGGCGGCATTTCTTCACGATGGAGCTGGTCCGCGGGGTGACGCTCTCGCAGTTCGTGCGCAGCCGGCTCGGCGGCGACCGGCCGACGCACGAGGACCTCAGGAGGCGCCTCGAGCTCTTCGTGACGATCTGCAGGGCCGTGAATTACGCGCACCAGAAGGGCGTCATCCACCGCGACCTCAAGCCCTCGAACCTCGTCGTGAACGACGCGGGCGAGGTGAAGGTCCTCGACTTCGGCCTCGCGCGCATCACGGACGCGGACGTGAACGCTCCGACCGTGCTCTCCGAGATCGGGATGATCAAGGGGACGATCCCGTACATGAGCCCCGAGCAGGCGCGGGGCGACAGCCGGGACATCGACCTCAGGACCGACGTCTACTCGCTCGGCGTCCTCTTCTACGAGATCGTCTCCGGCCGGCAGCCGTACGACACGAACACGTCGATCGTGCAGGCGGTCGTGACGATCTGCGAGACGCCGCCGCGCCCGCTCCGGGAAACGGCGGGCGGGACACCGCTCGACGCGGACCTCAGGACCATCGCCGAGAAGGCGCTCGAGAAGGACCCCGCGCGGCGCTACCAGAGCGCGGCGGACCTCGCGGACGACGTGGAGCGGTACCTCGCGCAGCGCCCGATCCTCGCGCACCCGCCGAGCACGATGTACCAGCTCCGGAAGCTGGCGGCCCGGCACAAGGGGAGCGTGGCGGCCGCCGGGGCGATCGCCCTCCTCCTCGTCGCCCTCGCGGTGACGCTCCTCGTGCAGGGCCAGCGCGTGCGCAGGGAGCGCGACCGCGCGGCGGCCGAGGCCGCGAAGGCGGGCGCGATCAACGAGTATCTCCAGGACGCGCTCGGGGCCGCGGACCCGTGGGGGAAGGGCTCGCGCAACGTGACGCTCCTCGACGCGCTCCGCCAGGCGCGCGCGAAAACCGAGGTGACGCTGAAGACGCAGCCGCTCGTCGAGGCCTCGGTCCTGCAGTCGATCGGAACGACGCTCGTGAACCTCGCCGAGCCGGACGAGGCGCTGAAGGCGCTCCATCGCTCGTACGACCTGCGCGTCGCGGCGGCGGGGAAGGGGAGCGCGGAGGCCGCCGAGTCGCTCGTCGCGCTCGCGGGTGCGGAGTCGTCGGCGTCGGGCAAGAAGTTCGCGGACGCCGAGGCGCACGCGACTGAGGCGCTCGCGATCGTCCGCGCGCTCCACGGGAAGGAGTCGATCGAGACGGCGCCCGCCCTGAACGCCCTCGCAACCGCGCTCGCCGGGGAAGGGAAGCGGCCCGAGGCGAAAGCCCTCGCCGAAGAGCTCCTCGCGATGGGGCGGGCGCACCGCGGCGCGGCGCGGAAGGAGGATCGCGACGCCGCCGCGAAGGCCGAGGCCGACGCGCTCCTCGTCCTCGTGATCGTCCACACGACGGGAGACGAAGGCGACGCGAAGCAGATGGTCCCCTTCGCCGAGCAGCGGCTCGCGCTCCTGAAGGCGCGTTACGGGGACCGCCATCCCGAGATCGCGAACGCGCTCAACGACGTCGCGCTCGGCAAGATGTACGCGGGCGACCTCGAGGGCGCCGAGAAGGAGTACCTCGAGGCCCTCGACATGGACGTGTCGCTCCTCGGAGAGGACCACCCGGAGGTCGCCGCGCTGCGCGAGAACCTCGGGGGCGTCTACCTCAGGCTCAAGAAGTTCGACCGGACGGCCGCGCTCCTCGAGAGCGTTCTCGCGTCGCGTCGCAAGGCGCTCGGCGACGACTCGGAGCCCGTGGCGCGGACGCTCACGAACATTGCCGCCGTGCACAAGATTGCGGGCGAACTCGCCGCCGCCGAGAAGGCGTATCCGGAGGCGATCGCGCGCCTGACGAAGGCGCTCGGCCCGGAGCACCCGGACGTGGGTATCGCGCTCCTCGGCTACGGCGACACGCTGCGGCTGGAGAAGAAGTACGCCGAGGCGGAAGCCCCGCTCCGCCGCTCCGCCGAGCTCCTCGCGAAGGCGAACGGCGAGGGGGCCGGCATCACGCAGCGGGCGATCAAGGTCGTCGTGAAGCTCTACACGGAGTGGGGCAAGCCCGAGAAGGCCGCGGTGTACCAGGCGCGAGTGAAGCCCGACGCGAAGACGCCGTAGCGTCGAACGACACGATCACGGACGGAAGTGTTTCCGTTGTTTTGAGATCGCCGTTCGATGTGCTGGCGCGGGGAGCCGAAACGAAAGATTGGTGGAGCTGAACGGGATCGAACCGTCGACCTCCTGAATGCCATTCAGGCGCTCTCCCAACTGAGCTACAGCCCCACCTCGGGTCGGAGAGACCGCGAAAGGTAGCACCCCATCCGTGTCCGGTCAAACGCGGAGAGATCAGGAGCGGGAGGCTACGGCGCGGGCGTCATCGCGACGACGCCGCTGGCGCTGCCGGACGGGCGGAGCGTCGCCGTGTAGCTGAGGTTCACGGAGACGCCCGGGTTCAGCGACCCGTCGAACGTCAGGGCGCTCACGTTCGCGCCCGGGACGCTCGGCGCGGACCCGTTGATGAGCCCGAAGGTCGAGACGGTCGCCGAGATGGGGCCGAAAAGAGGCGTCGTGTCGCTGAACGTCGCACCCGACAGCGTGAGGGCGCCGCGGATCATCTGAGGGTCGGGGTCGGTCCCGCCGAAGACGCTGCCTCCGAGGTCGAGCGTGACGAGGAGAAGCCCCGAGACGCGCTCGACCGCGAGCGTCGCGCTCGCGGAGCCCGACGTGAGGAACGTGGTGTTGTGCCACGTCCCCGCGTAGCGGGACGTGTCGAACGGGTCCATCGCGATCACGGCGCCGTCGCCGCTGCGCTGGCCCGGCTGGGCGCCGTCGTTCACGACGGCGTAGGTCACGAAGCGGCTCGCGCCCGCGGTGCGCGTGACGCGCGCATAGGCCTGCGTGACGGAGGGCGCGTACGTGGCGAGGATCGAGTTGAGCTGGACGAAGCCGAGGGCCGGGACGGCCTGGTCGAGGGACTTCGCGAGCGCGCCCGTCGCGCCGTCGTAGAGGTCGATGTGCAGCGTGATCGGGTTGTGGTCCACGTTGCCCGCGTTCACGAGCGCGACGTTCGTCCGGTTCTCGGTGTCCTGCCGCAGGCCGTAGAGCCACGTGCCGGGGATGTCGGCGCCGGTCCCGTCGGGCTGTCCGGCCGTGAAGACGCCGTAGCGGCCGCCGCCGCCGGGATTCAGGGTGCGGCCGCCGATGAACGCGGTGGTCGTGTCGCCCGAGAAGGAGGTCAGGGTGAGCGTGCCCACGATCGTGCCGCCGGCGGCCGGGATCCCGGGCAGGCCCGACGTGCGGAGCGCCTGGACGAACGCCGGGTAGGTACGCTGCTCGTAGGCGCCGAGCGCGAACCCCAGCATGACCGGCGACGCCAGGGAGGGCGACGTGAACGTGAGCGTGCCGGACAGGGTCGTCGTTGCGAGGTTCGTGATGACGACCTCGGTCGTGAACGTAGGCGTCTCGACGACGGCCGGCAGGAGGAGCACCGCCGAACCCGAACCCTCACCCGACTTCAGGGGCGGGATGAAGGAGCCGTCGGAGTTCACCTGATCGTTCGCCACGGCGTAGGCGTAGAACGGCGCCGTCCCGCTCACCACCGAGACGCGCACGAACCCGTCCGACGCGGAGGGGTCGAAGTCGGTCAGGGCGTACTGCTTGAAGCCGCCGGGGGAGAGCGTCACGAGCTGATCCGCCGACGGCGTCGCGAGACTGCCGAAGTACGTGACGCGGAGCGTCACGTTGCCGCTCCCCGGGGCTCCGGCGTTCTGGACCGCGACGTTCGTCCGGTCGAGGGTGTTCTGCTTGAGGCCGCAGAGAGTCGCCGTCGTGCCCGCGTAGAGGAGGCCGAGCGGCGGGACGCCTGCGTACGCGAGGCCCGCGCGTCCCGTGGGCGCGCCCGCCGGAACCGGCGTCGTCGTCCGCACCGTGACTGCGGCGTCCGCGGCCGCGTGGAGGTTCGTGAAGGTGACGCGAAGCGTTCCGACGGCGTTTCCGGTGGAGGGGATGGGGATGCCGAGGCCGCGAAGGTACGAGATGGCGTCGGGGATCGTGCGCTGGCGGCCCGCCGCGAGAGGCTGCGGGTTCGTCGCGCTCCCGGTCGCGGCGCCGCCCGTCGCGTCCGTGTAGAGGTAGCTCACCGTTGCGTCGCGGTTGCCCTTGTTCGTCTCGACCATCTCGGACGTGAAGAACGAGCCGCTGCGTCCGGAGGACGAGAGGACGACCGGAACGAACAGCGTCGTCGTCTCCTGTGCCACGAGGGGCGCGGCGGCGGCGAGCGCGAAGGCGGCGAGGAGCGCGGCTCGGCTGGGACGCATGGAGACCTCCGAATGAGATGTGCGGGGAGCCGTCAACCCATGGCGCCGTGCGACGGCGCCTGGGAGCTTGCGGAGAGGCCCGACGCCGCCTCGAGGACGCGCGCGCGCGCCCGCTCGATGAGCGGCATCGGCGTGCGGCGCAGATTCCGGGCGAGGCCCGTGAGGCGCATGGCGTAGATCGCCCACTTGTTCGGGTCCCAGTGATACCACCTCAGGCCGTTGCGGAAGTCGGACGGGAACACGTGGTGGAAGTTGTGAAACCCCTCGCCGTGCGTGAAGAAGGCGAGGAACCAGTTGTCCCGGGCCGAGACCTCGGTGGAGTAAGGCCTCTTGCCCCAGAGGTGGGCGGCCGAGTTGATGAGGAACGTCGTGTGGTGGACGAGGACGATCCTCAGGAAGCCGCCCCAGAGGAGGCCGCCGAACGGCCGGCCGAAGAGCGCGCCGACGAGCGTCGGCAGGCCGAGGCCGACGCCGATCCCGAGGAATCGCGACCAGCGGTGCTGCCACATGACGCGCGGGTTCTTCAGGAGGTCGGGAACGTTGTCGAAGGTCGCGCCCGGCGCCTCCTTGTAGAAGACCCAGAAAACGTGCGCCCAGAAGAAGCCGCGGGTCACGGAGTACGGGTCGCGATCCGTGTCCGTGTAGCGGTGGTGGTCCCGGTGGTCGCGCGCCCAGCGCAGCGCGGAGTTCTGGAGCGCGAGCGCGCCGAAAAAGAGGAGGACGCTCTCCGCGGCCGGGTGGCACTCGTACGTGCGGTGCGCGAAACAGCGATGGTAGCCCGAGCCGATGCCGATCCCGATCGCCACGAAGAGCGCGAGCGCGAGGACGGGCTCCCACCAGACGATGCCCTGCGTCGCGGCGTACCAGGCGGTGCCGCCGAGGCCCACGATGGGCGTGAGAGCGAGGAAGAGAATATTCACCCAGTCGCGGGAAGGTCTCGTCATAGGCGCACAGTTTACGCGCATTCTTGCGATCGTGTCGCGGTCGCAATCGCCGCCCGGCGCCACGCGGCCGGTTACGCGGGCGTAACGCCCGTTTCGCGCCGGGGAGCCTTCAGCGGGTGTAACGTCTTCCGCCGCAATGGGGAGCCCTGCCGCGGCGCGTGGCACGAATCTTCCATCGCGCTTGGGTCATGACAGCTCGAATTGCGTCCAGGATTCTCCTGCTGGTGGCGCTCGTCGTTTTCGGCCGTGCGCGTGCCGATAGCCTCGCGCCGCTCACCCTGGATCGAGTGGCCCTCGACAACGGGGGCACGATCACCGTCAGCGGCCAGGCGCCGCCGGCGAGCCGGGTGTTCCTCGAGGTCTGGTCCGAGAAGGCGGTGACCGCGTCGTTCTTCGACGCCAGGCGCAACGACAAGGGCGAGATTCCCTACAAGCTCTATCTGACCAGGCAGCTGCCGGCCCACTACCGCATCTACCTTTCCAGGGCCGGGCAGTCGACCCTCGACGACTACGCACGCAAGGGCAGCGGCTGGGCCTATTCCCAGGCCCTGAAGGACACAGGCGCCGACGCGGCCTTCGCCGTCCCGGCCGCCAGGCCCATCGCTACGTACCAGGCCACCCTCATGGCCAGCATCGCCGGCTCGCGGGGGGACCTCCTGCCGACGCTCGATTCCAAGGAGGCCCGGCGCCGCGCCATGCAGATCGTCAAGGCGCGCTTCCGCTCGGTGTCGAAGCTCCTTTCGGCCACCATCGAGGAGCGCCCGGACGGCTCGTTCACCGCCCGCGTCACGATCCCGGCCGGCGCTGCGCCCGGCCGCTATTCGGTCGTGGCGGTGGCCGTGACCGGTCAGGGCGTCGTGAAAAGTCCCGAAGCGACGCTCGAGAACAGGATCGCCTTTCCGCTCCTGTATCTCTCCAACGCCGGCACGAGCCTCAACCTGTTCACGCCGTTCCTGCTGGCCCTTCTCGTCAGCATCTTCGGCGTCCTGATGGGCGCCGGCGGCGGCTTCATCCTCAACCCGCTCCTCGTCTCCCTCTGGCCGCTGCCGCACACGATCGTCGCCGGGACGGTGATGCCCACGGTCCTCTTCTCGCAGGGCAGCGGCATCTACAACTACAGCCGGATCAAGTTCATCAGCTGGAAGCTGGGCGTCACGATGGGCCTCGCGATGCTGGCCGGCGGCTTCATCGGCCCGAAGCTGACCGAGCT
Source organism: Thermoanaerobaculia bacterium (assembly GCA_035542215.1). Classification (GTDB taxonomy): domain Bacteria; phylum Acidobacteriota; class Thermoanaerobaculia; order UBA5066; family UBA5066; genus Fen-183. Next base: position 14,205 of record DATKLW010000103.1, on the reverse strand, counting down.
GATCACGCTCGACCAGTTCAAGTTCGTCTTCGGCTGGATCCTGGTCGTCCTGGCCGGCCTGATGCTGTGGCAGACGACGCCCGCCTATCTCCAGAAGAACAAGAAGGAACAGGCGATTCTCAAGGAGTTCAAGCGCCGCGCCGAACAGGAGGCCGCCGCCCGGCGGGACGCCGCCGGCGCGGCTGCGCCCGCCCTCGAGTCTGAAGGAGGCCCGCGATGACCGTCGAGTTCTGGGGCCAGCAGTTCAAGGTCAACATCGTCGTCGGATGCCTCGGGGCGTTCCTGACGGCCGTCGTCGCCTCGATGTTCGGGTTCGGCGGCGGTCCCTTCATGGTGCCGCTCATGACGGTGGTGCTCGGGCTGCCGATGTATCTGGTCGTAGGGAGCTCGCTCCTCGCGATCTTCTTCAACACGCTCATGGGCAGCGTGCGCCACATCCAGTTCGGCAACTTCGACCTCACGCTGTTCCTCGTCATGTTCCCGGCGGCGATCCTCGCCGGCTTCATCGGCCCGCGGATCGCGCAGCGCGTGAGTCCGCAGTGGGTCAAGCGCATCGCCGCGCTCGGACTCCTCGTGCTGGCCCTCAACCTCCTCGGCCTCTACTGACGACCGTGGACCCGGCGTCGATCGACTCAGCCCTCCTCACGCCGGCCGGCAGGCGTCTCGTCAACAGCATCTGCGGCATGTGCGCGACGCACTGCCCGATTCAGGTGGAAGTGGCCGGCGGCCGCGTCGCCTGGATCCAGGGGAACCCGAACGACGGCGCCCTGGGAACGAGCTTGTGCGCCCGCGGCGCCGCCGGCCTGACGCTGGAATACGACGACGAGCGCCCGCAGTTCCCGATGATCCGCACGGGCGAGCGCGGCGCGGGCCAGTGGCGCCGCGCGAGCTGGGACGAGGCGCTCGACCACGTCGCCGCGGCGCTCAAGGAGGTCGTGGCCGAGCACGGGGCGAAGGCGATCGCCCTCTCGGACCGCGGAGGCGACTTCAACGACCTCACGAAGGCCTTCGTGCGGGCGCTCGGTTCGCCCAACTATTTCGACCACGACGTTTCCTGCGCCCGCAACGCCCATCACGCCTGCCAGAGCCTCTTCGGGCAGGGCCGCGGCGAGTTCAGCTACGACATCAGGAACACCCGCCACATCGTCCTGTACGGCCGCAACATCACCGAGTCGCTCCAGGTCGGCGAGGCCAAGACCTTCATGGCCGCGATGGCCAACGGGGCCCATTGCACGTACATCGACCCCCGGGTCACGGGCACGGCCTGCAAGGCCACTCGCTACTGGCAGATCCGCCCCAACAGCGACTACGCGCTCAACCTCGCGATCCTCCACCAGGTGATCGCCGACGGCGTCTACGACCACGCCTTCGTCGCCCGCTGGGTGGAGGGCTTCGAGACGCTGGCCGAGTTCGTCCGGCCGACGTCGCCCGAGTGGCAGGAGCCGCACACCGGCATTCCGGCCGCCGAAATCCGTGCCTTCGTCCGCGAGATCGCCGAGGACGCGCCCAACGTCATCTTCCACGGCGGATGGATGACGGCGCGCCACCACCAGTCCTTCCACGTGAGCCGCACGGCCTACCTTCTCAACGCCCTCATGGGCTCGATCGAGAGCCCCGGCGGCATGCTGTTCGCCAAGAGCGCGGCCGACGTCGGGCGCAAGGGCCTGAACAAGCTGGCGGCGCGAATCCCGAAGCCGGCCGATCCGCGGGTGGACGGCGCCGGCGGCCGGTTCCCGCACTGGGACCCCGCGTCCGGCATCCTGCACAAGCTCTATCCGGCAATCGAGCGCGGCGACCCGTATCCGGTGCGGGCCTATTTCGCCTACCGCCACGACCCGCTCTCGGCCGTGCCCGACCCCGAAGCCCAGCTCAAGGCCTTCGAAAAGCTCCGTCTCCTCGTTTCCATAGACGTCAACTGGTCGGAGACGGCGTGGCAGGCGGACGTGGTGCTCCCCGAATGCACGTATCTGGAGCGGGCAAACATCCTCGCCCTCAAGGCCGGCCCGAAGCCGTCCGTTCAAATGCGCGACCGCGCCGTCGAGGCGCGCTTCGACAGCCGGCCGGCCTGGTGGATCTTCCGCGAGCTCGCCCGGCGCATGGGCGCGGGCCGCTACTTCGATTTCGACGGCATCGAAGACATCTGGGCGTACCAGCTCGAAGGGACAGGGCTGACGGTCGACCAGCTGCGGGCGAAGGGTGTCGTCGCCCTTGCAGACAAGCCCGTTCTTTTCGACCGAGCCGACGGCCTCAGATTCAAGACCGCCTCGGGCAAGATCGAGATCGTCAGCCCGGTGTTGACCAAGGCCGGCCTGCCCAGCCTCGCCACCTTCGAGCCGCCCGGGCCGCTTCCGGACGGAGCGTTCTGGCTGCTGACGGGGCGTGCGCCGGTGCAGACGCACGCGCAGACCGCCAACAACGCGCTCCTGGCCGAGCTGTCGCCCGACAACCCGATCTGGATCCACCCCAGCCGGGCCAGGCTCCTCGGCATCGCCGACGGCGATTCCGTCGAGATCGCCGTCGCCGGCTGCACGGTGCGCAGCCGCGCGAAGGTGACCGAGATGATCCACCCCGAAGCGGTGTTCATGCTGCACGGATTCGGCCGCACCGTGCCGCTGCAAACCCGCGCGTTCGGCCGCGGCGTCGCCGACCAGCGCCTGCAGAAGGGCACGCTGGACCGCTTCGACCCCGCCGGCGGCGCTTTCACCTTCGGCGAGACGCAGGTCCGCGTCAGGCGGGTCGCATGAGCACCCAGACCCTGCGTCAGGACACCGGGACCTGCATCGGCTGCCAGGCCTGCGAGCTCCACTGCAAGACGAACAAGGGCCTCGGGCCCGGCCCGGCGCTGTGCAAGATCGTCACCGTCGGCCCGGTGACGGTCAATGGCCTGCCGCGCCAGAGCCACGTCTTCATGCCCTGCCTGCACTGCGAGGAGGCCCTCTGCCTGTCCGCGTGTCCGAGCGGCGCCGTCCAGCGGCGGACGGCGGACGGCATCGTGTTCATCGAGGCCGCGCTGTGTCTGGGCTGCAAGAGCTGCATCATCGCCTGCCCGTGGGGGGCCCCGCAGTGGGACCCGGTCGCGCGCAAGGCGGTCAAGTGCGATTACTGCAAGGACCGCCTCGATCAGGGGCTGCAGCCCGCGTGCGTCACGAAGTGCGTCACGGGCTGCCTGTCCTTCGGCGATGCGGCGACGCTGCCCGATCCCCGCCGCCGCCGCTTCGTCGCCGCGATTGCCAACTTTGGGTGAGCGAATGGCTTCGGCTTGCCCCGTTGCGGCGACTCGCTCGCGGCTGCGGCAGGCCTGGGAGGCCGCCGAGGGACGTCCCGAACGGACGCTGCTCGCACGGGCCGCCCGCATCGCCACCGAGGTGACCGTGGGCCGCGGGACTCCCGGCCACCTGGACGCGCTCGCGGCGCTGTCCGCGCAGCTCGAGGCGCCGGCACGAGCGATGCTGGCCGGCGCGCTGGCCGACCCCGCGTGGCGGCGCCACGTCGACGACGGCGAGTGCGCCTCCGGGCAATGCCTGACCTCGAAGGCGCCTCCCTGCCAGGAGGGCTGCCCCGCGCACGTCGACATTCCGAGCTTCCTCGCCCACATCGGCCACGGCCGCTACGCCGAGGCCGTGTCCGTGATCTCGCGCGACAACCCGCTTCCCTTCACGTGCGGCCTCGTCTGCCCGGCGCCCTGCGAGAGCGCCTGCGCGCGCGGCCCGCAGGCGGCGGTCTTCGTGCGGCCGATGAAGGCGGTGGCGACCCGCCACGCGCTCGCCGAGAACGGCGACTACCCGCTGCCCCGGGTGGCGCCGCCCAGCGGCCGGAGGGTGGCAGTGGTGGGCTCGGGTCCCGCGGGGCTGTCGGCGGCGTTCTACCTCGCGTTGGCCGGCCATCGCGTCGAGGTGCTCGAGGCGGCGCCGCTCGCCGGCGGCATGCTGCGTTACGGCATCCCCGCTTACCGGCTGCCGCCCGAAGTCTTCGACCGCGACCTGGCCCAGCTCGCGCGTCTGGGTGTCTCGATCCACACAGGCCGGCCGGTCGGCGACGTGCCGGCCTTGAAACGCGAATACGACGCGGTGTTCCTCGCCGTGGGCGCGCAGAAATCGCGCGTGCTGCCGCTGCCGGGAGCCGACCTGCCCTTCGTGCTGGGCGGCATCGACTTTCTCCGGGCAGTGCGCAGCGGCGCCGGTCCGAAGGTCGGACCGCGCGTGGTCGTGGTGGGCGGCGGCAACGTCGCCGTCGACGTCGCGCTGACGGCCCTCCGCCAGGGCGCGCTCCGAGTGGCCATGGTGTGCCTCGAGCAGCGCCGCGAAATGCCGGCGAGTCCGGGAGAGCTGCACACGGCTCTCGCGGAGGGCGTGGAGCTCTACGCCGGCTGGGGTCCGGTCTCCGTCGACGCCGGACACCGCGTCGCGTTCCAGCGCTGCACCCGGGTCTTCGACGACGAGCGGCGATTCGCCCCGGAATTCGACGCCGCCGACACGATGGCGCTGGAGGCCGACCAGGTGCTGCTCGCGGTCGGGCAGGCCACCGAGCTGAAGTTCCTCGAGGGCAGCGGGATCGGCGTTCAGCGCGGGCTGATCGTCGCCGATCCCGTGAGCCTCGAGACGGCCGCGCCCGGCGTGTTCGCCGGCGGCGACGTCGTGTACGGCGCGCGCACGGTCGTCGCGGCGGTGCGCGCCGGCAAGCAGGCGGCGGCGGCCATCGCCGCGTTCCTCGCGGGACAGCCGGCGCCGGCCGACTGGGAGCAGCGCCTCCGGCGCGACTGCGTGGAGCCGATGGCGGCGCCCCCGGACCTGCGCCTGGCGCGGCCCCGCGCCGCCATGCCCGAGCTCCCGTTGAATGACCGCCGCGGCTACGAGCCGATCGAGCTCGGGCTGGACGACGCCGCCGCGGCCGAAGAGGCCTCGCGCTGCCTGCGCTGCGACATCTGCCAGGGCTGCGGCCTGTGCGAGCTCGCGTGCAGCGAGATCGGGGCCGAAGCCCTGCGCATGGTGCCGGCCGCGGGCGCCGATCGCCTCGTGTTCGCCGACTTCACGCGCCCGGCCGAGCGCTGCATCGGCTGCGGCGCCTGCGCGGCGCTCTGTCCGACCGCCGCGATCCGCGTCGAGGACGAGGGCGGGACGCGCGCGACCGTCATCACGGGCACCGTGGTGCGGCGCCATCTTCTCGAGACGTGCCCGGCGTGCGGCGCCGCCTACGTCGCGCCGCCGCTCCGCGAGAGGGCCGGGGGCGGCGCGCTCTGCCCGGACTGCGCCCGGCGCGCCCGCGCCGCGGAATTCGCGGGGGGAGCCGGGTTCGGGTTCAAGGCGCCGCTGGCTTTTCACCGTTGACGGGCGCCGGCCTTTCCCGCCCGAGACGGAGCAAATAGAATCTTCCGATGCGAAAGGCACTCGTTCTCGCCGCCCTCGCCGCTTGCCTCGCCCTCCCCGCCGCCGGCCAGCAGGACTTCTCGAAGGTGGAGATCAAGGCCGACAAGCTCGCCGACGGTCTCTGGATGCTGACCGGCGCCGGCGGGAACATCGCCGTCTCGGCCGGGCCCGACGGCGTCTTCCTCGTCGACGACCAGTACGCGCCGCTCACGGACAAGATCAAGGCGGCCGTGAAGGCGCTCTCGGACAAGCCGATCCGGTTCGTCCTGAACACGCACTGGCACGGCGACCACACGGGCGGGAACGAGAACCTCGGAAAGGACGGCGCCGTCATCGTCGCGCACGAGAACGTCCGCAAGCGGATGTCGGTCGACCAGTTCAACAGGTTCTTCAACCGGACCACCCCCGCGTCGCCCGCGGCCGCGCTTCCGCTCGTGACGTTCGCCGAGTCCGTCTCGTTCCACGTGAACGGCGAGGACGTCGACGCGGTCCACGTCGCGCCCGCGCACACGGACGGCGACGTCGTCGTCTTCTTCCGGAAGGCGAACGTCATTCACGGCGGCGACACTCTCTTCAACGGGATCTATCCCTTCATCGACCTCTCGTCGGGCGGATCGATGGACGGCATGATCGCCGCCGCGGACCGGATCCTCGCGGCAGCCGACGCGTCGACGAAGATCATTCCCGGGCACGGGCCGCTCGCGACGAAGGCCGACGTGAAGGCGTACCGCGACATGCTCGCCGCCTCGCGCGACGCGATCCTCCCGCTCGTGAAGGCGGGGAAGACGCTCGACGAGGTGAAGGCCGCGAAGCCCACGGCTGCGCTCGACGGGAAGTGGGGCAACGCGTTCGTGAAGCCCGACCTCTGGGACACGGTCGTCTACCTGTCGTACGGCGGGAAGGAGCCGCCGCCCGCACCGGCGAAATAGGCGCGCTACGCGCTCGTTCGCGCCCGCCCCGGCTGCACGGCCGCGACGAACGTGAGCTTCGGGTTCTCGCGCTGGGCCCTCTCGAGGTGCCACGGGCTCTGGAAGAGGACGAGCGGCCGGCCCTCGAGATCCACGAGCGACGCGACGCTCGGCGGGTCGTCGAAGCGCTTCGGCTCGAAGCCCTCGCCTTCCACCCAGCGCGCGAGCGTGAACGGGAGGCGCGCGTACGAGATCTCGGCACCGTACTCGGCGCGCAGCCGGTGCTGGATGACCTCGAACTGCAGGACGCCGACGGCCCCGAGGACGGGGTCCCGCTCCATCCGGTCGGGATCGTGGAAGACCTGCACGGCGCCCTCCTCGGAGAGCTGGTCGAGGCCCTTCTTGAGCTGCTTCCGCTTCGCGGGATCGAGCATGACGACGCGGTTGAAGTGCTCGGGCGTGAAACGCGGGATGCCCTCGTACTCGATCGCGGCGCCCTCGGCGAGCGAGTCCCCGATCCGGAGGTTGCCCGGGTCCCACAAGCCGAGGATGTCGCCGGCCCACGCCTCCTCGACGAGCGTCCGCTCCTGGGCGAGGAACGAGAGGGGCTTCGCGAGCTTGAGCGTCTTGCCCGTCCGCGCGTGCGTCGCCTCCATGCCGCGCGTGAACTTCCCGGAGACGACGCGCACGAAGGCGACGCGGTCGCGGTGCGCGGGGTCCATGTTCGCCTGGATCTTGAAGACGAAACCGGAGAAGCGGGGAAGGAGGGGCTCCACGAGGCCGGCCGTGGAGGCCCGCGGGAGCGGCGGGGGAGCGAGGTCGAGGAAGCGCTGGAGGAAGGGCTCGACCCCGAAGTCGTTCACGGCCGAGCCGAAGAAGACGGGGGAGACGCCGCCGGCGAGGAAGGTCGCGCGGTCGAAGGCGTGGCCGGCTTCGAGAAGCTCCAACTCGCTGCGCAGCATCTCGTGCGCCGAGCTTCCGAGAGACGCGACGAAGTCGGGATCATCCACGGAGCTCACCGCGACCGGGGCAACTCTTTCCCCTTTCGCAGAAAAATCTCCTCTTTCGTATCTCAGCAGCGTCTTCCCCCACCGGTCGTACACGCCCTGGAAGTCGGGACCCGAGCCGATCGGCCACGTGACCGGATGGCAGGGGATTCCGAGAACGCGCTCGATCTCGTCCATGAGGTCGAGCGGATCTTTCCCCGCGCGGTCCAGCTTGTTGATGAACGTGACGATCGGGATCCGCCGCATGCGGCAGACCTCGAAGAGCTTGATCGTCTGCGGCTCGACGCCCTTGGCGCTGTCGATGAGCATGACGGCCGCGTCCGCGGCCGCGAGCGTGCGATACGTGTCTTCGGAGAAGTCGTTGTGGCCCGGCGTGTCGAGGAGGTTCACGTGGTGCCCGCGGTACGGGAACTGCAGGACGCTCGTCGTGATCGAGATCCCGCGCTGGCGCTCGAGCTCCATCCAGTCGCTCGTCGTGTGGCGCTGGCTCTTGCGGGTCTTGACGGAGCCCGCGAGGTGGATCGCGCCGCCGTAAAGGAGGAGCTTCTCCGTGAGCGTCGTCTTGCCCGCGTCCGGGTGCGAGATGATCGCGAAGGTGCGCCGGCGCGCGACCTCGGCGGCGAGGGATCGGGGGTCGGTCGTCATCACGGAGTGCTCCGCGGAGCGCGGCGCGGCCGGAGGATAGCCGATCCGCGCCCGGCGCGTTGGCGCGTTCTGCAACCAGATTGGCGCGTTCTGCTAATGATCGGGGCAGCGATCCCGCCTACCTTTCATTGCGTTGGAGGGACTGATGGCCACCGAAACGAAGACGATGGAAGCCCCGGCGCTCGCGACGACGTACGAAACGAAGGCCTTTGCCGCGCGAGACGCGAAGTCGGGACTCGCGCCGACGACGATCCGGCGCCGGAGCCCGGGACCCACGGACGTCAGGATCGACGTCCTTTACTGCGGCGTCTGCCACTCGGACCTGCACACCGTGAGGGACGAGTGGAAGTCCGTGATGCCGACCGCCTACCCGTGCGTGCCGGGTCACGAGGCCCTCGGGCGCGTGGTCGCGGCCGGGCGCGACGTCCGGAGGTTCAAGGAGGGCGACCTCGCGGCGGTGGGCTGCATGGTCGACTCCTGCCGCACGTGCGCGGCGTGCCGGGAAGGGGAGGAGCAGTTCTGCTCCGGGCCCGCGACGTTCACGTACAACTCGCCGGACAGGCACCTCGGCGGCGTGACATACGGTGGTTACTCCTCGAGCCTCGTGGTAGACGAGGCCTTCGCCCTGCGCGTGTCGGACAAGCTGAATCCGGCGGGCGCCGCGCCGCTCCTTTGCGCGGGCATCACGACGTATTCGCCGCTCCGGACGTGGGGCGTGAAGGCGGGGCAGAAGGTCGGTGTCGTCGGGCTCGGAGGCCTCGGGCACATGGGGGTGAAGTTCGCGAACGCGTTCGGCGCCCGCGTCGTCGTCTTCACGACGTCGGCGGGGAAGGCCGAGGACGCGATTCGGCTCGGCGCGCACGACGTCGTCGTCTCGAAGAACCCCGGTGAGATGCAGAAGCACGCCGGGAGCTTCGACTTCATCCTCGACACGGTCTCGGCCACCCACGACGTGAACGCGCTCCTCGGTCTCCTCAAGCGTGACGGCACGCTCACGATGGTCGGCGCGCCCGAGGCCCCGGTGCCGCTCGGCGTCTTCAACCTCCTCTTCGGCCGCCGCCGGCTCGCGGGCTCGATCATCGGCGGGATCCGGCAGACGCAGGAGATGCTCGACTTCTGCGCCGAGCGCGGGATCACCTCCGACGTCGAGGTCATCCCGATGCAGAAGATCAACGAGGCGTACGAACGGATGCTCAAGGGCGACGTGAAGTACCGCTTCGTGATCGACATGGCGTCCCTCGGCTGAGGCGCCGGGAGGAGAATGCCGCCGTGCTCGACAGGTTCCGCGTCCCGACGACGCTCGCGAAGAAGCTCGAGGACCTCGGCGTTCCGCCGGCTCTGGTCCTCGAGCGCGCGGGCCTCCCGCCGGACCTCTTCTCACGGGACCGGATCCACGTCACGACGGAGGAGTTCTTCGCCCTCTACCGCGGACTCGAGGAGGCGAGCGGCGACGCGGCGATCGGACTGAAGCTCGGGTCCGAGGACCGGATCGAGCGGTACGACCCGATCGCGCTCGCCGCGCTCTCCGCCCGCTCGCTCCGTGACGCGCTCGAGCGCCTCGGCCGGTACAAGCAGCTCACCTGCCCCGAGGCGGTCGACCTCGAGGAGCGCGGGGACGAAGGCCGCGTGCAGTTCCGGTGGCTCCTCGCCGAGGAGGCGGAGCCGCCGATGCTCATCGACATCTGCTTTGCGGCGGTCGCGCGCATCGCACGGCAGGGCTCCGGCGCGCGGATCCGGCCGACCCGCGTCGAGCTGCACCGCACGCCGCGCAACCGCCGGCTCTACGAGACGCACTTCCGCTGTCCCGTTCGCCTCGGGGCGCGCCGGAACGCAGTCGTCTTCCGCCGCGCGGAGCTCGACCAGCCCTTCGTGACGCACAACGCCGACCTCTTCGCGGCCGTCGCGCCGCAGCTCGAGGCGGAGCTCGCGCAGGCACAGAAGGCGAAGGCGATCCGCGAGCAGGTCAAGGGAGTCCTCAAGCGCCTCCTCGCCGGCCGGCGGCCGGGGATCGAGGACGTCGCGAAGGAGCTGCGCCTCTCCGCGCGGACGCTGCAGAGGCGGCTCACCGAGGACGGCGCGACGTTCCAGCAGCTCGTCCAGGACGCCCGGCGCGAGCTCGCGCGGCACTACCTCCTCAATTCGTCCCTCGAGCTCAACCAGACCGCCTATCTCCTCGGCTACGAGGACGCCCACTCCTTTTTCCGGGCGTTCAACGGCTGGGAGGGCACGTCACCCGGCGCATGGCGGGCGCGTCACGGTTCGTCGTCGCGCCCCGCCGGCGTCGCGTCCGCAATCTGAAGCCCGTTCAGGAGAACATCATGGAAAAGCGAAAACTCGGAAAGAGCGGCCTCGAAGTTTCGGCCCTCGGTCTCGGCTGCATGGGGATGAGCTTCGGCTTCGGACCGGCTTCGGACCGGAACGAGATGATCGAAGTGATCCGCGGCGCGGTCGAGCGCGGCGTGACGTTCTTCGACACCGCGGAGGCTTACGGGCCGTACGCGAACGAGGAGCTCGTCGGAGAGGCCCTCGCGCCGTTCCGCGAAAGGGTCGTCATCGCGACGAAGTTCGGGTTCCGATTCGAGTCCGGCGTCCAGAGCGGCCTCGACAGCCGGCCCGGGCACGTCAGGGACGTCGCCGAGGCGTCTCTCAAGCGGCTGAAGACCGACCGCATCGACCTCTTCTATCAGCACCGCGTCGACCCGGACGTGCCGATCGAGGATGTCGCGGGAGCGGTGAAGGACCTCATTCGCGAGGGCAAGGTCCGTCACTTCGGCCTTTCCGAAGCGGGCGTGAAGACGATCCGGCGCGCGCACGCGGTCCAGCCCGTGGCGGCGCTCCAGAGCGAGTACTCGCTGTGGTGGCGGGAGCCGGAAGCCGAGGTGATCCCGACGCTCGAGGAGCTCGGGATCGGGTTCGTCCCGTTCAGCCCGCTCGGCAAGGGCTTCCTGACGGGGAAGATCGACGAGACGACGACGTTCGACAAGACCGATTTCCGCAACGTCGTCCCGCGCTTCACGCCGGAGGCGCGGAAGACGAACCTCGCGTTCGTGGAACTCGTGCGCCGCATTGCCGCTGCGAAGAAAGCGACTCCCGCCCAGGTCGCGCTCGCGTGGATCCTCGCGCAGAAGCCGTGGATCGTCCCGATCCCGGGGACGCGCCGGCTCGAGCGCCTGGACGAAAACCTCGGAGCCGCGGACGTCGTCCTGACGCCCGGGGACCTCCGCGAGATCGACGCCGCGTCGAAGGCGATCACCGTCGAGGGCGCCCGGTACCCCGAGCACCTGCAGAAGCTCGTCGGGCGCTGAGAGCGGCTGCCGCCGCCTCAGGGCTTCGTCGTCGGCGCCTCGAGGCGCCCCCGCGTCTCCGCGAGCGCGAACGCATATTCGTCGGCGCGCGCCTCGACCGTCGCCTTCACGAGGTCCGCTCCGCCGTGGCCGGCGTGTTTCTCGATCCGGAGGAGGACGGGGCCGCCGGTCGACGCCGCCTGGAGCTCGGCCGCGAACTTGCGCGCGTGCATCGGGTCGACGCGGTCGTCGCTGTCGGCCGAGAGAAGCAGGACGGACGGGTACTTCGTCCCGGCCTTCACGTGGTGGTAGGGCGAGTAGGCGTAAAGCGCCCTGAACTGCGCCGCGTCGTCCGCCGACCCGTACTCGGAGATCCACGTCCGTCCGGAACCGAAGAGGTGGTACCGGAGCATGTCGAGGAGCGGCACGCCGCAGAGAGCGACGCGGAAGAGCTCCGGGTGCTGCGTGATCAGGGCCCCGAGGAGAAGGCCGCCGTTCGAGCCGCCGCGCAGGACGAGCCGGTCCGCCGACGTCCACTTCTCCTTCTCGAGGAACTCAGCGGCCGCCGCGAAGTCGTCGAACACGTTCTGTTTCTTCTCGAGCATCCCGGACTCGTGCCATTCCTCCCCGTACTCTCCGCCGCCGCGGAGGTTCGGCACGGCGTAGATCCCGCCGCGCTCGAGCCACGGGAAGAGCGACGCGCTGAAAGCGGGCGTCATGGAGATGAGGAACCCGCCGTAGCCCTCGAGCAGGGCGCGCGCCGTTCCGTCCCGCCTGAAGTCCTTGCGGTGGACGATGAACATCGAGACGCGCGTCCCGTCCTTCGACGGGTAGAAGACCTGGCTGACGGTGTACGGCGAGACGTCCGCGGGCACTTTCACCTGGAAATAGAGCGACGTCGCGCCGGTCTTCACGGACGTCCGGTAGATCGCCGTCGGCGTCGTGTACGACGTGAACGAGAAGAAGGCCTCGTCCTCGTCGTCGCGGCCCGACAGGTTGCTCGCCGAACCGATGCCGGGCAGCGGGACCTCGCGGACGAGCGCGCCGTCCGGGCTGCGGACCTCGAGAAGGCTCGAGGCGCTCTTCAGGTACTCGAGGGCGAGCTTCCCGCCCACGATGTCGAAGCTCTGAAGCGACGCGTCCCTGCGCTCGGGGACGATCTCCCTCCAGGCCGCGCGCGCCGGCGCCGCGGGGTCGACCGCGAAGATCCGGCCCCTCGGCGCGCCGTCGTCGGTCTTGACGAACAGAGTCCGGCCGAGGGTGTTCACGTCGAAGTGGGCCTTGATCCCGGTGGCGAGCGGCGTCCAGGCCGTGGAGGCAGGCTCCTTCTCGAGATCGCGGAAGGAGACGTCGCTGGACGTCCATCCGTGCGCGATCGTGAGGATGAGGAAGCGTCCGTCGCGCGAGACATGGACGTTCTGGAACGTCGTCGGGTCCCCGAGCTTCTCCTTGACGACCGGGTCCGTTTTCGGATCCGTTCCAAGCCTGTGCAGGCGGATCTCGGCCCATCCCGGCCGCTCGGCCGCCGGGATCTTCGGGTCGACCGGGAGGCGCGTGTAGTAGAAGGCCGACCCGTCCGGCGTCCAGGACGCATTCGCGTACTTGGCGCCCTCGATGACGTCCACGTCGGAGACCTTGCCCGACGCGACGTCCATGACGTAGAGCGTCGCCTCGTCCGAGTTGTTGACCTTCTTCTGATAGGCGACCCGGGCGCCGTCCCAGGAGACGCTCCAGCCGCCGAGGCCTGCGTTGCCGTCGGAGGACCAGCCGTTCGGGTCGAGGAGGACCTTCTCGGCTCCGTCCGGTCCTTCCTTCCAGCACACGACCGACTTTTCCCGGTCGGCGTGCCGGCGCGTGTAGAAGTACCGCGCGCCGCGGTGGACAGGTGCGCCGAGACTGTCGACGTAGAGGAGCTCCTTGAGGCGCGCGGCGATCGCGGCGCGCTCGGGCAGGGACGCGAGGAACTGCCGGGTGGCATCGTCCTGCGCCTTCATCCAGGCCTTCACCTCGGGGCTCTTCTCGTCCTCGAGCCAGCGGTAGGGGTCGCGAACCGCGACGCCGTGGAGGACGTCCGCGGCGGCGGAACGACTCATGCCGCAAGCGTACACGGCTCTCGTCGTAAGATCTCCCCCGGATGTCCGCGACGCCGGCCCCGCCCCCCGAGATCTGCTTTCTGTGCAACTTCCCCGCGACGATCAGCAAGGAGCACACGCTCTTCGCGTCGTCGCTGACGGGCGTCTCGGTGGACTGCGAGGAGTGCGGCGCGTACGCGATCACGCCCGACGCGGTCCACCGCCTGTCGGTGCGCCCGGTCGCGAGGCCGGGGGTGCGCTTCGAGATCTTCCGGCTCCGGTCGAACGGGCAGACGCCGCGGCCGACCGTGGACCTGAAGATGGTCGAGCATTTCTGCACGGGCTACACGCCGATGCGGGGCTGACCGGCCGGGACGTCCGGGCGACTGCGCTAGAGTTCGGGGCATGAGCAAGGAACACCCCGACCACCACGACGCGGAGCTCGCCTTCCGCGCCTACGATCTGCGTCGAGAGCCCGTCATGCGCGAGTCGCGCGCCGCGATCAACCGCGACTTCTGGCCGAAGTCCTATGCCGACGTCGCCGCGGTCACGAAGTCCGATCACCCCCTGAACGCGGCCTGGCGCCAGACGAACACGTACTGGGAAATGGTCTACGGTCTCGTGAAGCACGGCATCGTGAACGCCGACTACTTCATGGAGTCGAGCGGCGAGGGCATGTTCCTGTTCGCCCGCGTCGCGCCGTTCCTCGAGGAGATCCGGCGCGACATGTCGCCTGTGGCGTTCCAGAACGCGGAATGGGTCGCGAAGAACACGGCCGCCGGCCAGAGGGCCTTCGCGATGTTCACGGCCCGCGTTCAGCGCGTCCGTGCCGGTCCTGAAGAGCGCCGCCCCGTCCCTGGCGCCGGCGGCGACGAGCATCTCGTAACGAGCCGCGGCGCGGTCACCCTCGGCCCCGGCCCGCGGGT
>DATKLW010000102.1:0-19272 GCA_035542215.1 Thermoanaerobaculia bacterium | reverse complement strand
GACCCCGCGCGTCCGCGCGAGGAACGCGATCGCCCGCTCCTCGGCCCAGTAGACGGGCCGGAAACCGCGCGCCGCCACCCAGCCCGCATGGCCGCCGCGCTCCGTGACGAGGAACTTCACGGCGGGCGACGCCGTGCGCCGGGCTGCCGCGACGGACTCCGGCGGGACGAAGGGATCGTCGAGGGCGGAGATGCAGAGCGTCGGGACTGCGATGCGCGACAGGACGGCCAGCGAGCTGCACCGCGCGTAATAGTCCGCCGCGCCGGCGAAGCCGTGGAGCGGCGCGTTCGCGGCGTCGTCGAACTCGCGGAACGTCCAGGCGCGGGCCGCGCGCGGGATGTCGAGCCGCGAGGCGGCCGCGGGAAAGCGCCGGGCGAGCGACTCGGCCTTCGGCGTGAGCGTCTTCACGAAGGAGCGCACGTAAAGGGCGGACGGGAACGACGCCATGTGGCGGTCGCCGGCCGCGAGGTCGTAGGGGACCGAGAGCGCGGCCGCCGCGGCGACGAGCCGCTCGCCGGGGTTCTCGCCGAGCCATTTCAGGAGGACGTTCCCGCCGAGCGAGACGCCTGCCGCGAGAACGGGCCCGCGGTGCCGGTCCGCGAGCGTCCGGAGGACGAAGTCGAAGTCCGTCGTCTCGCCGGAGTGATAGAGGCGCGGGCGCTCGTTCGGGATCGTCCGCGCGAGATTCGTGAGGTCGCGCGCGCAGAAGCGGAAATTCAGGACCGAGGGCCGCAGGCCCGCCTTCACGGCAAGCGCGAGAAGGCCCTGTGCGTAAACGGAGTGCGAGCTGCCCTCGAGCCCGTGGAGGATCAGGAGGGGCGTCGCGCCGTCCGGAACGGGCGCGTCCGCGTGGTCGAGAAAGAGCGTGTCGCCGTCCGGCGCCGTGAGCGCCTCGCGGCGGAGCGGCACTTGCCGGCGGGACCGCGCGAGGCGCCCCCAGACCGTCTGGAGATGAGCGCTCCTCAACCACCATGCCGGCGAGAAGTCCGCCGGGTCGCCGCCGTTCCCCACGGTCCGCCTTTCTTCCCGCTACTCGTTCGCCCGGGGAGCGAAGATTCTAGAGTCGTTCATACGGAATTCCGGAGCCGTCTTCGGCACGAACGGGAACGTCGGCTCGACGTTCGCAAAGACGGCCGGCAACCCCGCCCCCGGCCGGCGCGTATCCGTCCCGTGACCCCGCCGCCCTGGAGACGCCCCGCGCTCGTTTTCGGCGCCTGGACGGCCTTCGGCGTCTTCTTCGCGAGCCAGCTCTACCTGCTCTACCCGATCGCGTTCGGCGGGCGCCAGATCTCCTTCGCGTGGGCGCTCGTGATCAACCTGCCCTTTTACTGGCTCTGGGCGCTCCTGACGCCGGCGATCTTCGGCCTGGCCCGCCGGTTCCCGCTGAACCGTGCACGGTGGAAAAAGAGCCTCGCCGTCCACGCCGGAGTGAGCGTGGCGCTTTCCGCGGTCCACCTCCTCGCCGCCGGGTCGCTCCTCCACAGCCTGTTTCCGAGCGGCCGCGCGAGCTCGTTGTCCTGGGCGCTCGAGAGCTTCTTCCGGCTCAACTTCCACGCGAACATCCTCACGTACGCGGCGCTCGTCGCGCTCGCCTGGGCCACGGACACGTACGAGAAGTACCGGGACCGCGAGCTCGCCGCATCGCGGCTCCAGACGCAGCTCGTCCAGGCGGAGCTCGGCGCGCTCAAGATGCAGCTCCAGCCCCACTTCCTCTTCAACACCATGAACGCGATCGCGGCCCTCCTGAAGCCGAACCCCGACGCCGCCGAGAACATGGTCCTGCAGCTCGCGGACTTCCTGCGCCTGACGCTCGCGAGCACGGGGCGGGCCGAGGTGACGCTTCGGGAGGAGCTGGACTTTCTCGAGCGCTACCTCGCGATCGAAAAGACGCGTTTCGGCAGCCGGCTCTCGACGCGCTTCCGCATCCGGTCGGACGTGCTCGACGCCCGGGTTCCGAACCTCCTCCTGCAGCCCCTCGTCGAGAACGCGATCCGCCACGGCATCGCGAAAAGCGCGGAGGCGCGGCATCTCGAGGTCAGCGCGACCCGCGAGGACGGGCGCCTCCTCCTGCGCGTCTGGGACGACGGGCCGGGCCTCGGCCCCGGGCCCGCACGGGAGGGAATCGGCCTCTCCAACACGCGGGAGCGCCTCCGCCATCTCTTCGGCGAAGACTTCTCGGTCTCGTACGCGAACGCGCCCGGCGGAGGCTTCGCGATCACGATCGCGTTTCCGCTCGTGGCGGGCGCGCCGGCCGCGGAGGTCGTGGACGCGGTGTACGGCTTCTAGCGGCGCGCTGCTCCCCGGCGCGCACGCCGCGGTCCCGGCCCGCGCGACCGCCGTCCCTGACGGCGTGACGCCGATGCGATTGAGCACGAGATTCAGAAGCGATGGCGTGCCGTCGTCGTCTTCCGCCCGCCGCCGCGGTCGCATTCGCGGCGTGGACTGCCGCGGCCGCGCCCGGCGTTCCGGACGCGGGTGACGCCGTCGGCGCGGCGGCGCTGCGGGGCCAGCGCCCGACCGGCCCACGCGAGGTCCTCGAGGCGAGCCTGCGCGCTCCGGCGTTCCGGCTCTGGGCGCTCGCCGGGTACGGGAACGACCGCTCCGAGCACGCCGCGTGGGTCGTCGCCGGATCCGGCGGCCTGGCGTGGCGCGCGTGGCCCTCGGACGGCCGGTACCTGCAGTCGCGCTGGACCGGGCCGACGCCGGCGAACGCGATCGCGATCGTCCACACCCACCCGGCCACCGTGAACCCGCTCCCGTCGGTCCAGGACCGGGAGACGGCCGCGCAGCTCGGCCTCGCCGTCTATACGGTTTCCCGGAGCGGAATCTGGAAGGTCGAACCCGGAGGCGCCGTGACGCGGGTCCGGGACGAACACTGGTGGGACGGGTGCGGGCGCGGATCCGCCTGCCGCGAAAGCGTCCCGGGGCCTCTCGTGCTCGCGGAAGCCGCAATCCGCGGGACCGCCGAAACCGAGGCGCGCCCGTTGCGTATCACGAGGTGATGCGTCCTTCAGTCCGCACGATCATCGTGGACGACGAGCCTCTCTCGAGGGAGCGTCTCCGGCTTCTCCTGGCCGAGGAGCCGGACGTGGAGGTCGTGGGCGAGTGCGGGGACGGCTGCCAGGCCGTGATCGCGATCGAGACTTTGAAACCCGACCTCGTGTTCCTCGACGTCCAGGTCCCGAACCTCGACGGCTTCGCGATCCTGGAAAGCGTCGGAGCGGACCGCATCCCCGCCATCGTGTTCGTGACGGCGTACGACCAGTACGCGATCCGCGCATTCGACGTCCGCGCCGTCGACTACATCCACAAGCCGTTCGGCAAGGAACGCCTCCACAAGGCGCTCGCGCACGCACGCGAGCAGATCACGCGCGGGAAGTCGGCCGACATTTCGGGCCAGCTCGTGGCGCTGCTCGAGGAGATCCGGCCGCAGAAAACCTACCTGAAGCGGATCATGGTGAAGTCCGGCGGGCGCCTCTATTTTCTGCGCACGGCCGACATCGACTGGGTCGAGGCTGCCGGCAACTACGTGCGCCTCCACGTCGGCACCGAAGCCCATCTGCTGCGCGAGACCATGAACGGGCTCGAGACGAAGCTCGACCCCGAGCGCTTCATCCGGATCCACCGCTCGACGATCGTGAACATCGAGCGGATCCGGGAGCTTCAGCCCTGGTTCCACGGGGACTACGTCGTGATCCTCCGCGACGATCAGCAGCTCACGATGAGCGCGGGCTACCGCGAGAAGCTCGACGAGCTGCGCGGACGCGCGCTGCCGGCCTGACGCGGGAGGCTGATCACGACGACGCGCCCCTCGAGGTCGGCGACCGCGAGGCGGCCGCCGGGAAGGAGCGCGAGGCCGGATGGCCTCCCGAACCGCTGGCCCTCGGGCTGGTCCTTGCCGCGCGCCGTCGCGAGCAGCGTCCCGTCGGGCGCGTAGCCGCGCACCTCTCCCATCAGCGGGACCGAGCACCACACGACGCCCTTCGCGTCCACCGCGAGGTAGGGTTCCGAGAACGTTTCGCGCTTCCAGCCGGCAACGTCGAACGAACGGACGAACGCGCCGTCCGGCGTAAAGAGGACGGCGCGCCCGTGGTCGTTGTCCGCGACCCAGAGACCTCCGCCGGGCGCGAGCGCGAGGCCGTTCGGCCCGGCGAGCCGGCCCGGCCCGTCGGCCTTGCCCCACTCGGCCTGCTTCGTTCCGGCGGCGTCGAACCGGACGATCCGGCCGTTGCCCGTGTCCGCGACGAAGACGCGGCCGGCCGTGTCGACCGCGATCCCGCGCGGGCCGAAGAAGTCGCCTCCGAACTCGCGCTTCCATGTCCCGTCCGCGCCGAAGACCTGCACGCGCTCGTTCCAGGTGTCCGCGACGTACACGAGGCCGTCCGGCCCCGTGGCGATCCCGCACGGGTCCTTGAAAGCGCCGGGTGCCGTCCCCTGCGACCCGAAGACGACGAACGGCGCGAGAGCCTCGGAAAAGCCCTGGATGCGGTTGTTTCCGAAATCCGCGACCCAGAGGCGGCCCTGCGCATCCGCCGCGAGGCCGCGGGGCTGCTGCACCTGTCCGGCCTGCTGGGACGACGGGGCGGCGCTGGGCGCGGCGGACGGCGTGGACGGCAGCTCCTCGACGCGCACGAGCGCCGCCGTCTCTCCGGGCGCGTAAACGCCCCTGACGGCGAACACGGTGACGTCGGTGTTCCGGTAGACGGGCGAGAGGAGGTCCGTCCACTCGCCGAAGAGCGCGAGATTCGCGCCCGCGTATGTCCGGCGCTCGAGAGGCCCGACGACGACGAGCGCGACGTGGTAGCGCCGGAGAATCGCGCGGACCGTCGCCTCGTCGGGCGACGTGTAGGCCGTCCGGACGTCGCCCGCGCGGCGTTCGGTCTCCGCCTGGCTGTGGCCGCGCTGCTGCGTGTGGTACTCCCAGCCCTGCACGGTCGGCAGGCCCGTGTTCATCGAGTAGCGCGAAAAGTCCTGGTACGAGGGCCCCTGTGCCTCGAGGAGCACGGGAACTCCGCGCACGTGCGTGTTGATCCACTCGTATGCGGCGCCATCGCCGGGCGCGTACGACGCGAGGTAGGCCGTCCCGTCCAGCGTCCCGCGGGGCCAGTTTCCGCGGTCCTTCCGCAGGAACGTGGGCACGGCCGTCGCCGCCGTGAAGATCGCCGCGGCGCCGGTGAGGGCGACGGCGGCGCGCCAGACGGCGCCGCCCGCCGAGAGGAGCGCTTCGAGCGCGACGGCTCCCGCGAGGGCGAAGAGGAACCACGTCTCGAGATGGAACTTGAAGATCGTGTTCATGCGGTCCCAGACGACGACGACCTCGCAGCCCGTCAGGACGAGGAGGCCGAACGTCGTGAGGATCACGGCCGGCCGCCAGCGCGCCGGCGTGCCGCGGGAGAGGGACGCCGCGAGTCCGACGAGCGCCGCGATCCCCGTGAAGAACCCGGCGGACGGGGCCTCGCCGAGGCGCGGCGGGTGGAACCCGAGCGAAAGGAGCGACAGAGGAAGAGCGACCGCCGCGAGGCCGATCGCGAGGCGGGACGCACGGCCCGGCGGCGGGTCGGATCGCCGGAGCGCGACGAAGAGGAAGGGGACGAGGAGCGCGAGGAAGAACGCCCAGACGTTCGCGAAATCCCACGGGGACGCCCACGGGCCCACCTCGCGGCCGAAGTTGCGCGGGGGCGGCGTGAAGCTCGCCCAGAACGGGCGCACGAGAACCCACGCGACGAGCGCCGCGGCGCCGGCCGGCACGACGACCTCCCTCGCGAGGCCCGCGAGGAAGTCTCCGGCGCTCCGCGGCGGCGTCGCGACGAAGACGGCGAGAGGAAGGAACACGAGGAGCACGCCGTAGACGGGGAGCGCCCAGCCGTTCGTGATCTGGAGCGCGGCGAAGAAAAGGCCGAGGAGGAAGGTCGCCGCCGCTGCGCCGCGCGCGCCGTCGCGCGGGCGCGTGACGAAGAAGAGGAGGAGTGCGACGAAGCCCGCCGCGAACGGCATCGCGAGGACGTGCGCGTGGAGATCCGCGAAGAGGAAGCTCCACAGCGGGTACTCGTTGATCGCGTTCGGCGCGATCACGCGCGTCGTCGCCCACCAGTAGTGCCAGTCGAGCGCCTGTCCGGCGGCGTGGCGGTGGATCGCCTCGCGCACGCCGGATGCAGGCGCCCAGAAGACGGCGAGGAGGACCGCGACGGCACCCGTGCGGAGGCGCCCGCCGAGGGCGGCGCCGGCCGCGAGGACCGACGCGGCCGTGAGCGCGGCGGTCGACGCGATCCCGAGATTGAAGAGGACGCCCGCGTGGATGCCGAGCAGCTTTCCGAACGCCGCGAGCGCGTAGTGGCCGAAGTACGTATACGAGAGCGGCGCCCCCGCGAGCCACGGCTCGGGCGGCGGGAGCGTCTCGGCGCGCAGGAGCGTGTTGAGGAACGCGAAGTCCATGGGCTTCTCGCCCCACTGGATCTCCGGGTTCAGCGCGCGGATCGCGAGGAAGAAGACGAACGTCCCCCAAAAGACGGCCTCCGTCTTCCATCGCTCGGGGCGGGGCGTCCACGCAGGTTTCGCGCGGCGCACGACGAAGCCGGCGGCGAGGAGGACCGCGGCCCACACGAGGAGCGGGCCGCGCGTGAACGTGGTCCAGTGCCACGAGACGAGGAGCCACGGAACGAACGCGAACACGAGGACGCCGAACGTGCGGCCCAGGGCGTGAAGGCCGGGCCGGGCGGGCAGCACGGCCGAAAGCAGCGCAGCCCCCGCGAGGCCGAGAAGCTCGAGGAAAGCGGCGAAGAGGAGCGTCGCGGGGAGCGAGGAGCGCAGCGCCGGCAGAGAGGACCCGGCCTCGACGGCCGGCGCGCCGCCCGGCGGCGCGTTTGCGCGCGCGAGGAGGAGGTCGTTTCGTGAAAGCGCCTTCGAGGGCGCGGCCGTGAGGAGGACGTGCTCGAGCTCCGGCGCCGGGAGGCGCTTCTCGTTCCGGAAGATCAGGGCCTTGGGGTGGTCGTAGACGGAGAAGGACTCGTCCGCGAGCTCGTCCGGAACGGAGATGCCGAGGATCGCGGGGCGCGAGGCGACGTCCTTTTCGAGGACGAACCCGAGGTCTCCCGCGAAGAGGAGCCGGAACGCACGGTTCGTGAGCGGGAACTTCGCGGGCGCCCGCGTGACGGCGCCGTAGAGGCGCTTCGTCTGGAGGACGAGCCAGTCGGTCTTTGCGAGCTCGTTCGCGAGCTTCGCCATCTTCTCCGGCGAGTCGTTCTCGTAGAACGGGAACTGGACGACGGCGTAACGCTCCGCGGGCCGGCCCGGGAAGGTGAACGGGAAGCCCTCGTCCCAGTCCTCCTCGAGGACGCGCGCGCCCTCGGGGACGTGGTCGTAGAACCAGGCGGACGCCGTCACCGCGCTGTGCTCGCGCGTGTAGATCGAGAGGAACGCGAGCGCCCAGACGGCCGTGCCGCCCACGACCGCGGCGCGGAGGATGCGCCCGGCCCGCCCGCGCTCGGCCTTCTCCGTCAGCCACGCCCCGGCCCAGAGCATGAGGATCGGGTAGACGGGGAGGAGGTAGCGCGGGAACTTGACCTCGAACGTGCACGTGATGAGGACGTACGGCACGAGGAAGGACGCGAGGAGCCACTCGCCTCTCCGGAGAGACCTGAAGCCGGCGAGCCGCGCGCCGGCCGCCCAGAGCGCTGCGAGGCCGAGGAGCGGCCCGAGACACCAGAGGACGAGCTCCTTTCCCTCGTAGAGGAAGTCCGGGGTGCCGACGTACTGGTTCGTATACGGCATGGCCCCGGCATGGCGGACCATCGCGCCCTGCTCCGCCACGGAGCGCCAGAACTCGTGGTGATCGAGAAAGGCGTACGGCTCGCCGAGCGCGAAGGCGATGAGGACCGCGGCGCCTCCGGCCGCGAGGAGCGCCGCCGCGCGGCCGAATGCGCGGCCGTCCCGGCCGCCGAAAAGGCCCGTCGCGAAGAAGACGGCGAGCGCGAGCGGAAGGAGAAGCGGCGCCGCGCTCGCCTTCGTCGCGAGCGCGAGCCCGGTCGCGACGCCCGCGAGGACGGCATCGCGCAGGCGGCCCCGGCTCGCGAGCCTCGCATCGCAGACGAGCGCGAGGAGCACCATGAACGTGAGCGCGACGTCCGTGGCCGCGAAGTGCGAGGTCTGGATGTGGAGGACGGCGAGCGCGAGGAGGAGGCCGGCGAGCAGGCCGGCCTTCTCGCCGTACCAGCGCCGGCCGAGGAGCGCGAGGAGGAGAACCGTGAGAGCGCCCCACACGGCGGACAGGAAGCGCCCGGCGTGGACGACGCCGTCGTACGAGGCGAACGACGAGCGCCCCGTGACGGCCGCGAGGGAGGACGTGACGGCCTTCGTCACGTAGAGCGGGAACGAGCCGTACGCGAAAAAGTGGGGGTTGAGCTGGAGCGGGCGGAACGACAGCTTGAGGATCGCGTCGCCGATCGCGCGCTCGTCCGGGTGGTAGAAGTGCCCCTGATCGAAATCCAGGCCGACCGCGCGGACAAGGAGGGCGAGGAGGAAGAGGCCGGTCAGCCCCGCGGAAACTCGTCGAACGCGTGGGGACATGGTCGGGCGGTCCGCCGAGGTTACCATTGACGGACATGAGCTTAGGCCTCCGCGGGCGCGCCCTCGTTGCGCTCTTCGCGCTGTTCGCGGGGTTTCTCGCGGCGATCTCCGCGCACACGCTCGCGTTCTCGGTGGCGGCCGACGGGACCGGCGTCGTCGTCGAGGCGAACGGCCACACGTTCCGGGGGGATCTCGGGGGAGAAGGCGGCCTCGAGATCCGCTACTACCCGCAGGAACGCTTTTCGACCGTGCAGATTCTCGTCGAGGACCACGGCTTCCTTCGCAACGGCCTCGCGATCCTCGCGCGCATGGGCCGCCGGTTGACGCCGGAGCCGCGCGTCTTCCGGCAGCCGGCGGGCGAGACGCGCCGGTACGTCCTCTTCGACCCGTTCCGGGGCGCCCTGACCGTCCACCGGGGGCTGCCGGAGCTGCGCCTCGAGGTCAACGTGCCGGACGACTCGATCGAGAGCTGGCAGGCGGGGACGAAGACGAAGGCGGTGAAGATGGCGCCGCCATGGCTGCGCCTCACGCTCGCGCCGCTCGCCGCGGCGTTCTTTCTCGCCGGACTCCTCGTCGCCGCAGCCGCGATCCTCTTCGGCCCGCCGCGGGGGATTCCGCCGGATGCGCCGCCGGTCCCCGCGGGGTGGCGCGCCCCCGCGCTCGTCTTCGTCGGCGGGACGCTTCTCTCGGCGGCGCTCCTTCTCGGCGTCTTCCACGCGATGCCGGGATTCGGCGACGAGATGAACTACCTCATGGAGGGGCGCATCCTCGCCGCCGGCCATCTTTCCGTTCCCGAGCCGGCGCACCCGGAGTTCTTCCGCGTCGGCTGGATGGACATGTTCGGCGACGACCACAGGGTCTGGGGATTCCACCCGCCGGGTCAGAGCGCCCTCCTCGCGCTCGGCTGGCTCGTCGGCGTCCCGTGGCTCACGGTTCCGCTCGTCTTCGGCGGGATGCTCGCCGTGACGTACCTCCTCGCGCGCGACGTGCTCGGGTCGCACGCGTGGGCGCTCGCGAACGTCGCCGTCGTCGCGACGTCGCACTACGCTCTCTCGCTCTCGTCGTCGTACATGGCGCACGCGCCGAGCTTCCTCGTCCTCGGGCTCTACCTCCTGTTCCTCCTGCGCTTCGCGCGGACGGGGCGCGCCCGATTCCTGCTCCTCGCGGCCGCCTGCGCGGGCGCGGCGTTCTGCATCCGCCCGATGAGCGCCGTTCTCGCCTCGCTCGTGCCGCTCCCCGCCGCGCTCGCCTGCGCGCGCGGCAAGGCGAAGGCGCGGACGTGGGCGCTCGCGCTCGCGATCGGCCTCGCGTTCTCGTCCCTCGTCTTCTTCTACACGTGGGGGATCACGGGGCGCTTCACGCTTCCCTATTCGATCAAGGGGCCGGAGGTCGGGCAGACCGTCTGGGTGCGCCTCACGAAGGGCTGGACCGTCCACGAGTCGAATCTCTTCCGCAACGTCAACGAGCTCCTGCACCGCGTCCACAGCTTCGGCGTCCTCGGGAACGCGGCGTTCTTCTGCCTGCCGCTCGTCCTCGCGGCGGCCCGCCTCCGCAGGCTCGGTGGCGCCCTCGCCCTCGCCTACGGGACGTTCGCCGCGTTCGTCGTCGCGCACAGCGTGCTCCACTGGTACGGCTGGAAGTGGGAGCCGCGGATGCTCTTCGACGTCTCGTTCCTCTTCTTCCTCGCGACGACCGCAGGCCTCCAGCGTTTTGCGGACCTCCTTCCCGCCGGTCCTCCGCGCCGGGCGGCGCTGGCCGTGGCCGCCGCCGCGTTCCTCTTCGTCGCGGCGGTCGACCTCCCGTGGCGCTTCCGGACCGAATATCACGACTACAACCTCGCGCCTCACGGCGTCCGCGACGCGATCGCGAAACGCGGCATCCGGAACGCGGTCGTTTTCTTCGGCGCCGAGAAGGCGTACGCCTGCTACACGCCGTACAACGCCGTGACGTTCGACGGAGACATCGTGTACGCGCGCGAGCAGGGTGACCTCCTCGACTACCTGCTCCTCTCCCGCTTCCCGCACAAGGAAGCGTGGTTCACGCCCGACGGGAACACCCTCGAGAGGAGGCCCAACTTCTACCGGCGGGACCTCGAGACCTTGAAGACCGACCTCGCGGCGCTCGGCGGAAGCCCGGCGACTGTCGTGATGCCGTGGGTCGACGTCGCGCCGACGCCCCTCAACGCGGCCCTGAAGCCCGCCGCCCCGGAAGAGCCTGGGCGCTTCCTGGCCCGCATGGCGAGCGCGCGCGGGGGCGGGGAGGCGCCGTTTACGGCCGTCTTCCTCGAGGGCGCCACGGAGCTCGCGCGTCTCGCGGATCTCACGTACGAAACCTCGACGCCCGCGACCCGGGGCGCCTACGAGGGACCGGTGGCTTTCCGGACGATCGGGAAGCGCCGGGCAGGGGCGGGCGGAAGGCTCCCCGGCATCCGGATGACGTGCCGCGAGGGAACGACGTGGGACGGCAAGCTCCTGTCCGAGCAGATCGTCTCGACGCTCGACATCGGCGTCTGCCCGGGCGAGTTTCGCTCGATCACGTTCGAGACGTCCTTCGAGCTGAAGGCCCCGCGGACGTGCGTCTTCAAGACGGAGTCCGACGACGGCTCGGGCGTCTTCGTGGACGGCGCGCTCGTCGTCGACAACGACCTTTCGAACACGCACGGAGCCGAGACGAAGAGCGGGACGGTCTCGCTCGGCCCCGGCGTCCACAATCTTCTCGTGAAGTACTTCAACGGCCCGGGCGGGGCGCGGCTCACGGCGACGCTCGAGAACCTCTCGGGCAAGCCCGTGCCGATCTCCGTCGCGGGATTCGTCGACGAGTTCGTGTTTTTCGTGACGGTCCCGAAGGAGCCGGCGCGTGTCCGCTGACGCGCCTCCGTCCAGCGGGCCCGCGTGGGCGCGGCGCCTCGGCGCGATCGTTCCGCTCGTCTTCCTCGCCGTCTCCCTCGTGACGCTTCCCGACTACGGCGAGACGTGGGACGAGCAGTTCGACCAGAACATCGGCCGCTTCTACGCCCACGACTGGTCGAAAGAGGGCCTCAAGGGCCTCGAGCGGTTCATCCCGCTCCAGCGGAACTACGGCCCCTTTTTCGACGTCGTGATCGTCGAGACGCACGACCTCGTCGTCGGCCGGCTCCACGCGATGAAGGACGGCGTCGCGTCGTACCACCTCCCGGTCGTCCTCGCGAGCACGGCGGCTCTCTGGATCGTCTTCCGTTTCGGGACGGAGCTCTTCGGCGCCGGCCCCGCGCTCGTCGCCCAGCTCTCCCTCGCCCTCATGCCGCAGTTCGTCGGGCACTCCCAGAACAACCTGAAGGACACGCCGCTCATGGCGTTCTTCATGCTCGCGCTCCTCCTCGGCCGGCGCGCCGTCCGGATCGGAGGCGCGTGGCGCTGGGCGCTTCTCGGCGCCGTCGCCGGCCTCACGTACGCGATCAAGCTGCACGCGTTCTTCATCCCGGTCATCCTCGTTCTCTGGGAGCTCGGAAGCCGCGAAGGGCGGGCGCGCTGGAAAAAGACGCTCGCGGGCCTCCTCGTCGCCGGGGCGGCCGCGTTCGTCGCGATCCTCGCGGTCTGGCCCTATTACCGGCACGCGCCGATCGCGCGCTTTCTCGAGACGCTCCGCACGTTCGGCGACCACGAGTACAACGAGTACGTCTTCTACCTCGGGCGGCACTACCGCGCGCACGACGTGCCGTGGCACTTCCCGTTCGTGATGCTCGGGGTCAACACGCCGCTCGTGACCGTCTTTCTCTTCCTCGCGGGCCTCGCCCTCGCGGCGGTCGCGTGGCGGCGGAAGAGCCCGGACGGCGACGGCCTCCGCCTCGTGACCCTCTGGTTCTTCGTGCCGATCCTCGTTCAGGTCCTGTCTCACGCGATCAAGCTCGACGGCGTCCGCCACTACCTCCTCGTGCTCCCCGCGATGGCTCTCGTCGCGGGATGGGCCGCGTGGGAGATCGGACGCCGCCTCGGCACCTCCTGGGGCGGGCGGCCCCGCCTCGCGCTTGCATGGGCCCTCCTCGTCGGGATCGCCCTCCTCGACGTCCTCAGGACGGACGTGCATCTCCATCCCTACGAGGTCGTCTTCTTCAACGCGCTCGCGGGGGGGCCCGCCGGGGCGCGCGAAAAGTTCGAGCTCGACTACTGGGGGGTCTCCTTCAAGCAGGCGGCCGAGTGGATGAACGCGAACCTCCCCAACGGCTCGCGCCTCCTCCTGACCGTGCAGGCGCAGCATTTCCTCCACATCGACCCGGCGAAGTTCCAGTTCGTCCCCGACCTCAAGCGCCGGCCGAACTACAAGATCAACCTCATCCGGGGGATCCTGAAGAGCAACGACCCGGACGGCGGCGACTACCTCCATCCGGCGAAGAAGCCGGTTTACGCGGTCACGGTGGACGGCGCGAACCTCCTCGAGATCTTCGAGTACGAACAGAACCGCGACCTCCCGGACGGGTCCGCGCTGGAGCCCGCGCGGCCCGTTCCGGCCCGGCTGGAGCCGGGACTCGAGGCGCGCGAGTACGGCGACGCCGATTTCGGGAAGGCCGGCCCCGAGTTCACCTGGACGAGGCTCGCGTTCGACTGCGAAAAGAACCCTTACGCGGGCCGCGCGGTGTCCCTGCGGGGGAAAGGCCTTCTCGTCGTCGAAAGGCCCGGAACGTACACGTTCGAGATCCACTCGGACGACGACGCGGTCCTCTGGCTGAACGGGAAGGCCGCGGTCGCGAACCCCTCCACGGTCACGACGCGCCGCCGGCTCCGCCTCGGCGCGGGCGCCTACGACCTGATCTTCGAGTACCGCAACGACGTCGGCGCCGCGTGCCTTTCGGTCGCGTGGGGGCCGGGCGACGCGGACGCGGCCGTCTCGGTCCTCGCGGCCCCCTCCCTCGCGCACGAGGCGCCGCCACCCCTGCGCTAGGGACCCGCGGACTTCCGCGCGACGAACGCGTAATGCGCGTACGGGACGCGGGCCCAGAGCGGATGGAACGCGACCGTGAACCCGCGCGCTTCGAGCATCTCCCGGAACTCCTCGTGCGGCCGGAAGAAGAAGCGGTCGCGTGGATAGCTCAGCCGGTCGAGGACGCGCGTGAGCCGGTAGCGGATCGGGCGGCTCGTCGTGACCTCCTTGAGGACGAGCGTCCCGCCCGGCGGGAGGATCCGGTGCACCGCGTCGAGGAGCGGAGCCTGCTCCTCGAAGGAGTCGAGGTGGTGGAGAACGTCGATGAGCGTGACGGAGTCGACGGGCGGGAGGTCCGACCTCGAGACGTCGCGGTCCTCCACGCGCACGTTCGTCACGCGGCCGCGCGCGAGCGCGGCTTTCGCGGCGTTCCGCTCGAGCGCGAGGATCGTCCGGCGGGGGCCGCGCAGCCCCATGAGGTTCGCGAAGATCCCGTGCCCGCAGCCGAGGTCGAGGATCGTCCCCGCGTCCGGCACGAGGCGCTCGACCGCGGGCATGCTCGCGTGCCACCAGCGGTGCGCGAGGAACGCGCGGAGCCCGAGGGACGCGTCGGAATAGAGCGCGACGAGGTCGCGCAGGCCGGCGGACGGGCCGATCGGCGGCCGGGGAGCGCGCGCCGTCACGGTTCCGGGCGCTGGACGCGCCGGATCACGTAGAGCGGCCGGCGCTTGACCTCGTCGTAGACGCGGCCGAGGTACTCGCCGAGGATGCCGACGCTGATGAGCTGCGCGCCCCCGAGGAAGAGGATCGCGACGATCGTGCTCGTGTAGCCGACGACGACCGGGATCCCGAAGAGGCCGGTCCCGAGGAGGCGGCACACGATCAGGACGACGCCGTAGACGAGCGAGAAGAACGCGACGAGGAGCCCCGCGAAGAGGCTCAGGCGGAGCGGCTTGTAGCTGAAGCTGAAGATCGCGTCGAGCGCGTAACGCAGGAGGCGCCAGAACGTCTGCTTCGGCCGGCCGGCGGCGCGCTCGCGGCGGTCGTAGAGGACGACGCGCGTCGGGAACCCGACCCACGCGCGCAGGCCCGGAAGGTAGCGGTTCGTTTCCTGAAGCGCGTTGATCGCGTCGACGGCGCGGCGGTCGAGGAGGCCGAAGATGCCGGCGTTGAGCGGGATCGGGAAGTCCGAGAGGAAGCCGAGCGCCCGGTAGAAGGCGGGAAAGAGAAGAGACCTCAGGCCGGTCTCGATGCGGCTCCGGCGTTCGGCGATGACGACCTCGGCGCCGTCGCGCCACGCGGCGACGAGCTCCGGGATCACGGCCGGCGGATCCTGGAGGTCTCCGTCGATCAGGACGACGGCGTCCCCGCGCGCGACTCCGAGCCCCGCCGAGAGCGCCGCCTGATGGCCCCAGTTGCGCGAGAGCTCGACGATCGCGACGCGGGCGTCCGTCCCCTGGGCCTTCCGGAGGCGTTCGAGCGAGTCGTCGCTGCTCCCGTCGTTCACGTACACGATCTCCCAGGGAACGGCCACGGAGTCGAGGGCGGCCCGAAGCTCCTCGTGGAGTCGCGTCACGAGGTCGCTCTCGTTGTAGATCGGAACGACCACCGAGATGAGCACGGGTGCTTGGACCTCGATGAACGCGAGTGTAGCATCGCGCGAATGCTCTCCCGCGAGACCGGAGACCACGCGGCGCGCCTGCGCGCCGGGATCGGCGTCACGGGAGCGCTCGCGGCCAGCGCCGCCGCCGCCGCCGCGGTCCCGCTCCACCGGACGGGGGCCGTCTCCGTCGCCCTCTGGCTCTTCGGGATCGTCGTATTTCTCGGAGCGTTCGTCCCGTGGGGCTCGCTCCGTCCGCGCCGGCCCTCGCCCGACGCCGTCCTCGGCTTCGCGCTCGCGCTCCTCCCGGTCGCCGTCCGCATCCTCTCGACACAGCACGACCGCGTCCACGGCGACGAGCTCATCACGGCGTTCCACTCGGCGACGGACGACTTTTCGGCGAAACGCTTCTTCGACGGGGTTCCGCAGTCGGCGGACTGGGTGGCCCAGTTCCCGTCGCCATGGTTCGTCCTCCAGCGCGCGTGGTTCGCCGTCTTTGGAGCCACCCTCGACCAGATCCGGTATTCGCAGGTCCCGTGGGAATACCTCACGGCGGTCTGCCTCTTCTTCATCGCGCGCCGCCTCGCGGGCCGGGCGACCGCCGTGGTCGCCGTCGTCCTCTATTCCTTCCTCGCGATCAGCCTCTACATCGAGACGACGGGCCTCCACTTCATCGCGGGGACGACCCTTTTCACGGCGTTCTTCCTCGCGGCGCTCCGCCTTCTCGAGGACGGCGGCGCGTGGAACGCCGCCGTCGCGGGCGTCATGACCGGCGCCTGCTACCTCTTCTACCCGTCTGCGTACATCGCGCTCCCGATCTTCGGGGCGTTCTGGGTCGCCCACGTCCGGCGCATCCGGCGTGCGGACTTCGCGCGCTGGGTCCTCCTCCCGGCCGCGGGCGCGCTCGTCGTCGTCGGGCCGTTCCTCGCGTACGCCTTCACGACGTACAACTACTTCACGGAGCGCGCCTCGCAGGTCTCGTTCCTCAACCATCACACCGTCGCGCTCGACGCGATGCCCCTCGCGCGCCGGGTGCCGACGGTCCTCGCGGAAAACACCGTCCGCGGCGTGCGCTCGCTGTGGACGGACGCGCTCGGCGGCGCAGCCGGCTACTGGTTCGGCGAGAAGGCGCTTTTCGACCGCGTCACTCTCGCCGTCTTCTTCGCGGGGCTCGTCGTCGCCTTCTGGATGGCGCGGAAGAACGCGGGACTCGCTCTCGTTCTCTTCACGCTCGCATTCGCGTTCCTGACGGCCATCATCATGTCGGTCCCGCCCGTTCCCTTCCACCGGCTGAGCTCCGTCTATCCGTTCATCGCCCTCGTTCTCGCGCTGCCGATCCGCTTGATCGGGCGGCTCCGCATCCGTCCGCCCGTCCTCCGCACGGGTCTCGAGGCGATTGCCGTCGCGGTCGTCGCGTCCGCGAACTACGGCTACTTCTCGAGGATCGCGGTCACCGAGAGCGCGCCGACGGACCTCTTTCTCGCCGACTGGGTGAACACGCGGTATGCCGACCGCGTCCTCTACGTCGCCGCGTTTCCGGGGCATGCGTATCGCAAGCTGGCGTACTGGGCGCCGACGCGCCGGAAGACCCCGACGATCTCCGACTACCACGGGGACCTCCTCCGGCGGTTCAACACCGAGGAGAAGTACCTCTACCTCGTGACGTTCGGATCGGAGTTCCGCGAGCGCTTCACGAAGATGGACCCGAAGGGCCGCTACATTCTCCTGCCCGGCGAGCCGTGGGCCATCTATCTCAACTGATCGACGCACGGTGACGGAGCGTCGCCTTGACAGGCTTTGCCGCGCTCCGTATCGTCGAAGTACCATGAAGACGTCGACGGTCGTAACGATTCTCCTGGCAAGCTTTCTTTCGCTCACCTCCGCCTGCGGCGGAAAGAAGGAAGAAAAGGGAGCTCCCGCGCCCGCGGGCGGCGTGCCGAAGATCGCCGCCGAGCCCACGCCGGAGGGTCCGGTCGCCGCCGACCCGGTCTCGGTGGACGCGAAAACCCTCAAGCCCGGCCTGAAACTCACGGTCTTCGGAAACAACAAGTTCGCGGAGCCGGTCACGTCGACGGGCGTCGTGACCGAGACGGACTTCGACTGCGACAAGAACCCGTACAACGGCAAGGAAGTCTCCTTCCGCGAGGAGGGCTATCTGAAGGTCGAGAAGGACGGCGCGTACTGCGTTCAGCTCTTCTCGGACGACGAGTCGCGGATCCTCCTGAACGGCAAGCCGCTCGTCGTCAACGCCCATTCGACGGCCACGAAGGAACGCATCCTGAACCTGAAGGCCGGGTACTACGAATTCAAGCTCGAGTACCAGAACAACGTCGGCCCCGGGTGCCTGAAGGTCAGGTGGGCGCCGGAAACGTGCGGGAGCGCCGTGCCGATCCCGGCCTCCGCGTTCTCGCACTGACGCGCCGCGCCCCGCGGTGAAGACCGTGGCGCTCTTTCGGGCTCTGCGGCCGGCCCAGTGGGTCAAGAACCTCTTCGTTCTCGCGCCCGTCCTGTTCGGAAAGGTCGCGGACCGGCCGGACCTCGCCGGCCGCACCGTCGCGGTGGCGGCCGCGTTCTGCGCTCTCGCGTCCGCCCTCTACCTCCTGAACGACGTTCGCGACGCGGAGGCGGACAGGCTGCACCCGGTCAAGAAGAGCCGGCCCGTCGCCTCGGGTGAGCTCCGGCCCGGCGCAGCTCTCGCGGCGGCCGCGGGACTCGGCCTCTCGTCTCTTCTCGCGGTCTTCCTCGCCGCTCCGGCGGCGCTCCCGTGGGCGCTCGTGTACGCGGCCGTCACCGTCCTCTACTCGCTGGGCCTCAAGCAGGTCGCGCTCCTCGACGTCTTCATCGTCGCATCGGGATACGTCCTGCGCGTCCTCGCGGGCTCGGCGGCCGCGCAGGTCGCGCCGTCGCACTGGCTCCTCCTCTGCACGTTCTTCCTCGCGCTCTTCCTCTCGCTCAGCAAGCGCCGCAGCGAGCTCGTCGTGCGCGGGAGCGCCGGCCGCTCGTCCCTGAAGGAAATCCCGGCGGGCCTCATCGAGTCGTTCGAGAACGTGGCGCTCGGGACGACGATCGTCTGCTACGCGCTCTACACGGTCTCGCCCGAGACAGTCGCGTGGTTCCGGACGAACCGCCTCCTCGCAACCGTCCCGATCGTCGTCTTCGGTCTCTTCCGCTGGCGCCTCGTCGAGGCGCGCGGGGGCGGCGAAGACGCGACGGCGGACCTCTTCACGGACCCCGGCCTCATCGCGACCGTCGTGACGTGGGCCACAGTTTGCGCGGCGCTGATTTACGGTCCCGGACGGAGCTAGGCCGGAATATCCTTCCCGCGACAGAGTCTCTCTTCGGGGTGGAGTCGATGCCGACCAGACGAACGTTCACCTTCACCGCCCTCGCCGCCGGCGGGGCCGCGTTCGCGTCGGTCGCCGGAGCCGCGCTGTCGTTCGCGCTCTCGCCTCTCGTGCGCCGCGCGTCCGCGGCGGGCGCCGCGGTCGACGTCGGCGCCGCGAAGGACTTCGAGGCCGTCGCGGCCGGCGCCGCCGGCGCCATCGAGGTCATCGCCCTCCGAAAGGTCGAGGACGGCTACATGACGCGCACGGTTCGCGAGCGCCTCGCCATCGTGAAGGACGCAGCCTCCCCGTCCGGACTCTCGGCCCTCTCGACGACGTGCACACACCTGGGATGCGGCGTCGCGTGGAACGCGGGGCGAAAGGCCTTCCTCTGCCCCTGCCACGGCGGCGTCTACGGCGCCGACGGGCGCGTCCTCGCGGGGCCGCCGCCGAGGCCGCTCGCGCGGGCGCCGCTCGCGATCGCGGGGGGCCGCGCGTCCGTCGATCTGTCGGCGTTCGAGGCATGAAGCGGGTCCTCGAGTTCCTCGAGTCGCGTGCGGGAGCGTCGTCGCTCTGGAGGGCGTTCGCCGACGAGGCCGTGCCCGTGCGGCGCGCCTGGCTGTTCACGCTGGGTTCGGCCGCGCTCTTCGCGCTCGTCGTCCAGGCGCTCACGGGTCTCGCGCTCGCGCTCTCGTACGCGCCGACGCCGGACCATGCCTGGGAGAGCGTCAAGGCGATCCAGACGAAGCTCCCGGCGGGGGCTCTCGTGCGCGGCCTCCACCACTGGGGCGCCTCCGCGATCGTCGTCCTCGCGGCGCTCCACCTCGCGCGCACGTTTCTCTTCGGTGCGTACCGGAAGCCGCGCGAGCTGAACTGGCTCGTCGGCGTCGCGCT
>DATKLW010000101.1:0-3942 GCA_035542215.1 Thermoanaerobaculia bacterium | reverse complement strand
CGAGGACGGCGACAGCCGCCGGGAGGAACTCGACCTTCGCCCCGGCGCCGAGCCCTCCGACGAGCGCGGCCGCCGCGACGCGCGACGGCCCCTCCGCCGAGAGCGACAGCTCGAGAGCCCACCAGAGCGCGGCCGTTCCCTCGAGCGCCGCGACGCTGTATGGGAACGGCCACGCCCCGCCGAGCCCGAAAGCGCATGCCGCCACCGCGAAGGCGGTCGCGCAAGCGGCGACCCGGCCGTCGGGGGCGACCCGCAGCGCGAGGCGGCGGAGCGCCTCGACGGCGAGGAGCGCCAGCACCGCCCGCCACGCGAGAAGGACGTCGAGGTCGCGGCCGAAGACCCTGAGTAAGAACGCGTCTAGATACGCGGGCAGCGGGCCGAAGAAGTAGCCGACGTCGCGGTAGAGGACTTCGCCCGCGGCGAGGCGCGCCGGGACGTTCATCTCGCGTCCCGAATCCTGGAAGGGAATCAGCCAGCGCTTGAACGAGACGACGTAGAGAAAGGCGAAGACCGCAAAGGGAAGCGCCTGCCAGGAGAGAAAGATTCTGCGCTTTCCGAACACGAGCGGCGGGATTCTAGAAGAAAGGCCCGGCGTTTCCGCCGGGCCGAAAAAAGGTCAGTTCGTTGGGGAAGGGGTGCGGGGGAACCCAGACGTCCCGCCGCAAAGCGGCGGGGGTTCCCCCGCGGCGGGTCAGTACATCCCGCCCATGCCGCCGCCGCCGCCCATGCCGCCGCCGGCGGGAGCCTTGTCCTTCTCCTTGATCTCGGAGACGAGGGCTTCCGTCGTGAGCATGAGGCCGGCGATGGACGCCGCGTTCTGGAGCGCCGACTTCGTGACCTTGGCCGGGTCGACGATGCCCGCCTTGAGCATGTCTTCCGTCTTCTCGGTCGCGGCGTTGAAGCCGATGAAGCCGCCCTTCTCCTTCAGCTCCTTCACGATCACCGAGCCCTCGAGCCCCGCGTTCGCGATGATCTGGCGGGCGGGTTCCTCGAGCGCGCGCTTGACGATGTTGATGCCGATCTGGATGTCGCCGTGCTCCTTGAGCTTCTCGACGTCCGCGATCGCGCGCAGGAGCGCGACGCCGCCGCCCGGGACGATGCCGTCCTCGACGGCCGCCTTCGTCGCGTGCATGGCGTCCTCGACGCGCGCCTTCTTCTCCTTCATCTCGGTCTCGGTGGCCGCGCCGACCTTGATGATCGCGACGCCGCCGACGAGCTTCGCGAGCCGCTCCTGGAGCTTCTCGCGGTCGTAGTCCGAGGTCGTTTCCTCGATCTGCGCCCGGATCTGCTTCACGCGGCCCGTGATCGCCTCGCGGCGCTTCTTGTCGCCCGTGTCGACGACGATCGTCGTGTTGTCCTTGTCGACCGTGACCTTCTTGGCGTCGCCGAGGTCTTCCCACTTGACGCTCTCGAGCTTGATCCCGAGGTCCTCGGAGATCATCTTGCCGCCCGTGAGGATCGCGATGTCCTCGAGCATGGCCTTGCGGCGGTCGCCGAAGCCGGGCGCCTTGACGGCGGCGACGTGGAGCGTGCCGCGGAGCTTGTTCACGACGAGCGTCGCGAGCGCCTCGCCCTCGACCTCTTCCGCGATGATGAGGAAGGGCCGGTTCTGCTTGGCGACCTGCTCGAGGATCGGGAGGAGGTCCTTCATGGACGAGATCTTCTTCTCGTAGATGAGGATCTTCGCGCCCTCGAGGACGCCTTCCATCCGCTCGGCGTCCGTCACGAAGTACGGGGAGAGGTAGCCGCGGTCGAACTGCATGCCCTCGACGACCTCGAGGGTCGTGTCGAGGCCCTTGGCCTCCTCGACCGTGATGACGCCGTCCTTGCCGACCTTGTCCATCGCCTGCGCGATGATCCCGCCGATCTCGACGTCGCCGTTCGCCGAGATCGTCCCGACGTGGGCGATCTCCTTGGCGTCGACGGTCTTCTTCATCGCGTTCACCGCGTCGACGGCCTTCTTGACCGCCGTATCGATGCCGCGCTTGATCTCCATCGGGTTGCCG
The DNA here is from genome assembly GCA_035542215.1 of Thermoanaerobaculia bacterium. Classification (GTDB taxonomy): domain Bacteria; phylum Acidobacteriota; class Thermoanaerobaculia; order UBA5066; family UBA5066; genus Fen-183. The sequence continues at coordinate 1,936 of DATKLW010000101.1, read as the reverse complement.
CCCGCGGTGACCATCTTGATGCCCTCGCGGTAGATGGCCTGCGCAAGGACGGTGGCCGTCGTCGTGCCGTCGCCGGCGATGTCGGAGGTCTTCGAGGCGACCTCGCGGACCATCTGGGCGCCCATGTTCTCGAGCGGGTTCTCGAGCTCGATCTCCTTGGCGACCGTGACGCCGTCCTTGGTGATCGTCGGGGAGCCGAACTTCTTGTCGATGACGACGTTCCGGCCCTTCGGCCCGAGCGTGACCTTGACCGCGTCGGCCAGCTTGTTGACGCCCCGGAGGATGTGCTGGCGGGCGTCTTCGCCGTAGGTGATGTTCTTGGCAGCCATGATGTGTGTGCTCCCTTACTTCGTCTCGACGATGGCGAGAACCTCGTCCTCGCGGAGGATCAGGTACTCGTCGTCTTCGATCTTGATCTCGGTGCCGGCGTACTTGCCGATGAGGATGCGGTCGCCCTTCTTGACGTCGAGGGGAACGCGCTTGCCGTTGTCGTCGAACTTGCCTTCGCCGACGGCCTCGACCTTGGCCTCCATCGGCTTCTCCTTGGCGGTGTCGGGAATGATGATCCCGCCGCGCACCTGCTCCTTGGGCTCGACGCGCTTGACCAGGATCCGGTCGTACAGGGGACGGACCTTCATGGGTTGGCTCCTTTCCTTCAGGGACGGTGAGGGTGCTGCCCTCGATTTCGTTCGTGCGACCCGCAGGAAGCTCTGTTAGCAGAACCTCACCGCGAGTGCTAACGAAATTATGACGGAACGCGGGATCTGTCAAGGATCCTGTTAGATTCCGCGTAAAGCGTTGACTATGAAACCCTTAAAGTGCAGGTAGTCCAGCTGTCGGACGCGTCTCAGACCTTCGAGAACTCCGCCAAGGTGAACGCGAGGAACGCCTTCTGGCCGTCCGTGAGCTCCGGAAACACGGGAATTGCCAGAGTTTCCTTCGCAGCGCGTTCGGATTCTGGAAAGTCGCCAGCCTTGTGCCCGAGCGAGGCGAAACATTCCTGCAGGTGCAGCGGCACCGGGTAGTAGATCGCGCAGCCGATCTGCGCCTTCTCGAACCGCTCCTTGAGCGCGTCGCGCCGTCCGCCGCCGACGCGAACGACGAACTGGTTGTAGACGTGGTACCGGCCAGCGGCCTCGCGCGGAAACTGGAGGCCGCCCCTCTCGAACGGAAGGCCGCCGAACTCGACGTAGCGCCGCTCGATGTCCTTCGCGTTGGCCCGCCGGGCCTCGCCCCAGCCGTCGAGGTGCGGGAGCTTCACGTGGAGGACGGCCGCCTGGAGCGCGTCGAGCCGGAAGTTCCCGCCCACGAACTTGTGGTGGTAGCGGCTCGTCTCCCCGTGCATTCGAGTGGCGCGGAGCTTCGTCGCGAGGGCGTCGTCGGACGTCGTGACCATGCCGCCGTCGCCGAAGCCCCCGAGGTTCTTCGAGGGGAAGAACGAGAACGCGCACGACTCCCCGAGCGCGCCCGCTTTCACACCCTTGTACGCAGACCCGAGGGACTGGCAGGCGTCCTCGAGGACCGGGATGCCTTTCTTCTTCGCGATGTCCCGGATCGGGTCCATGTCGGCGCACTGGCCGTAGAGGTGAACGGGCTGGATGAGCTTCGTCTTCGGAGTGAGCGCACGCTCGAGCTTCGCGGGGTCGAGGTTGAACGACCCGGGCTCGATGTCGACGAAGACGGGCCGCGCGCCGAGGCGGGCGACCGCGCCCGCGGACGCGAAGAACGTGTAGGGCGAGGTCACGACGTCGTCGCCTGGGCCGACGCCGAGCGCCATCATGACCGCGAGCTGCGCGTCCGTGCCCGAGGACATCCCGATCGCGTGTTTGGCGCCGACGTATGCGGCGACGGCCTTCTCGAACGCCTCGACGCGCGGACCGAGGATGAAGCCCTGGCTTTCGTAGACCTCCACGGTGACACGGAGGATCTCGTCCCT
>DATKLW010000100.1:0-6369 GCA_035542215.1 Thermoanaerobaculia bacterium | reverse complement strand
GCCGCGCGCCGCGCGGCGTCGAGGTGAAGTCCGCGCACGACATGCGCCGGGAGTTCGACGTCCTGACCGCCCTCGCTCCCGTCTATTCGAAGGCTCCAAAGGCCCTGGCGTACTGCGCGGACGCGGCGGTGATCGGAGCGCCGTTCTACCTCATGGAACGCGCCCGCGGCCTGATCCTGCGCGACCGGGAACCGCCTTCCGGGGTCGACCTGCCGCCGCCGCGGATGCGCGCGGTCTCGGAGGCGCTCGTGGACGGCCTCGCCGAGCTCCACGCGCTCGACGTATCGTCGGGACCGCTCGCCTCGCTCGGCAAGCCCGAGGGCTACGCCTCGCGGCAGGTCTCCGGCTGGACGGAGCGCTGGCGGCGCGCGAAGACGGAGGAGACGCCGCAGCTCGACGCCGCCGCGGCGTGGCTCGCGGCGCACCTCCCCGCCGCCGGGCGGCCCGCGCTCCTGCACAACGACTTCAAATACGACAACCTCGTCCTCGACCCCGGGAATCCGCCGGGCATCGTCGCCGTCCTCGACTGGGAGATGGCGACTCTCGGGGATCCCGTGCTCGACCTCGGCACGACCCTCGGGTACTGGGTCGAACGGGACGACGCGCCCGAGGTGAAGGCCCTTCCGTTCGGGGCGACGCTGATCCCGGGCAACCTCTCCCGCGCCGAGGTCGCCGGGCGCTGGGCCGCGAGGACGGGGCGCGACGCCCCGGCCGTTCTCTTCGCGTACGTGTTCGGCCTCTTCAAGATCGCGGTCATCGCGCAGCAGATCTACCGCCGTTTCACGCTCGGCCACACGAGGGACCCGCGCTTCGTCGCGATGATCCACGGCGTGAGGGTCCTCGGCCGTCAGTCCGCGCGCGCCCTCGAGGCGGGACGGGTCGACCGTCTCGGATAACGCAACGAGTTGACGCGCCGCGTAACCTCTCTTATATTTGGGCAGGCTGAGGAGGTAGGAATGAGCCCAGCGACGAAGCCGAGCCCGGACCTCCCGGCGTCCGGCTCGAGCCTCAACGACGAGGGGTACCACACCTGCGCCCGTTGTCCCGTCTGCGGGACCGAGGAATGCAAGATGTTGGAGCAGCTCGGGATGTATTGCACGACGAAATGCGCCGCGAGCTCCTCCGAGGCCGCCGGCCGCGACGTCCGCAAGACCCGCCGCCGCGCGATCAGCTCAAGAGCATCGTAACGACGCGGTTCGCGACGAACGCGCCGGAGTAGGCGAGGAGCCCCATGTACGCGAACTGGATGGCCGGCCACCTCCAGCCGCCCGTCTCGCGCCGGACGACGGCCACCGTCGAGAGGCACTGCATCGCGAAGGCGAAGAAAACGAGGAGCGCGACCGCGCCGCCCGGCGTGAGGTCGTGCCTGAGCGCGGTCTGCAGCCCCGCCGTCCCCGCGCCAGCGTCCATTCCGTAGAGCGTTCCGAGCGTTCCGACGATGACCTCTCTCGCCGCGAGCGACGTCACGAGGCCGATGGCGATCCGCCAGTCGAACCCGAGCGGCCGGACGAGGGGCTCGAGCGCCCGCCCGAGCGTGCCCGCGACGCTGTTCCCGATCGCAGGCATCTGCCCGGCCGAGAGCGGCAGGTGCGCGAGCACCCACAGGACGATCGCGACGCCGAGGATCACGGTGCCCGCACGGCGCAGGAAGATCTTCGACCGGTCGTACATCCGGAGGACGACCTGGCGGAGCGTGGGCCGCCGGTACGGCGGCATCTCGAGGAGAAACGGGGAGCCGTCGCTCTTCAGGACCGACGACTTCAGGAGCCGCGCGGTCCCGAACGCCGCGAGGAACCCGAGAAGGTAGAGGCCGAGCATCGCGGCCGCGCGCGTTCCGAGGAACGGCCCGAGGATCGGCCTCTCCGGAATGAACGCGGCGATGATGAGCGTGTACACGGGGAGGCGCGCCGAGCACGTCATGAACGGCGCGATGAGGATCGTCGCGATCCGGTCGCGCTTGTTCTCGATCGTCCGCGCCGCGAGGACCGCCGGCACCGCGCATGCGTAGGCCGAGAGAAGCGGAAGGAAGGATTTCCCCTGGAGGCCCGCCTTGCGCATCGTCCGGTCCGCGATGAGCGCCGCGCGGGCGAGATAGCCGGAGTCCTCGAGAAGCCCGATGAAGAGGAACAGCAGCAGGATCTGCGGAAGGAAGACGAGAACCGACCCCACGCCTCCCCAGACGCCCTCGACGAGGAGGCTCCGGAGCGCAGACGCGGGGAGGAGCGCGCCGACCCACGCGCCCGAGGCCCGGATCCCGGCGTCCACGAGGTCCATGAGCGGCCGCGCCGCCGAGAAGATCGTCTGGAAGACGGCGACGACGACCGCGAGGAAGACGAGCGGACCCGCGACCGGGTGCAGGAAGACCGCGTCGAGCCGGCGCGTCCAGAGCGGCGGGGCGGGCGCGGCGTAGCCCGCCCGGTCGCCGACGCCGACCGCCCACTGGCGGCACCTCGGAATGTCGGCGAGCGTGGGAAGGTCCATCGCCCGCGGGACGCCGACGGCGCCGTCGAGGAAATCGAGAACGGTCTGGATTCCCTCGCCCTTCGACGCGCTCACGAGCGCCACCGGCGCGCCGAGCTGCCCGGCCAGCGCCGCCGGATCCACGGACCCGCCGCGCGACTCGAGCTCGTCCGCCATGTTCAGGACGACGAGCGTCGGGAGGCCGAGAGCGAGCACCGGCGCCGCGAGGACGAGATGCCGCTTGAGGTTCGTCGAGTCGAGGATCAGGAGGATCGCGTCCGGCCTGCGCTGCCCTTCCATCTCGCCGGCGAGGACATCGCGCGTCACCCGCTCGTCCTCCGAGCGAGGCGTCAGGCTGTAGACGCCCGGCAGGTCGATCAGGACGACCTCGGTGTCGCTGTCGAGCCGCGCGCGGCCGCGCCTCTCCTCCACCGTGACGCCCGGGTAGTTCGCGACTTTCTGACGCAGCCCCGTGAGGCGGTTGAAGAGCGTCGACTTCCCCGAGTTCGGCGGGCCCACGAGGCCGACGAGACGGTGGTGCGGTCCGACGACCGGAAGAGAGGCGACCGGGCAGCCGGCGCACTCGTGCGTCGCGCTCACCGGTCTTCCTCCGCCGCGCGCGCGACGGTGGAAGCGTCGACGTGGATCTGCCGCGCCGTGTCGCCGCGCAGCGCGAACTCCGTTCCCTCGACCCGGTAGACCCGGGGATCGCCTCCCGGCGCGCTGCGCGCGGCCACGATCACGCTCCCCGGCAGGAAGCCGAGCTCCATGAGACGCTGGGCGTCGCCCGCGGGCAGGTCCAGGGTCGTCAGGGTGCCGCTCTGCCCCGGCCTGAGGTCCGCAAGGGTCGAGGAAATCTTCACGGGATTCTTCAGGGTCACGCGATGCTCGTTTCCGTTGAGACTAAGTCTCAACACTCTTCATTATGCTCCACCTTTCCTGAGACTGCATCCATGATGCAAATGTCTCATCCCTCTGAACGTACGGTCGATTCCCCGGGAGACCGGGCGGGGCCCGCTGAGACCCCGTCGCGCTGCGAAGCGTAGAATTGCGGGCCTTATGGCACTCAAACCGACCGGCGCCGCCACGATCTCCTTCGGGCTCGTCTCGATTCCGGTGAACCTGCATTCGGCCAGCGAATCCAAGGCCGCCGTCTCTTTCAACATGCTCCACGAGACCGACCATGCGCGCGTCAAACAGCAGCTCGTCTGCAGCAAGGACGGCGAGATCGTCGAGCGCGACCGGATCGTGAAGGGCTACGAGTTCGAGAAGGGCCAGTACGTCGTCTTCACGCCGGCCGAGATCAAGGCGCTCGACGAACAGGCGAACCAGGTCATCGAGATCACGGAGTTCGTGCCGCTCGCGAAGATCGACCCCGTCTACTTCGACAAGGGCTACTACCTTTCCCCCGGCAAGGGCGCCGACAAGGCGTACCGGCTCCTCTCGCGCGCGATGACCGACACGGGCCGCTGCGGCCTCGCGAAGTACGCGGCGAGGGGAAAGCAGTACCTCGTCGTCGTGCGGCCCGTGACGGGCCACGAGGGCGGGCTCATGATGCAGCAGCTCCACTATGCCGACGAGGTCCGCTCCTTCACCGAGGTCGAGCTCCCGAAGGCCGACGTGAAGGACGCCGAGCTGAAGCTCGCGATCCAGCTCACGGACCAGATCGCATCCGACGAGTTCCACCCCGAGAACTACAAGGACGAGGTCAAGGAGCGCATCGAGGGCCTCATCCAGAAGAAGATCGCCGGCCAGGAGATCTCGGCGGCCGAGTCCCCCGCGCCGAAGACGCAGGTCATCGACCTCATGGAGGCGCTCAAGGCGAGCCTTGCTTCGCGCACGGGCCGGAAGCCCGCGGCGAAGGGCGAGGCCGCCGCCCCCGAGCGCAAGCCGGCGACGCGCGCCGACGCGACGCGCGGAGAGGCGCGGACGAAGCTGCGCGCGGTCGGGAACGGACGGAAGAAAGGCTGAGAGGCTACTCCGTCCGCGATGCGGCCACCGTCCTCGGCGTCCCCCTCCCGCGCGTCCTGACGTGGGCCGGGTGGCTCGGGCTCGCCGCGTCGCCGGACCTCCGCCTCTCGTTCCAGGACCTCGTCCTCCTGCGCACGGCCAAAGGTCTCGCCGAGGCGAAGGTCCCTGCCGCCACGGTGCGCCGGTCGCTCGAGCAGCTGCGGGCTCAGCTCCCCGAGGGCCGGGCGATCACCGGCGTGAGGATCAGCGCGGACGGAAAGCGCGTCGTCGCGCGCGACGGCGCGTCCGTGTGGAACCCCGAGTCGGGCCAGGCGCTCTTCGACTTCGCCGTGGCCGAGGTCGCGACGGCGGCTGCGCCGCACGCGCGGAAGGCCGCCGCCGAGGCGCGCAAGGAAGGCGAGAAGCTCGGCGCCGCGGACTGGTACCGCCTCGGGTGCGACATCGAAGCTTCCTCACCGAAGGACGCGCGCGACGCATACCGGCGCGCCGTCGAGCTCGAGCCGCACCACGCGGACGCGCACGTCAACCTCGGGCGGCTCCTGCACGAGGACGGCAAGACGGGCGCAGCGGAGGTCCACTACCGGATCGCGCTCACCGCGAACCCGAAGCACGCGGCCGCCGCGTTCAACCTCGGCGTCGCCCTCGAGGATCGCGGGACCCTGCGCGAGGCCGCGCAGGCCTATGAGCGCGCGCTCGCGTCGGATCCCGACTTCCTCGATGCGCACTACAACCTCGGCCTTCTCTACGAGAAGCTCGGCAGGCCCGCCGCGGCGATCCGGCACCTGTCGGCGTACAAGCAGGCCCTGGATGGGCCGTGACCGCCTCGCCGGGTAGAGGAACCAGTGGAGCTTCGGGACCCGAACCCGACGCAGCTCAGGAAGAACGCGAGTCCGAAGGCGGCCGTCGCGCGGACTGGAGCGGACATGCGCGGAGTCTGTCACCGGCAGGGCCGCTCCCGGCCGGAAGCTTGACGAACCCCTTGCCGCCAAGTAGTTTCAGCACCGCCGGTCGCCTCGAGCGGGTGTAGTTCAGTGGTAGAACGCCAGCTTCCCAAGCTGGATGTCGTGGGTTCAAGCCCCATCACCCGCTCCAACTTATAGGCGAAACGAATTCGGTCGAAAGTTCAGTCAGAGTTCAGTACGCCCTTTCCGAAGTGTTCTGAGCCCTCCTGGGTCGTCCTGAATTCGCCATACTCTTGCAACCGACTGGACACACGTTTCTTACAAACATCACGAGCCTGCCTCGCGTGCGCGAATGCTCTGCAAGCTGAATGTCGAGCGCTCAATCCCATCAACCGTTCCCAGAAGGGTGGCCGCGCAAGCGGCGCGAACAGCGCCAACCGGGCCCCCGGGCGAGAGGAGAAAACTGAAATCCCGTCCTTGAGATTCTTGTAATTCATTGATAGGCTGTCGCCTATCAATGTTCGAGCGAATAGGGCTTGACAACCCGGCGATCGGGCCCAAAATTCCACTTGCGACTGGGTTGAGACGCGACGCGCCTCATGTGGAGCCGAAGGCACCACCCCGGACGCTTTTTTTGTCTCTGATCTGACCCATGCGGATCGCGTACCTCGACGAGTCTGGTACGCCAGAGATCGGTGGGAATACGACGCACTTCGTGCTCCTGGCTCTTGTCATCGAAGACAGGTCATGGAAGCAGAAGGACGCGGATGTCCTGGCCGTAAAGCAGAAGTACGGACTCGGCAGCGCCGAGCTCCACGCAGCCTGGATGAATCGCCGTTACGCCGAACAGGAACGGATCAAGGACTTCGAGAAGCTCACTATGGATGATCGACGCGCGGCCATGCACCAGGCGCGCGAGGATGCCGTCATCAAGCGCGCAGCTCGTCGAGGTCTTTCGGAAATAAAGGCGCTCAAAAAAACCTTCCAGAAGACCGCGGACTACACGCATCTAACGCTCTCTGAGCGGCGGGCTTTT
>DATKLW010000099.1:0-11684 GCA_035542215.1 Thermoanaerobaculia bacterium | reverse complement strand
CGCGCTCCTGTCGTTCCCGGATTTCCGCGCGACCGAGCGGACGTTCCAGCTCGTCACGCAAGCGGCGGGACGCGTCGGGCGGGGCGACAAGCCGGGCGTCGTCGCCGTCCAGACCTCGCGCCCGGACCACGAGGCGATCCGGGCGGCCGTGCGGCAGGACCACGTCGCGTTCGCGGACGCCGAGCTGCGCTTCCGCAAGGCGTTCCGGTACCCGCCGTACACACGCCTCCTCCTCGCGCTCTTCGCGGATTCAGACCTCGCGAAGGCGCACCGCCTTGCGGGGGAGGCCTTCACCGCGCTCCTGTCGTCGCCCGTCGCCGCGAGGGTGAAGCTCCTCGGCCCGGCGCCCGCGCCGCTCGAGCGCCTCAAGGGTCTCTGGCGCTATCACCTCGTCGTGAAGGCCGAGAAGCGCGAGGCGATCGCGGAGGCCGCGCACGTCCTCGCGGGGCTGCCCGATCCGCCGAAGCTGGACGTCGACCCGCAGAACCTTCTCTAGAGGCGCTTCAGCTCCTCGTCGATCACCTTCGCGACGAAGGCGTTCCCGCTCGCGTTCAGGTGGTTGACGCCCGGGTACGTGCCGTGTCCCGGCAGAATGAACATGCTCAGCGCCTCTTCCCGGGACAGCGACCGGAAGCGCCCGAGGACGTCGACGAACCGCACGTCGGCCGCCCGCGCCTCGTTCCTCATCGTCTCCAGCCAGCCGCCCGACGCGCCGGGGTCGAAGTCCGAGAGAGCGGGAAGGTAGACGACGACGAGCGTGCTCCCGCGCTCACGGTTGAGACGCTTCAGGTCGAGGAGCAGCAAGCGCAGGAGCTCGGAGGTCTTCCCGCTCGCGTCCTGGGGCGGCTGAGCGCCGGTCCGATGGAGGATCCGCCTCGCAAGCTCCGCGGTCCGGAGGGTGTTGAAAACCCCTCTGCGGTCCGTGAGCCACGGGAAGACGTACGAACGCCGAGGAACGGGCACGTTCCTCACGACGACCGTCCCGTTCACGGCCTCGAGCCGCGGCTTGTCGTACCCCTGGAATTGCGCCGACAGCATCCGGTCGACGTCGCCGCCGATGAGCGCAAAGAGGTGGGTGTTGTGGTCGATCCGCGCTCCCGCGCGTTTGTAAAGCAGGTACGACTGGTCGACGCCGTAGCCGGGTTGTCCCATGTTGACCGCCTCGATCCCGGGATCGAGAACCATCAGGAGGGAGCACCACGTCTGGTCGTCGTCGACGCCCACGCCGAGCGTGAACGAGTCGCCCGTGCAGACGACGCGGGTCGTGCCGTTCCGTACATGGAGGGCGAACTCGCGTTTGTTCCGGAAGCCGGCGCTGTTCGTCGTGAAGGAAAGGCCCGGCCCGTACAGGTCGGGGATGTGGACGTTCGGCTTGTCGACCCAACCCAGCTCGGCGTCGTAGTTCGTGTGCCGCCGGTAGGGCGGGACGTGGAGCGCGGCGAGGTCCTGAACGAGAAGCAGCCCGCTCGAGAGGCCCTCGACGAGGACGAGCAGCGCGATGAAGACGAGGACGTTGAGGGCAAGGATCCGAGCGATGCGCCGGGACCGAGAGGGTGCTGCGGCGGCGGGGTGTCCGGCCATCTTCTTTTCCACTCGAAGAAATCTCTCTTCGTAGCTTGCCCGTAACGGCATGCCCTGTCGAGCGAGACGGGGAGCCCTCTGCTACAGTCTCGGCGTGGCGAACGAGGCCCAGTTCGAGCAGCCCCTCGACCGCGTGCGGCGGCGGCTGGAAGAGCTCCAGGGCTTCGCGGAGAGCCCCGCGAAGACGCGCGAGGTCCTGAAGCTGCGCGAGAAGCTCACGAAGCTCCAGCGCGAGATCTACGAGAACCTCACGCCCTGGCAGAAGACGCTCGTCGCGCGCCACCCGAACCGGCCGTTCACGCTCGATTACGTCCGCGTCCTCGTTCAGGACTTCGTCGAGTGGAAGGGCGACCGCGCGTTCGCGGACGACCCGGCCATCGTCGCGGGCTTCGGCTGGCTCGGGGACCGCGCCGTCGCCGTCGTCGGCCACCAGAAGGGCCGCGACACGAAGGAGAAGATCAAGCGCAACTTCGGGATGCCGCGCCCCGAGGGCTACCGCAAGGCCCTCCGCGTCATGAAGCTCGCCGAAAAGTTTCGCAAGCCCGTCCTGACGTTCATCGACACGCCGGGCGCGTACCCGGGGCTCGAGAGCGAGGAGCGCGGCGTGTCCGAGGCGATCGCGCGGAACCTCCTCGAGATGGCCGGCCTGAAGACGCCGATCGTCGCGACCGTGATCGGCGAAGGCGGCTCCGGCGGCGCGCTCGGGATCGGGATCGCCGACGCAGTCCTCATGCTCGAGCACTCCGTGTATTCCGTCATCTCCCCGGAGGGCTGCGCCGCGATCCTCTGGAAGGACCAGGGGAAGGCGAAGGAGGCGGCCGAGGCCCTCCGCCTCACGGCCGCGGACTGCAAGGCGCTCGGCGTCATCGACGAGGTCATCCCCGAGCCTGCCGGCGGCGCCCACGCGGACCCGGTCGCGACGATCGACGCCGTCGGCCGCTCCGTCGCGCAGATCCTCGACCGTCTCGCGGGGCTGCCGGCGGACGCGCTCGTCGACGCCCGCTACGCGAAATTCCGCGCGATGGGGGCCTGGGAAGGCGCGTGAGCGCGCGGGTCCGCGCCCCGCGCCTGGTCCGGCGCCGTCTGCGGGCGCAGAACCCTGAAGCGGCCGCGCGGCTCGCGCGCGAGCTGGCGCTTCCGCCGGCGGCCTCCCGCGTCCTCGCGGCCCGCGGTTTCGCCGAGGTCGAGGCCGCACGCACGCATCTCGCACCCGCGCCCGACGGCCTCCACGACCCGTTCGGAATGGGCGGCCTCCCCGAGGCCGTCGAAAGGCTCGCGGAGACGGCGGCCCGCGGCGGCCGCGTCGTCGTCTTCGGCGACTACGACTGCGACGGAATCGGCGCCCTCGCGATCCTCACGACGGCGCTGAAGAAGCTCGGCGCGGACGCCCGCCCCTTCATCCCGCACCGCCTCCACGACGGCTACGGCCTCCGGGCGCCGGCGCTCCGGCGCGCGCTCGAGGAGCACGAGCCGGAGGGGATCGTCACGGTCGACTGCGGGATCACGGCCGTGGAGACCGTCGCCGAAGCGACGAGCCGCGGCGTCTACGTCGTCGTCACGGACCATCACCTCCCGCCCGCGGCTCTGCCCGAAGGTGCGGTCCTCGTGGATCCCAAGCTGCCGGGCTGCCGGTACCCGTTCAAGGAGCTTTGCGGCGCCGGTCTCGCGTGGAAACTCACCGAGGCCCTCCTCATCCACTCCGGCGCGCGCGTCGGGATCGACGCTCCGGCCCGGCGGCGCTGGCTCGCGTCGCTCGCGAAGATCGCGGCGCTCTCGACGGTGGCCGACATGGTGCCCCTGACGGGCGAGAACCGGGTCCTCGTGGCCTGGGGGCTCGCGGGCCTCGCCGACCCGCGCTCCCCGGGCCTCGCCGCCCTCCTCAGGCGGTCGGGCGTCCCCGCGGGCCGCGCTCCGTCCACGAGGGAAGTCGCGTTCCGGATCGCGCCCCGGCTCAACGCGACGGGCCGCATCGACCACGCGGCGCGGGCGTTCGAGCTCCTCACGACCGCCGACGCGGCACGCGCCGAGGTCCTCGCCGACGAGATCGAGGCCTCGAACGACGAGCGCCGCGCCGTGCAGGAGAAGCTCGTCGAGACGGTCCTCGCGCGCCTCGAGACGACCTTCGACCCGGCCCGCGACGCCGTCATCGTCGAGGCGGGACCCGCGGCCGAGGGCTGGCACCGCGGCGTCCTCGGGATCGCGGCCTCGCGCGTCGCGCAGCAAGTCGGGCGGCCGGTCCTCCTCCTGTCGAACGACGGAGAGGCCGTCGCCGGCAGCGGGCGCTCGTACGGCCGCACGCCGCTCTACGAGCGCGTCGCGCCCGTCGCCGCCCGTTACACGAAGGAGTTCGGCGGTCACGCCGCCGCGCTCGGCCTGACCCTGCCGAGCGCTTCGTGGGAGGCGTTCCGCGAGGACCTGCGCGCCGCCTTTGCCGCCGCGCGCGACGAGGAGGAGTGGGCGTCCGAGCTCGAGCTCGACACGGAAGTCGAGGCGCCCGAAGCCGACGAGGCGCTCGCGCGGGCGCTCGAGCGCTTCGAGCCGCACGGGCAGGAGAACCCGAAGCCCCTTCTCCTTCTCCGCGGCCTGACGTGGGACGGTCGCGGCAAACCCGTCGGTGAGGCCGGCCTTCGCGTCTCCTTCGCCTCGTCGGGGCGCCGTCTCGAAGCGGTCGGCTGGAACCTCGCCGAGATCGACGGCTCGTCGCGCGCGGGCCGCTGGGATGTCGCCGCCAACCTCTCGATCGATTCGTTCACGGGCCGGCCGGGCCTCACGGTGGTCGACATGACGCCGGAGGCCGTGTGAGCCGATTCGCGCGCCTCGCGCGCGCCGCCGTTGCCCTGCTCGCCGCGGCCTTCGCGGGGCTCGTCGTCCTCTCGTATCGCAAGCCGGGCGCCCGGACGGAAGGCGCGAGCGACCCGGTCGCCGAGACGCTCATCGCCGAGGCGAACGGCGCGCGCGACCGGATGCGCTTCCGCGACTTCCAGTACGACGAGACGCGGGAGTCCGAGGGGCGCTATCGCGTGACGGCGTCCGAGGCCGTCCGCTTCGACGAGAAGGGGGAACGTTTCTTCCGGCTGAAGGACGTCGTTTTCGAATCGCGGGAGGCGAAAGAGGGGGAGGCCGTCTCGATCCGCGCGCCGCGCGCCGAGCTCGCGGAGGGGTCGCGCGCGTTCCGGGTTTTCGACGGCGTCGAGGTGGCGGGGGAGGAGATGCGGGTCACGGGCGCTTCGTTCCGCTACGACCCGGCCCGCCGGCTCCTCGCGTCCGAGGGGCCCGTCGACGCGACGCGCGGCGGGCTCGTCGCGAACGCAAACCTGGGCTCGGTCGACACGCGCGACGGCGTCCTCGTTCTCGACGGGAACGCGCGGATGCGCGGCCGCGGCGACGAAGGCAGGCCCGTGGAGCTGCGCGCCCCGAAGGTCGTCATCGGCCGGGACGGCCGGCTCGAGGCGACCGGAGGCTCCGTTCTGAAGACCGACCGGTTCCTCCTCCGGGCGCAGACGTTCCTGAGGGAGGCGCGGCCCGAGGGCAGCCATCTGAAGGCGACGGCCGACGCCCGGCTCCTCGTCCCGCCCGACGCCGGCCAGCCCCCGGCCGCCCTGACCGTGGCCGGCGACGTCCTCGACCTCACGGTCGACGCCGAGGGCCGGCCGGCCGGATTCGAGGCGAGCGCATCCCCAGCCGCACGGATGGACATGGCCCCGTCGGACGCGGCCGGCGCGCGCCGGGCGGAGGCGCCGCGGTTCACGGGACGTTTCGAAAACGGCCGCCTCGCCGAGCTGGTCGTCCCGGACGACCTCCGCGCCGCCGAGTCGGGACGCACGGGAGGTCCGCCCGGGTCCGGCCTCAGGACGCTGTCGGCCGGCTTCGCGCGCCTCACGTTCGGCGCCGGGCTCACGCTGGACACCGGGACGTTCGACCGGAACGTCGCGGCGACGGACGGCACGCGCGCGGCGGTCAAGGCGCCGCATGCCACGCTCCGGGGCCGCGACGAGACGGCCGTCTTCTCCGGCGAGCCGGGCGTTCCCGCCGACTATCGCGACGAGCACGGCACGATCCGCGCGCGGACGCTCGCGTGGAACCGCCGGGAGGAGCGCGTGGACGCGGCCGGCGACGTGAAGACGACGTACCTCGGCGGCGCGGGCGACCGGCGCATCGGCCTCCTCGGAAGCGACAGCGCGGCGCCGTTCTTCTCGGAGTCGGACACGCTCCGCTTCTCGAGCCGGACCTCGAAGGTCCTCCTCACCGGCTCCGTCCGCGCCTGGCAGAACGAGAACGTCCTCCGCTGCGGGTCGCTCGAGCTGGACGACAGGGAGAAGACGCTCCGCGCCGAGCAGAACGTGCGGGCGTTCTTCCGGCGCGAGACCCCGGCGCCGAAGGGAAAGACGGGCAAGGGCGCGGCCCCGGCGGGCCCGGAGACCGTCAACGCCGCCAGCGACGTCCTGACGCACCGGGAGTCCGACCGCTTCGTCCGGCTGGAGGGTCATGCGACGATCACGTCGGGACCCTGGACGATGGACGCCGACGTGACGGACATCCGCCTGACGGAGACGCGCGCGATCGAGTATGCCGAGGCGCGCGGAGCCGTCGTCGTCGAGGACCGCGCAGAGCACCGCCGCGGGGAGGGGACGAAGGCGATCTGGCGGCCCGTGACGGAGGCCGTCACGCTCGAGGGCTCTCCGGCGACCGCGCTCGACGGCCGGGGCAACAAGTCGACCGGCGCCGCCCTCACGTTCCGGCAGGGCCGCTCGCAGGTGGACGTCGAGACCGGCAGCAAGGTGCCGACCGAAACCGTCCTCCGTCCGGAGGGCTCGTGAGCGCCGCGCCGCCTCTTCTGGAAGGACGCGCCCTCCGGAAGGTCTACCGCGGGAGGACGGTCGTCAACGACGTGAACATCCGGGTCGAGGGCGGCGAGGTCGTCGGTCTCCTCGGCCCGAACGGGGCCGGCAAGACGACGACGTTCTCGATGGCGGTCGGGCTCGTGATGCCGGACGCGGGCTCCGTCCTCCTCGACGGCGAAGACGTGACGACCCTTCCGATGTTCCGCCGTGCGCGGCGCGGCCTCGGCTATCTCCCGCAGGAGCCGTCGATCTTCCGGCGGATGACCGCGTTGGAGAACCTCCTTGCGATCCTCGAGACGCTCCCCGGCGACCGCACCGAGCGGGAGAGCACGGCGCACGGCCTCCTCGATCGATTCAAGCTCTCGCACCTCGCGCACTCGGTGGCGGACACGCTCTCGGGCGGCGAGAGGCGGCGCCTCGAGATCGCCCGGGCTCTCACGCTCTCGCCGCGCTTCATCCTTCTCGACGAGCCTTTCGCCGGAATCGACCCGATCACGGTCCTCGACCTGCAGCAGGTCATCCGGGACCTCGCCGGGGCGGGGATCGGGATCCTCATCACGGACCACAACGTCCGCGACACGCTGGCGATCGTGAGCCGCGCTTACATCATCCACTCCGGCACGATCTTCAAGACGGGGTCGCCCGAGACCCTGTCGGCCGATCCCGAGGTGCGGCGCGTGTACCTGGGGGAGACCTTCAGGCTGGACTGAGGCCGATCCGGCCGCGGGGACGGTCTCAGAGCTAGAATCGTGCCAAGGCCGGATCCAAAGGGCCGGGATTCCGATTTCAAATGGGACTCGAACAGAAACTCTCGCTGAGACTCTCGCAGCGTCTCGTCATGACGCCGACGCTGCAGCAGGCGATCAAGCTCCTGCAAATGACGCGCCTGGAGCTCCAGGACGTCGTCAACCAGGAGCTGGTCTCGAACCCCGTCCTCGACGAGGAGGATGCCGCGCAGGGGGAAGGGCCCGACGAGGAGCCGGGGGTCGCCGAGACCCGGGAGCTCGAGCTCGCGTCGTCCGCGGAGGCCCCGGACGCGGCGCTCGAGGCCGCCGTCGCCGACGATCGGGAGTTCGCTGCCGCGGAGACGGCCGCCGACGCCCGCGCCGAGTCCGCCGAGGCGCTTCCCGCGCCGACGTCCGACGTCCCGGCTCCCGAGCCCGTCGTCGACTCTTCGACCGGAGCCACGGACGAGCCGTTCTCGGACCTCGACCTCGAGGCGTACTTCGGCGACTACATGGAGGGCACCTCCACGGCGCCGCGGATGAGCGAGGAAGGCGAGGAGTTCTCGCTCGAGAACCGCCCGGAGTCGCCTCCCGGCCTCGAGGCTCATCTCACCGAGCAGCTCGGCGTATCGGACGCGCCCGCGGACGTGCGCGAGGCCTGCGGCTTTCTGATCGGGAACGTCGATCCGGACGGCTGTCTCCGCGTGACGCTCGAGGAGATCGTCGCGGCGGTCCCGTGCTCCGCCGAAACGGCCGAGAAGGCTCTCGCGCTCCTTCAGTCCTTCGACCCTGTCGGCGTGGGCGGCCGCAGCCTTTCGGAGATCCTCCTCCTGCAGGCCCGCGCCGCGAACGTCGCGACGCCGCTCCTCGTCGAGCTCGTGACCCAGCGGTTCGCGGAGCTCGGCACGAAACCTCCGGCGCTCCTCGCCCGCCAGATGGGCGTGCCCCTCGAGGACATCCAGCAGGCGCTCGAGTGGATCCGCAGGCTCGACCCGAAGCCCGGCCGGCGCTACGACTCGTCGCGCACGATCTACGTCGAGCCGGACGTCGCCGTCGTGAAGGTCGAGGACGACTACGTCGTCGTGTTCAACGACGACGGCCTCCCGCGGCTGAAGGTCTCCGCCCTGTACCGTCGGATGCTCCTGTCGCGCGACGGGAACCTCGACGGCGAGGGAAAGAGCTACCTGCGCGAGAAGATGCGCGCGGCGCAGTGGCTTCTGAAGAGCCTCGACCAGAGAAAGCGCACGATCGTGCGCGTCGCCGAGTCGATCGTGAAAAAGCAGCGCGATTTTCTCGACTACGGCGTTGCGCACCTCAAGCCCCTCGTCCTGCGCGACGTGGCCGAAGACATCGGGATGCACGAGAGCACGGTCTCGCGTGTGGTCTCGAACAAGTGGATGGCGACGCCCCGCGGCCTCGTCCCGATGAAATTCTTCTTCCATTCGGCAATCGCGTCGTCGGCGGGAGAGGACGTCTCGTCCCTCGCCGTCAAGAACAAGATCCGCGGCCTGATCGAGGCCGAGGACGCGGCGCACCCCCTCTCGGACGCCCGGCTCGCCGAGCTTCTCTCCCGCGAAGGGATCCAGATCGCCCGCCGAACCGTCGCGAAGTACCGCGAGGAACTCCGCATCCCGGCCAGCTCGATCCGCCGGATCGGAGCCCCGGCGCCGCCGGCGGCGCCTCTCGACGTCGCGGCCCCGGAGAACGGCGACAGGTCCGGACCCGCCGAGGGCCCCGAAGGGCCTTCGGAAGAGGAGGAGCCATGAAGACGGACTACACGGCACGTCACATCCGGATCCACTCCGGCGTCCGCGAGGTCGTCGAGAAGAAGCTCGCGCGCCTCGAGCGGGTGCTCCCGCCGCGCGCGGAGGCTCGAATCGTCGTGACCGCCGGGAAGATGGACGTCGAGGTCGAGGTCGCCGTGCTCGGGAAGACACGGACGATCACCGCGGTCGGGCGGGGCGCGGACCAGCGGACCGCGGCCCAGGCGGCGATGGAGCGCCTCGCGGGACAGGCCCGCGAGACCAAGGCGATCGTGAAGGAAACCAAGAAACATCGTCCCTCCGGCGTCCGGGGCGCCGGAACCTGGGCGCCGCCCACGCAGGAGCCCGCGCCGGCCCCCGTTCCGGGGCCGAAGCGCGAGAACGTCAGCCCGCGTGCGATGTTCGAGGAGGACGCCCTCACGCACTTTGCCGCGTCCCGGCGCGAGTTCATGGTGTTCCGCGACGCCGCGTCCGGCCACGCGATCCGGTTCCTGTTCCGGCGGCGCGACGGGGGGCTGCACCTCGTCGTGCCCGAGTAACCGATGCGCAATCCGCCCGAGCCGAAAGCCCCGTCCGTGCGGGCGATCGACCTCAGGTCCCCCGCCCTCGCCTCGCTGAACCTCAAGCTCGTCGCCGGCCACAAGGGTCTCGACCGCCGGGTCGACTGGCCCCGGGTCCAGAAGCCCGGCCTCGCGATCGCCGGCTTCATCGACTACGTGAAGGAGAACCGGGTCCAGATCCTCGGGGCGTCCGAATTCAACTACCTGAAGACGCTCCCGCCGTCCGTCGTCCGCGAGAGGCTCGAGGCGTTCACGGACCTTCCGCTGTCGGCGGTCGTCGTCACGAAGGGAATCCACCCCGGCTCCGTGCTGACCGGCCTGTGCCGCCGCCGGAACATTCCGCTCTTCACGACGGAGCGGCTCACGAGCAGCGTCATCGAAGGCCTCACGGCGTTCCTCGAGGAGTCCCTCGCGCCCCGCGCGACGCTGCACGGAGTCCTCATGGAGGTCGGCGGCCTCGGAACGCTGCTCCTCGGCGATTCGGGGGTCGGCAAGAGCGAGTGCGCGCTCTCTCTCGTGCAGCGCGGACACCGCCTCGTCGCGGACGACCTCGTCGTCGTCCAGAGGTTCCCGAACGACGTCCTGATCGGCTCGTCCTCGGGTCTGATCCGCCACCACATGGAGCTGCGCGGCCTCGGGATCGTGAACGTCCCGATGCTCTTCGGCGTCGCGGCGGTCCTCGAACGCCACACGGTCGAGTTCGTCATCCAGCTCAAGGACTGGGACGACCAGACCGAGGTGGACCGCCTCGGACTCGACGACGAGTTCGAGGACATCCTCGGCGTCGCCGTGCCCCGGGTGAGGATGCCGGTCGCGACGGGCCGCGACGTCGCGCTCCTCGTCGAGATCGCGGCCCGCAATCAGCTCCTGAAACGCCGCGGCTTCAACGCCGCCCGGGAGATCGCGCAGCGGGTGCACGACGAGATCGTCCGCAAGGCGGCCGCCGACCATCTCGCGCGGCGCACCCGGCGGCGACTCACGGCTCGGGAGCGCGAGCGATGAGCGAAGGGTCCCGCCTCGTCATCGCGACGGGGCTCTCAGGCTCGGGGAAAAGCTATGTCGCGCACGCCCTCGAGGACATCGGCTACGCGACCGTCGACAACCTGCCGCTTTCCCTCCTCGAGGAGTACGCGGGGGAAGTCGCGGCCGACCGGACGGCGCACAAGCGGAACGCCGTCGTTCTGGACGTGAGGAACCCGGATTTCGCGACGCGCTTTCCGGAGCTCCTCGAGGCGCTCCGCAGCCGGCTCCCGATCACGCTCCTCTTCCTCGACTGCGAGGAAAAAGCCCTCCTGAACCGCTTCTCCGAGACGCGCCGGCCGCATCCGCTGGGCGCGGGCCGTTCGGTTGCCGAAGCCGTCGCCTACGAGCGGCGCGAGCTCGCCGAGGTCAAGGCGAAGGCCGACCTCGTCATCGACACGACCGTCATGACCGTCCACGAGCTTCGCGCCGCGGTTGCCGAGCATTTCCGCGAGCCGGGGGATCCCGGCGTCCTGGCGGTCTCGCTCGTGTCCTTCGGGTTCAAGCACGGCCTGCCGCCCGCGCTCGACCTCTGCTTCGACGTCCGGTTCCTCGCGAATCCGCACTTCGACGCGGTCCTGCGCCGGCGTACGGGCAAGGACCCCGAAGTGGCCCGGTTCATCGAGGCCGGCGAGCAGACGGAGCCGTTTTACAGGCAGCTTCGCGGGTTCCTGGAGTTCTGTCTTCCGAATTACCGGCGGGAGAACCGCGCGTACCTCACGATCGGGATCGGCTGCACGGGCGGGCGCCACCGCTCGGTCTACGTCGCCGAGCGCCTCGCGCGCGACCTGGCCGCGATGGGGTACCCCGTGCGGGTCTCGCACCGTGACGAGGCGCTCGACTGACATGACCGCACCGACCGGCCCCGCCGTTGGCCTCCTTCTCCTGTCGCACGGACCGCTCGCGAACGCCCTTCGCGAGACCGTCCACATGCTCGAGCCCGACGAGCCGGACGACATCGGCGCGCTCTCCCTCGCATGGGACGAGGCGACCGAAGCCGCGACGCGCCGCCTCGAGAAGGCGATCGCCGAGTACGACCGGGGCCGCGGGGTCGTCATCCTCACGGACATGTTCGGGGGGACCCCGTCCAACCTCGCGCTCGCGTTCCTGGAGGCCGGAAAGGTCGAGATCGTTTCGGGCATCAACCTTCCCATGGTCGTGAAGGCCCGCGCTCTCGCCCGGGAGGGCAGGCCC
>DATKLW010000098.1:0-28490 GCA_035542215.1 Thermoanaerobaculia bacterium | reverse complement strand
GCTCCGCGCAGCGTTCGATCACGGACGGGCTGAGGCAGGTCGGCTGATGCGCTTCATGCCGCTCGTCCTGAAGAACCTCCTGCGCAAGAAGACGCGCTCGGGCCTGACGGTCGGCTCGATCCTGCTCCCGTTCTTCGTCATCTGCCTTCTCGGGACGTTCGTCGAGATGCTCGACGCCGACCCGTCCATGGGGCGCGGGATGTTCCGGATCGCGGTGCGGCACAAGGTCTCGTTCGCGAACGTCATGCCCGCGTCGCATCTCGAGAAGATCCGGCAGCTCCCCGGCGTGAAGGCCGCCATGCCCTTCAACTGGTTCGGCGGCCGGTACGTCGACTTCTCATCGTTTCACGTCTTCCAGCGCTTCGCGGTCGACCCGGCCGTCTTCTTCGACATCTTCGACGCCTCGGCCGTCGTCCAGGGCTCGGCCGAGGCCTGGCGGGCCGACCGGAGCGGCCTCCTCGTCGGCGAGACGCTCATGAAGAAGTACGGCTGGACGCTGGGCCAGCAGATCACGCTCACGGGCGACATCTGGCCCGGCGTCTACACGTTCACGATCCGCGCCGTCTACCAGGGGCAGAGCGAGGCCTCGGTCTTCTTCGACCAGAGAGTCATCGACGAGGCGCTCCCGAAGTCCGCGGGCCTCTACACAATGATCTGGCTCAAGGCGACGGACGCGGACGCGGCGCGCGGCCTGATCCCGCGCATCAACGCGCTGTTCGAGAACTCGCCGTGGCCCGTCCGCGCCGAGACCGAGAAGGAGTTCCAGAACCACTACATCGCGCTCCTCGGAAACGTGAAGTTCTTCTTCCGGAGCCTCACGGCGGTCATCGCGACCGTCGTCCTCCTGATCGCGGCGAACACGATGGCGATGTCCGCGCGCGAGCGCGTGACCGAGGTCGCCGTCCTCCGCGCGATCGGCTTCCCGCGGCGGATCCTCTTCGGCCTCCTCCTCGGGGAGAGCGCCTTCCTCGCTCTCTTCGGCGCGGCGGCGGGTCTCGCGATCTTCGTCTCGCTTTTCCCGAAAATGCGCGCCTTCGTCCTCATGTCGCCGGTCGCGGGCCTCGCGGCCGCCTTCCGGATCTACCCCGACGTCCTCGCCGGCGCGTTCTGTGTCACGGTCCTCGTCGGCGTCCTCGCGGGCCTCGTGCCCGCCATCCGATCCGTCCAGCGGTCGATCGCGGACGGTCTCCGACTCGTCGCCTAGGAGGAGCCCCTCGATGCTCGGCATCCCCCTCAAGTACAACGTCCGCAACCTTTTCGTCCGGAAGGTCACGACCTCGCTCACGGTCCTCGGGATCGGGCTCGTCGTCGCGGTCTTCCTCTGCGTCATGTCGCTGGGCGAAGGGCTCACGCGCGTGTTCACGGCCTCGGGCTCGGACGCGAACGTCCTCGTCCTCAGGCAGAACTCGCAGTCGGAGCTCCAGTCGGGCATCTCGCGCGACCAGGTCCCGATCATCCTGACGCTTCCGGGCCTCGCGCAGGACACGGACGGAAAGCCGCTCGCGTCGCCCGAGCTCGTGATCGTCCTGAACCTCGAGAAGGTCGACGGCGGCTCCTCGAACGTGACGATCCGCGGGATCGGCGAAAAGGGGATGAAGCTCCGGCCCGGCCTCACGCTCGTCGAGGGCCGGTGGTTCACGCCGGGCAAATCGGAGGTCGTCGTCTCCAAGAGCGTGAGCAAGCGCTTCAAGGACTGCACCGTGGGCCAGACGATCCGGTTCGGCGCGTACCGCTGGACGGTCGTCGGCCTCTTCGACGCGGGCGGCACGGCGCCCGACAGCGAGATCTGGACGGACGTCGAGGGCATGATCACGGACTTCAAGCGCGGCGGCTACTCGTCCGTCCTCGCGCGGACGGCGGGGCGCGCTGCGCGCGACCAGTTCGTCGCGGGCCTCGCGGGCGACGCGCGCCTCGCGCTCGAGGGGAAAGTCGAGCGCAAGTACTACGACGACCAGACGTCCACGGCGGCGCCGATCAAGTTCCTCGGGTTCTTCGTCGGCGTCGTGATGGCGATCGGCGCGTGCTTCGGCGCGATGAACACGATGTACGCCGCCGTTGCCGCGAGGACGCGCGAGATCGCGACGCTCCGGGCGCTCGGCTTCTCGCGGATCGCGGTCCTCGCGTCGTTCGTCTTCGAGTCCCTCTGTCTCGCGCTCCTCGGCGGGGTCGTCGGCTGCGTCCTCGGCCTTTTCGCCGTGAAGCTCGCGCTCTCGGGCGTCACGGGCACGACGAACTTCGCGACGTTCTCCGAGGTCGTCTTCGCGTTCCGCCTCACGCCCGCGCTCCTCGGAACGGGCATCGTCTTCTCGCTGATCATGGGCTTCTTCGGCGGCCTCTTCCCGGCCGGGCGGGCCGCCTTCACGAAGATCACGGACGCGCTTCGTCAGGTGGGATGAGGAGGACGAGATGGCGGACTGGCTCGTGAAGACGGAGCCCGGGGACTATTCCTTCGAGGACCTGCGGAGAGAAAAACAGACGGTCTGGACGGGCGTCAAGAATCCCGTGGCGCTGAAGCACCTTCGGTCGATGAAGAAGGGTGATCGGGTCATCGTCTACCAAACCGGCAGCGAGAAGTCCGCGGTGGGCGCCGCGACCGTCGCCGCCTCCGAAGACGATCCGAAAGACCCAACGGCCCCGCGAGTGACCCTGCGCGCTGCCAAGCCTCTCCCCCGCCCTATTCCACTCTCAGAAATCCGAGATTCTTCTCTCTTCGCCGACTCCCCGCTCGTGCGGATCGGGCGTCTCTCCGTCGTCCCTCTCACCGGCGAGCAGTACGCTTTCCTCGCGAAGGGCTGATGTTCTTCTCGCGCGCGCAGGAGATCGCCCTCGCGGCGCTGCCGCTCCTCGACCCGAGCGGACCGGCCGGGAAGGGACGAGGGGTGAAGGACCTCGCGGCGGACGCGCGCGTCCCGGCGCCGTTTCTCGCGAAGGTCCTCGGCCGCCTCGTGGACCGCGGCCTCCTCAGGAGCCGGCGCGGCCGCGCCGGCGGTTTCGTTCTCGGCCGGCCCGCCGACGAGATCACGCTCGCCGACGTCGTCCTCGCCCTCGGCCGGAAAGGCGACCTCGAGGCCGCGTTTCCCGACCCTCCGGGCGCCGCGGCCCGCCTCCTCGCGCCCGTGCGGCGGAACTTCCTCGAGGCGCTCCGGACGACGCGTCTCGCCGACCTCGCGGCGCCCGCCCCGCCGATCTGACGGCCCGGGCCGGACTCTGGCAGGATGCGGGCGGAGGTTCGCATGTCGCATCCCGTCAAGGACCCCGTCAGCTGGCTGTACCCCCCGATCGAGCCGTACCGCACGGGGATGCTCAAGGTCTCGGACGTCCACACGATCTACTGGGAAGAGAGCGGAAACCCGAAGGGCAAGCCCGCGGTGTTCCTGCACGGCGGCCCGGGCGGCGGTTCGGACCCGAAGGTGCGCCGCTTCTTCCACCCCGACAAGTACCGGATCGTCGTGTTCGACCAGCGCGGCTGCGGCAAGTCGACGCCGTACGCAAGCCTCGAGGCGAACACGACGTGGGATCTCGTGTCCGACACCGAAAAGGTGCGCGAGCACCTCAAGATCGACAAGTGGCAGGTCTTCGGCGGCTCGTGGGGCTCGACGCTCGCGCTCGCGTACGCCGAGAAGCACCCGGAGCGCGTGACGGAGCTCGTCCTGCGCGGCATCTTCCTGCTGCGCAAAAAGGAGATCGACTGGTTCTACCAGGAGGGCGCGTCGATCATCTTCCCGGACGCGTGGGAGCCGTACCTCGCGCACATCCCCGAGGCCGAGCGCGGGGACCTCGTCACCGCGTACCACAAGCGCCTCACGAGCGCGGACCATGCCGTCCAGCTGGCGGCCGCGAAGATCTGGAGCGGCTGGGAAGGCGCGACGTCCAAGCTCCTGCCCGACGCGGAATTCAGCGGACACTACGAGGAGGACGAGTTCGCGCTCGCGTTCGCGCGCATCGAGGCCCATTACTTCGCGAACAGGGGATTCTTCGACGTCGACGGCCAGCTCCTGCGCGACGCCGGGAAGATCCGCCACATCCCGGGCGTCATCGTCCAGGGACGCTACGACGTCGTCTGCCCGATCTTCAGCGCGTGGGCGCTCCATCGCGCGTGGCCCGAGGCGGACCTGATCATCTCGCCCGAGGCCGGCCACAGCGCGTGGGAGCCGCAGAACTCCCGCGGCCTCGTCGCCGCGACCGACAAGTTCGCCTGAGAGACCTCCGCGACTTCCTCGACGCCCTCCGGAAGGAGAACGACCTCGCGGTCGTCGAGGCGGAGGCCGATCCGCGCCTCGAGATTCCCGAGATCCACCGGCGGGTGATCGAGGAGGGCGGCCCCGCCCTCCTCTTCACGCGCCCGAAGGGCTCGCCGTACCCCGTCGCGACGAACCTCTTCGGGACGAAGAAGCGAATCGAGCTCGCCTTCGGATCGCGGCCGGGCGATTTCGTGAAGACCGCCGCGCGGGCCGCCACGGAGCTCCTCCCGCCGACCGCCGGGAAGCTCTGGGGTTTCCGCTCCTTCTTCGGCCAGGCCCTGAAGGTCGGCACGCGGCGCGCGAGCGAGGTTCCGGTGGCCGAGGTCGTGGACGACCGCTTCGACCTGACGACGCTTCCGGCCCTGACGCAGTGGGCGGAGGACGGCGGGCCGTTCCTGACGCTGCCGATCGTCTACACGGAGCACCCCGCGACGAAGCAGTCGAACGCCGGGATGTACCGGATGCAGGTGCACGACGCGCGGACGCTCGGCGTCCACTGGCAGATCGCCAAGGGAGGCGGCTTCCACTACCACGTCGCCGAAGCGCGCGGCGAGGCCCTTCCGCTCACCGTCTTCCTCGGCGGCCCCCCCGCGCTGATCCTCGGCGCGATCACGCCGCTCCCCGAGGGCCTTCCCGAGGTCCTACTCGCGTCGCTCGTTCTCGGCGACAAGCTCCCGATGGCCGGCGCGCCGGGACATCCCCACCGCCTCGTCGCGCGCGCCGAGTTCGCGATTGCGGGCAGCGTCCCCCCGAAAACGCGGCGGCCCGAGGGGCCGTTCGGCGACCACTACGGGTACTACTCTCTCGCGCACGATTACCCGGTCCTGAACGTCTCGCGCGTCTGGCGCCGCAGGGAGCCCATCTATCCGGCCACCGTCGTCGGCAAGCCGCGACAGGAGGACTTCTACCTCGGCGATTACGTCCAGGAGCTCCTCTCGCCGCTGTTTCCGCTCGTGATGCCGTCCGTCGTGGACCTGTGGAGCTACGGGGATACGGGCTTTCACTCGCTCGCGGCGGCCGTCGTGAAGGACCGGTACGGGCGCGAAGCGATGGCCTCGGCGTTCCGGATCCTCGGCGAGGGCCAGCTGTCGCTGACGAAGTTCCTCCTCGTGACGGACGCCCGTCGCGATCTCACGGACTTCAAGGGCCTCCTCTCCCACGTCCTCGCGCGCTGCCGGTTCGAGACGGATCTCTTCCTCTTCGGCAACCTCGCGATGGACACGCTCGACTACACGGGCCCGAAGGTGAACGAGGGAAGCAAGGGCGTCCTCCTCGGCCTCGGCGACGCGATCCGCGAGCTGCCCGCGGAGTTCCGCGGACCGCTGCCCACCGGCGCGACGGCCGCCGCTTTCTTCGCACCCGGCGCGCTCGTCGTACAGGGTCCCGCGTATGCGGCCGACCGCGCGTTCGCGGACAGGCTCGCGGCGGATCCCGCGCTCGCCGCGTGGCCGCTCGTCGTGCTCGCGGACGACGCGGCGGCGGCCGCGCAGGACGAGCGGTCCTTCCTCTGGCACGTCTTCACCCGGTTTGAGCCGGCGGCGGACGTCCACGGGCGGACCGCGGTCGTGCGCAATCACCTCGCCTTCACGCCGCCTCTCGTGATCGACGCGCGGATGAAGCCGTGGATGCCCCGCGTCGTCGAGCCCGACCCGGCGACGTCCGCGCTCGTCGACCGGCGCTGGCGCGAGTACTTCCCGAAGGGCTGACCGACAGTTTCTGTCGGGCCGGGAGGCCCCGGCGGTGTGCCGGCCGGCCGCAACCGACACGATTCGGCGGTTTTCCGGACGCGGCGCCGGGCCCGGATCGTGCTTCATGCCGGATCGGAATGGCGGTCAACCTCGGAGTCGGAGATGTCCTCGCCGAATCCGGCGACCTCACGGTCCGCCGTCTGAGCCGCGCGTCCACGTGGCAGAAGACGCACGGCGGAACGATCGAGCGCGCACTGCTCTCGACGGGAGCCGTCACTGAGGAAACTCTGACCTCGGCCCTCGCGCAGGCCTACGGGCTGCCCGGCGCCTCCCGCGCGACGCTGCTCTCGGCCGACCCCGACATCGTCGAGTGCCTTCCCGCGAGGGAGCGCCGGCGCTTGCGCGCCTTCCCGTTCTCGCTGTGCGGCAAGATCCTGAACGTCGCGGTTTCGGACCCGCAGAACATCGTCCTCCAGAAGAACGTCGCGATCGCGACCGGCTTCTCGGTGGAGCTCTTCGTCGCGCCGGATCCCGTCCTCGAGGACGTCATCGAGCGGTTCGAGTCGCGGCCCCCGGGTCGCGCTCCCGCGCCCGCCGCATCCGATCCCCCGCCACAGGCCGAACCGGCGCGAGCCGTCCCCGGCGAAGACTGGATCGACCGCCTTGGCCGCGCGCTGCTCGCCGAAGCGCTCCGTTTCGACGCGACCGAGCTCGAGCTCGGCGCCGACGCGAACGGCTCCTTCCTGCGCACGTTCGACGCGGACCATCCGGCCGTGGCGCGCCGCCTCTCGCCCGCACTGCTTTCTCCGCTCGCCGCGTGGTTCCAGGGCCGCTGCCGCCGCGCCGAAGGTTTGGTCGCGGAAACGGCCGTCCCGGGCGGCGCGACGATCCGGCGCCGCGTCGACCTCATCGCCGGCGACCGGCGGAGCGTGCGGGTGCGGCTCGTGCCCGTCGGCGACGCCGCCGGGCTCGCGCCCCCGGCCCGACTGGACGTTTCCTGCGCGCACGAGAGGTCGGAGGGCTTCGTCTTCTGCCCGCGCTGCGGGGTCGTGCTCTGAGCGACTAGAGGACGGACGGAGCGGGCGGAGCCCCACCCGAAGCGTTTCCGCCGCGCCCGCGTCCCCGGCGCCGCCGGCGCCGTCCGCCGCCTTCGGGCCTCGGGCCGCCCGCCTCGCCCGCCGGCCTGTCCTGCCGGGGCTGAGATCCCGGCTGCGCCGGCTCCGGACGCGGACCCTGGGGTCGAGCCTGTGCATCGGGCTGCGGCGCGCCGCCCGGCGCGTTTCCGCGGTTCTGGCCGCCGCGGCCGCGCCGCCTTCGCCGGCGTCCGCCGCCCTCGCCGGGCTGCTGGGCGGGCGCCTGGTGCCCGTGCGGAGCGCCGTGCGCTCCGCCGCCCTGCGCGGAGCGCTGGCGCTTCTCGCGCTCGCGCTGCGCCTGGCGCCGCGCGTCTTCCTGCTGTTTCTGGCGCTGGCGCTCGCGCTGCCGGCGCTCGTCCTCGGCCCTCTTCGCGGCGAGGGCCGCCTCGTGCTTCACGCGCCACTCCGCCTCGATCGCGTCGGCCTCCACCCGTTCGTCCTCGGTCTGGAGCTCGCGCATCGCGACGACGATCCGCCGTCTCCCGGCCTGGCGCCGGATGAGATCGACGATGCGCGCCCGGATCGGCGCCGCGCCGTCGGCGACGATCGCGGGGAGGCGCTCGGCGTCGGACAGGACCATCCGCGTGAACGCGACGCTGCGCGTCTCGCCGGAATCCGCGCTCGCGAGCGAAAGGACGTAGAGGTCCTGCTCGTGCTCGAGCCCGTGCTCGCTGAGCGTGAAGCCGGGGAGCGCCTCCATCGCGAGCGCGGTCAGAAGGTCGATGTGCTTCTCGCCGATCTCCTGCGTCTGCTCCATCGAGACGACGCGATCCCGGAACATGCGTACCTGGCCCATGCCCCTCGAGTCTACCAACCGCGAGCGATCAGGCCGTCACGCCTCCGAGCGCGAGCACCTTGCGGGCGTGGTCGTCCGGCCCGAACGAGGCCCTCAGTCGCGCCGCGCCGGCCGAAAGCCGCGGCCCGAGACCGTCGCGAACGAATCGCGCCATCGCACGCGCGAGCGCGGCCGCGTCGCCGGGCGGAACGAGGATCCCGCTGTGGCCGTCCTCGACGACGTCCTCGAGCCCTTCGACGCGCGTCCCGATGACCGGGCGGCCGTAAGCGAGAGCGTCCGCCGCGATGCCGGAACCCGTCGCGTGCCGGTACGGGCATACGACGGCGTCCGCGGCGGCGAACCAGAGGCCGCGCTCGCCCTCGGGGAGGTAGCGCAGCTCGAGCCTCACGCCGGCGGGCGCCCACGCCTCGAGGCGCTTCGCCTCGCCCCACGGCTCGCCCGCGAGGACGAGGAGCGCGCGCGGGATCTCGCGGCGCAGGGCCGCGAACGCGTCGAGGAGGACGTCCCAGCCCTTGTACGGCCTGAGGAGGCCGCTGAAGAGGAAGACGGGGGCATCGAGCGGGACGCCGAGCTGCCCGCGGGCCGTGTCGCGGTCCGGCAGGACGGCGCGCGGCTCGGCCGGATGCGGCACGACGGCCAGAGGCGCGCCCGGCCGCTCGGACGCGACCTCCCGCGCGCTGCGCGCGTTCTGGACGGCGAAGCGGTCGGCCCGCCGCAGGACCGCGCGCGTGAGAGCGTCCTTCAGCGGATGCGCCTCGTGGTCGAAGACGTTGTGGCAGAGGAGGAGCTTCACCGTCGAAGGGGACTCCGCGCCGAGTGTCCCGAGAAACAGAGACACGTGCGGTGCGAAGTAGGAGGTCCACCAGGGAAGGACGACGAGGGAGATTCCTTCGAGCGAGAGAAGGCGGGCGGCCCTCACGAATGAGAACGGGTTCAATCCGTCGAGCGCCTCTCTCCCCTCTTCACCTTCAAAGAGATTCTTCTTTCCTTCTTCCTCCGAATAGTCCGTTGTCCCCGGATACAGAAAGCCGGGATACATCCGCGAGAAGCCGATGACGAGTGGGTCGACGCCGAGGCGGCGCATTGCGGCGAGGAGGCGCGCGTCCTGATCGGCGATGCCGCTCCGGACCGGCGGGAACGGGCCGACGAGCGCGACGCGCCGCGTCAAGCCGCCGCCGCGAGGAGGAACGCCTTGAGGTACTCGCCTTCGGGGCAGTCGATCGACACGGGATGGTCCGGCCCCGCTCCCCGCTTCTCGAGAAGGCGGATCTCACGGCGCGCGTCGAGCGCCGCGCCGAAGAGCACCTTCTGGAAGAGGTCCGCGTCCACCGGCCCCGAGCACGAGCACGCGAGGAGGAGGCCGCCCGGCGCGAGAAGCTGGAGCGCGAGGCGATTGACGTCCTTGTAGCCGCGGCACGCGCGGTCCACGTCCCCCCGCCGCTTCGCGAACGCCGGCGGGTCCGTCACGACGAAGTCCCACGTCTCCCCCGCGGCGGCGCGCGCCCGGAGGTCCTCGAACACGTCCGCGCAGACCGTCGACGCCGGAGCGTCCGGCTCGTCCACGCGCTGGGCGTTCGCGCGGTGGTTCTCGCGCGCGAGCTCGAGCGCCGGCTGCGAGACGTCCACGTGGACGACGCGCGAGGCGCCGCCCGCGAGCGCCGCGACGCCGAACGCCCCGGAGTACGAGAAGAGGTTCAGGACGCGCCGGCCCGCGGCGAGGCCGCGCACGAGATGGCGGTTTTCGCGCTGGTCGAGGAAGAAGCCCGTCTTCTGCCCGCCCGCGAGCTCCGCGACGAAGTTCAATCCGTGCTCGCGAAAGGCCGCCCGCGCGGGCACCGGGCCGCCCGCAAGGACCTCGTCCTCGAGCGGAAGGCCCTCGCCCTTTCGCGACGCGAGGTCGTTGCGCTGGACGATGGTCGCGCCGGCGAACCGCTCCGCGAGCGCCGGCAGCCAGAGGTCGCGGGCGCGATCCGTGCCCTCCGTCGTCGCCTGCACGGAGAGCACTCCGCCGTACCGGTCCACGACGAGGCCCGGCAGGAAGTCGCCTTCCGCGTTCACGAGCCGGTAGCCGTCCGTTTCCTCCGGGACCACGACTTCGCGCAGCGCGATCGCAGCGTCCAGCCGCGCCCGGGCGAGCGCCGCGTCCAGCGGCCGGTCTTCGAACGTCCAGAGACGCGCCGCGATCGGCGACGACGGCGAGGCGAAGCCCCGGCCCACGTACCGGCCGTCCGCGTCGCGCACCTCGACCGCTCCCCCGGGGACGGGCGCGCCGCGCGCGAGACTGCCCGAAAACAGCCACGGGTGGCGGCGCCTCGAGGCGGCCTCTCGTCCGCGGGCGAGGGTCAGCGTCTCCACGGCTGCACGATACCCCCGGCGAGGCGCCGCCTTGACGCGGCGGGACGAGGGGCCGAAACTTCGGAGAAGCCGTGCGCGAACCCAACGTGATTCCGGCCCAGGTGCTGGCGGAGGCCGGTACGCGCGACCCGATGCTCCTCACGAAGCTCGGAGTTGCCGCCGTACGGAACGAGCAGTGGCAGAAGGCTCTCGTCCTGCTCGCAGAGGCCTACCAGATCTTCTCCGAGGATCCCGAGATGAAGGAGGGGACGCTCAGGGTCGAGACCGACTCGGAGGAGCCGATCGCGCGCCTCCAGGCCCGGGGCCGGATGTTCTCGCACTACGGCCTCGCCCTCGCGATGTCCAACCGGGCGCGCATCATGGACGGCGCCCGGTTCTGCGAGATCGCGATCCAGAAGGAGCCCTACCAGGCCGAGCACTACGCGATCCTGGCACGCATCTGGCGCGCCGGAAGCAATCGGCTCAAGACGGTCCAGGCCATCGACCGGGGTCTCAAGGAGATCCCGAACAGCCAGCTGCTCCTCGAGATGCGAGGGGAGATCGGCTGGCGCGAGAAGAACGCGGTCGCGTTCCTCCCCCGGGAGCACCCGCTCAACGTGACGCTCGGGAAGATGATGCGCAAGAAACGCGGGCGCGCGAAGAGCAGCGAGCGTCCGCGCCCGGTGCCTCCCGCGAAGCCGAAGGTCTGATCAGCGCGAAAGCGTCGACGCGGCGAGCCAGACGCCCGCGGCGACGATGGCCGACGCCGGGATCGTGAGGATCCAGGCGATCACGATCGTCCGCGCGATGCCCCAGCGCACCGCCGAGAACCGGCGCACGGACCCGACGCCCATGATCGCGCCCGTGATCGTGTGCGTCGTCGAGACGGGGATGCCTCCGAGCGAGGCTCCGATCAGCGTGACGGCCCCGGCGAACTCCGCGCACGAGCCGCCCACGGGCTTGAGCTGCGTGATCCGCATCCCCATCGTCCGCACGATCCGCCACCCGCCCGAGAGCGTCCCGAGGCCGATCGCGGCATGGCAGATCAGGACGATCCAGAACGGAATGTCCATCGTCTTGAGGTGGCCCGTCGAGAAGAGCAGCGCCGCGATGATCCCCATCGTCTTCTGCGCGTCGTTCATCCCGTGCCCGAACGAGAACGCGGCCGCCGAGACGAGCTGGACCTTCCGAAAGCCCTTGTCGAGCGGCTCCGGCCGCGCCCGGCGGAAAATCCACGTGACCGCGAGGAAGAACACGAAGCCGAGGACGAACCCGAGGACCGGCGAAAGGACGATGAAGGCGAGCGTCTTGACGAGGCCCTTCGCGACGAGGACGCCGGGGCCGGCCTTCACGAGCGCCGCGCCCGCGAAGCCGCCGATGAGCGCGTGCGACGAGGACGACGGAAGGGACAGCCACCACGTGAGCAGGTTCCAGACGATCGCGCCGATGAGCGCCGCGAAGATCAGGATGGGGTCCACGACCGCCGGGTTCACGATGTCCTTGCCGATCGTCTTGGCGACGCGCGTCTCGAGCGAGAACGCCGCGACGAAGTTGAAGAAGGCGGCCCACGCGACCGCCACCTTCGGAGTCAGGACGCGCGTCCCGACGACGGTCGCGATCGAGTTTGCCGCGTCGTGGAAGCCGTTGATGAAGTCGAACGCGAGGGCGACGAAGACGACGAAGAAGATGAAGCCCATCGTCGGCCGGCGCTACGAGGACTTCAGGACGATCTGCTCGAGGACGTTCGCGACGTCCTCGCAGCGGTCCGTCGCTTCCTCGAGGACCTCGTAGATCTCCTTCCACTTCAGGAGCGTGATCGGGTCCTTCTCGCTGTCGAAGAGGGCGCCGATCGAGATCCGGTTCAGGGTGTCCGCCTCGTTCTCCAGCCGGTTGATCTCGACGCAGATCTCGAGGATCGCACTGGAGTTCTTGAGGTCGCCGAGGAGGCCCATCGCGCGCCGAATCGCGTCCGCCGACTGGACGAGAAGCTCGGTCGCCTGCTTGAGGCCGGGCCGCGGCTCGGGGATCTTGTAGAGGACGAAGCGGTTCGCCGCCGCGTCCAGGAAGTCGAGGACGTCGTCGAGCGCCTTGACGAGGGCGTGGATGTCCTCGCGGTCGATCGGCGTGATCCACGTGCGCGAGAGGAGGCCGAACGTCTGGTGCGCGACCTGGTCTCCCTCGTGCTCGAGGTGCTTGATCCGCGCGACCTTGAGAGGGACGTCCGTGTAGTCGGCCGCGAGGGCGTCGAGAGAGCGCGCGGCCTCCAGGATGATCTCCGCCGCGCGGACGAACTGCGGGAGGAAGGTCTCCTCGCGGGGAAACAGCTTGATCACGGAGCCTCCGTTCGCGGCAGAGACTACCAAACGTCTTCACGTGGATTTTGCG
Source organism: Thermoanaerobaculia bacterium (assembly GCA_035542215.1). Lineage (GTDB taxonomy): Bacteria > Acidobacteriota > Thermoanaerobaculia > UBA5066 > UBA5066 > Fen-183. Next base: position 15,913 of record DATKLW010000098.1, on the reverse strand, counting down.
TTCCGTTCACCTGCGGGATCCATGAAGGAAAACGGGGTTCTTCTCTGAAAGAAGGCCGCGCGCCCTGCGCCAGGGCGTGGCAGGATGGGCGCATGACGCGACGCCGCCTGCACGCCCTCGCCGCCCTGCTCGCCTTCGCCGCGCCCGTCCTCGCCGGGCCCGCGCCCGCTCCCGCCCCGGCCCCGAAGCCGAAGCTCGCGGTCGTGATCTCGGTCGACGGCCTTTCGTACGCCCGGCTCGAGAGCTACCACCCGCTCTACACGGCAGGCCTGAAGCGCCTCCTCGACGAGGGCTTCGTGGAGCGCGCCGCGCGGTATGGGCACCTGAACACCGAGACGGGTCCCGGCCACGCTTCGCTCGGCACGGGCGCTCCCCCGCGCGTGACGGGGATCGTCCTGAACAGCTGGTTCGAGCAGGGCGAGGGCGGCGCGCTCCGCAACGTCTACTGCACGGACCAGAAGGACGCCTCCGGGAAGAAGATCGCCGGCCCGGGCAACCTGCGCGTCCCGACGCTCGGCGACCGCCTCGTCGAGAAGTTCCCCGCCGCGCGCGTCGTCTCCGTCTCCGCGAAGGACCGCGGCGCGATCTTCCTCGCCGGAAAGAATCCGGCTCATGCCGTCTACTGGTGGGACGGCGAGACCGGGCGCTTCCAGACTTCCGCCGCCTACAAACCGTCCGCCGCCGAGGCCGCGATCGTGAAGAGATACGACGACACGCAGGCCGGCGGCTTCCTGCCGGCGCGCCTCGGCCTCGTCTGGGACAGGCTCCCGGAGCCCGCCGGCGTCCCCGGCGCGAAGCCCGTGCCCACGGCCGTGCCCCTGTCCGTCATCGCGCGCTACCAGCTTCCCGTCCACGGCGTCGGCTTTCCGCACGATCTCTCGACGTACGGCCGGATCCCGGCCGGCGGGCCGTACGGCTACTTCGGCGGGATCTACCGCAGCCCGTTCATCGACGTCCTGACCGCCGACCTCGCGATCGCGTTCCTGAACGACCCCGCGCTGCGGCTCGGGCAGGGCGATGCGCCCGACCTCCTCGCGATCTCGTTCTCGGGTCACGACCCCGTCTCGCACGACTACGGCGACGAGAGCGACGAGGCGCGCGACGCGCTGCGCCGGCTCGACCTCCAGATCGGCCGTGTCCTCGACGCGCTCGACGCGGCCTTCCCGAAGGGCACGGTCCTCGTGGCGCTCTCGGCCGACCACGGCTTCCCGATGATGCCGGAGGTCGCAAAGGCGCTCGACAAGGACGCCAAGGGCGGGCGTCTCGAGACGGGCCGCGACACGCTGAACAACGACCGCGAGCGCCTGAACCGCCTTCTCGACGACACGCTCTGCCTCGACCGCTCCGCGAGGGTCGTCGGCGCGATGGACGGCTGGAACCTCTTCTACAGCCGCGCGTCGTTCCCGTTCAGGACGGTCGCGGGAGCGTGCGGGCCGGCGGGCTCGCCCGTGACGGCCGCGGACGTCGACCGCGTCCTTCCCGGGGTTGTCCGGCAGGCCTGGGGCGAGGAGGTCGAGGACGTCGTCCTCGTCTCGCAGCAGAAGGCGTGGCCCGACACGCCGACGCTCGCGTTCGTGCGCAACGATTTCGACGCCGAGCGCTCCGGGGACGCGTTCGTGATCCCGCGCTGGGGCGTCCAGAGCTCGTACAACCCCGGGCGCGGCTCGATGCACGGGACTCAGTACGAGTACGACATCCACGTGCCGCTCGTCTTCTGGGGTGCCGTGAAGGCCGGCGCGTCGAACGCGGCCACGGCGCCGTACGACCTCGCACCCACGGTCGGACGCTGGCTCGGCGTCGCGCTGCCGGACGCGGTCGGCAAGCCCCTCGACCTGCCGCAGTGACGGACGGCGGCCCCGGGCCGACGCGAAAGAGGCGCCCGCGGTATGCGGGAACGCATCCGCGGAGGTTCGGGGAGAAGTACAAGGAGCTCGACGCCGCGCGCTACCCCGAAGAGCGCGAGAAGGTTCTCGCTTCCGGCAAGACGCCCGCCGGGACACACGTCCCCGTCCTCGTCGCCGAGGTTCTCGAGGCTCTCGCGCCGAAGCCGGGCGATGTCGCGGTGGACGCGACGCTCGGATTCGGCGGCCACGCTTCGGAGATCCTGAAGCGCGTCCTCCCCGGCGGCCGGCTCCTCGCGCTGGACGTGGACCCGGTCGAGCTGCCAAAGGCGGCGCGGCGCCTCGCGGCCCTCGCGACGGACCTCGGCGCGCCGGACGCCGTGAAGGCCGTGAAGCGCAACTTCGCCGGCCTCCGGAAGCTCCTCGACGACGAAGGACTCGCGCAGGGCGCCGACGTGATCCTCGCCGACCTCGGCGTCTCGTCCATGCAGCTCGACGACCCCGCGCGCGGCTTCTCGTGGAAGCACGACGTCCCGCTCGACCTGCGCATGAACCCCGGCCGCGGCCTCCCGGCCGGTGAGCTCATCGCACGACTTCCGTCCGAAGAGATCGAAGATCTTCTTAGAAGGTTAGGAGACGAACCGCATGCGCATGAAATCGCGGCGGCGCTCCGGGTGAAGGTCGATTCGCTTCGCATCGCGCCCCCGCACGAATCGAACGCCGCGCGCCCTGCATCGGCGCCTATTCACCTTCCAAGAAATCTCCGGACTTCGGACCTCGCCCAGGCGGTCGAGTCCGCATACGCAGGACGAGCGGACCGGCATGCGTCCGAAGCAAGGAAATCCTCTCTTCAGCGGACGTTCCAGGCCCTCCGCATCCTCGTGAACGACGAGCTGGCCGCGCTTGACGCCTTCCTGCGCGACCTGCCGTCCTGCCTCGCCCCGGGCGGCCGCGCCGCGATCCTCACGTTCCACTCCGGCGAGGACCGGCGCGTGAAGAAAGCGTTCAAGGCCGGCCTCGAGGCGGGCCTCTACGCGCGCGTCGCGGACGAGGTCGTCCGCGCGACGCCCGAGGAGCGGCGCCGCAACCCGCGCTCCTCGCCGGCGAAGCTGCGCTGGGCCGTCCGCGCGCTGACGAGTTTGGGTTAACGTACCTCCCGAATGCCGACCTCAGCCACCGCGCACCGCCCCGCGTCCCTCCGCGGAATGCAGCTTCTCCAGTCCCCGGCCTGGAACAAGGGGACCGCATTCACGCTCGCGGAGAGGACGCGGCTCGGCCTCCACGGCCTCCTGCCGGCCCAGATCGAGACGATTGACGAGCAGCTCGTCCGCGCGTACGAGGCGCATCTCGAGAAGCGGACGCCGCTCGGCCGGCACATCCAGCTCCGCGCGCTGCAGGACACGAACGAGATCCTGTTCTACCGCCTCCTCCTCGCGCACATCGAGGAGATGATGCCGATCGTCTACACGCCGGTCGTCGCGGAGGCGTGCCAGCAGTTCAGCCACATCTACAGGCGCCCGCGCGGCCTGTTCATCCCGTACGAGCTGCGCGACTCGATCCCCGAGCTCCTGCGCAACCGGCCGAACCCCGACGTCGACGTCGTGGTCGTGACGGACGGCGAGCGCATCCTCGGCATCGGCGACCAGGGCGTCGGCGGCCTCGGGATCCCGATCGGAAAGCTCACCCTGTACACCCTCATCGGCGGCGTCCCGCCCGCGCGCACGCTCCCGATCGTCCTCGACGTCGGAACGAACAACGAAGAGCTCCTGCGCGACCCGCAGTACCTCGGCTGCCGCCACAAGCGCGTCTCGGGCACGGAGTACTTCGACTTCGTGGACCGGTTCGTCGCCGCCGTGAAGCAGGAGCTTCCCGGCACGCTCCTGCAATGGGAGGACTTCGCGACCCCGAACGCGCGTCCGCTCCTGAACCGCTACCGCGACGCGCTCCTCACGTTCAACGACGACATCCAGGGCACCGCGGCCGTCGCGCTCGGAGCCCTCCTCGCGGGCGCCCACGTCGCGGGCCGGGCCCTCCGCGACCACACGGTCGTCTTCCTCGGGGCCGGCTCCGCCGCGATCGGGGTCGCGGACACCCTGCGGGCGGAGATGATCTACGAGGGGCTGTCCGACGCCGAGGCGCGCCGCCGGTTCTGGATCGTCGACGTCGAGGGCCTCCTCGTGGACTCGCGCGGCGACCTCGCGCCCGAGCAGCGCGTCTACGCGCGCGCGGCCGAGGAAGTCGCCGGCTGGCCGCGCACGCAGCGCGGCGCGATCGGCCTCGCGGACGTGATCGGCGGCGTCGACGCGACGATCCTGATCGGCCTCTCGACCGCGGCCGGCGCCTTCACGGAGCCGATCGTGCGCGCGATGGCCGCCAGGACGCCGCGTCCCGTGATCTTCCCGCTCTCGAACCCGACGGCGCGCGCCGAGGCGCGGCCCGAGGACCTCATCCGCTGGACGGACGGGCGCGCGCTCGTCGCGACCGGCTCGCCCTGCCCTCCCGCCGTCCTCGGCGGGCGCGCGTGGATCATCTCGCAGTGCAACAACGTCTTCATCTTCCCGGCGGTCGGCCTCGGCGTCGTCGCGGCCGGCGCGGTGCGCGTCTCGGACGGCATGCTCATCGCCGCCGCGCGGCGGCTCGCGGAGCTGTCGCCGGCGCTGCGGGACCCCGCGGCGTCTCTCCTGCCGCCTCTCGGGGAGCTCAGGAGCGTGGCCGTCGAGGTCGCGTGCGCGGTCGCGGAAGCGGCCATGCGCGAAGGCCTCGCGCCGGCCGCCTCGCCCGAGGAGCTGCGCGCCCGCGTCGTGGCGCGTCAGTGGTTCCCGTCGTACGACACGGCCTGAACCCCGGGCCTCTCGCCGGCTCCCGCGCGCTCAGGGCCTCTTCGCGGTCATGTCGGGCGGCACCGGCGTCTTCGGCTCCTTCCACGCGCCGGGCTTCGCGAGCTCCTGCAGCAGGATCTCGACGCCCTTCTCGAGCGTCGGGTCGCCGCCTTTCACGCGCGAGCCCGCGTCGTCGAACACCTCGACGTCCGGCGTGACGCCCTCGTTCTCGACGACCCAGCTGCCCTCGCGGTCGTAGATCCGGAACGTCGGCACCTGCACGGCGCCGCCGTCGACGAGCGCCGGATTCCCCGAGAGGCCGATGAGCCCGCCCCACGTGCGCATGCCCACGATCGGGCCGAGCTTGTCCACCCGGAAGAAGTACGGCAGCGCGTCTCCGCCGGACGAGGAATAGGCGTTCACGAGCATCGCCTTCGGCCCGTCGTTCGCGAAGCGGGGTGCGTGAAAGCTCTCGAGGCCGCGCCGGGCGAAGAACGCGAGCGTCTTGCGCGAGAAGTACTCGATCATCCGGTCCGGGATGAAGCCCCCTCCGTTGTAGCGGTCGTCGATGAGGAGCGCCGCCTTCGACGCCTGCGAATAGAAGAGCTTCTGGAGCATCCGGTTGCCCGGCTGCGCCGTGTCGGGCAGGTGGATGTAGCCGACCTTTCCGCCCGAGAGCCGGTCGACCATCGCCATGCGGCTCTTCACCCAGTCGAGGTAACGCAGGTTCTGCTCCGACGTGATCGTCCGGACCCAGACCGCCCGCGCGCCCTCCTTCGAGGGCTTGTCCGCGACGAGAAGCGAGACGAGGCGGTTTCCTTTGCCTTCCAGGAGCCTGTACGGGTTGTCCGCCGTCGTGAGGTCGTGGCCGTCGATCGCGAGGAGGAAGGTTCCCTCCTTCACGTCCACCCCGGGCTCCGTGAGCGGCGAGCGCCAGCCTTCGTCCCAGTTTTCGCCCGGGAAGACCTTCGCGATGCGGTACCGGCCGGACGCGTCGGCCTCGAGCTCGCAGCCGAGCATTCCGCCGGCAATGCGCGGCACCTTCGGCTCGTCGCCGGAGGCGACGTACGTGTGGCCCGACTCGAGCTCGCCCATGATCTCACCGAAGAGGAAGTCGAGGTCCGCCCGGTGCGCGACGTACGGGACGAGAGGCTCGTAGCGTTTCTTCAGCGCCGCCCAGTCCGTGCCGTGCATCTTCTCGTCGTAGAACCAGTCGCGGACGATGCGCCACCCGTCGTCCCACATCTGCTTCGTCTCGGCCGCAACGTCGAGCTTCATCTTCAGGCCCGAGAGGTCGAGCTTGCCGTCGCCGCCCTTCAGCGGCGCCTTTGCATCCGTCACGAACCAGTCGGAGCCGGCGCGGTACAGGATCTTCTTCTCGTCGCGCGAGATCTCCCAGCCGAGGACGCCGTCGAGGGCCTTTTCTTCCTTCCTCTCCTTGAGGTCGTAGCGGTAGAGGGCTCCTCCGCCTCCCCCGTCGCCGTCTCCGCCGCGCACGTACCAGACGGCGTCGGCCGTCGCCGCGAGATCGCGGAAGTTGTCCGGATGGACGCCGGGCAGCGCCTGCGTCCGCGCGACGAAGCCGTCCGCGTCGATGGCAGTGGCCGGGACGGCCTTCTTCTCGCTCTTGTCGGCTTTCTCCTTGTCCTTGCCCTTCGCCTTGTCGGCCTTGTCGGACTTGTCCTTCGCGTCCGTCCCTTTCTCCTCGTCGTCCTTCGGCGGAAAAAGGGACGGCGTGCCGGAGGCGAGCGCCGCGACGTAGACGCGCGTCGCGCGGGGGTACACGTAGTTGAACTCGTAGGCCGAGAACACGAGCGGGGTGTCGCGCTCGGAGAGGAAGAAAAGATGCTTTCCGTCGGCCGAGAAGACGGGCGCGTGGTCGGGCGAGAGGCCGTCGCCGAGGAGGACCGACTTCCTCGTCTCGGACGACCACACGGCGATCCCGGGGAGACGCGTCGGGTGGCTCTTCTCGTAGGCGAGCCACTTCGAGTCCGGCGACCACGTGTACGTGTCGAGGTCCTGCCGCGTGCCGGTGTCGACGTCCGTGACCGCTCCCGAGTCCGCGTCGAGGACACGCAGGCGGTGCTTCCGGTCTCCGTACGCGAGCTTCTTCCCGTCCGGGCTCCAGGCCGGGTCGTACTTCCATGGCGCCCCGTCGGTCGTGAGGCGCTTCGGCTCGCCCGAGCCGTCCGCGTTCCGGACGTAGATCTCGTACTCGCCCGTCGCGTCGGAGAGGTAGACGACCCTCTTTCCGTCGGGCGACCACGCGGGCGCCCGCTCGCGGACGCCCTGCGTATCCGTGAGGGCGCGCGTCTGGCCGTCCTTCGCGGGCACGCTGAAGAGGTCCCCGCGGGCTTCGAGGATCACGCGGGCGCCGCTCGGCGAAAGGCTCGCGCCCGAGACGAACTCCTTCACGTCCTTCCACGCGGTCCCGAGCGGGGCGCGGTCCGACGCGAGCGTGATCGGAATCTTCGCGGCCTTCTCGGTCTTCAGGTCGAGGCGCCAGACGTACCCGCCGTTCATGAACACGATCGCGCTCCGGTCCGACGCGAGCGACGGCCAGAGGACGTCGAACTCCGTGAAGGCCGTGACCTTGCGCGTCGCCTTCGTCTTCACGTCGTAGCCGAAGACGTTGAGCGTGTGGTCGCGGTCCGACGTGAACCAGATCGTGTCCCCGTTCCACATCGGAAAGTTGTCCGTTCCCTTCCAGTCCGTGATGCGCGTGGAGGCCTTCGACGCGAAGTCGTAGACGTAGACGTCCTGCGCGCGGCCGCCGCGCGTGCGCTTCCACGTCCGGAACTCGCGGTCCACGGGGCAGTACGCGAGCTTCGTCCCGTCGGGCGAGAACGAGGCCGTCCCGCCCTCCGGGATCTCGAGCGGCGTCTCGAGGCCGCCCTTCGGATCCACGAGGTAGTAGCGCCCCATCCGGTTGTTCCACGGGACGCGGTTCATCCGGACGAGGATCTTTCCCTCCTTCGTCCAGCCGAGGACCCAGTCGTCGAAGCCGCCCCGGGGCGGCATGGGGCCGGCGTCGTTGTAGAACGTGAGCTGCTTCGGCTCGCCGCCCCAGGACGGAATCACGTAGACCTGCCGGGTTCCCGAGTACTCGCCCGAGAACGCGATCCACTTGCCGTCCGGCGAGATCTTCGGGAAGACCTCCTGGCCGGAGTGCGACGTGAGGCGGTACGCCGGACCCCCGGTCACGGCGGCGCGCCAGAGGTCTCCCGCGTACGTGAAGACGACGAAGTCGCCCCAGGCGTCCGGGTAGCGGAGGAGCCGGGCCTCCGGCGGCCCATCGGCAAGGAGGGCCGGGGCGGCGGCGAGACACACGAGCAGCGAGACGGCGAGGAGGCGCAGGCGGTAGTTCATCGATTGGAGAATACGTCCGGGGAAGAGGCCGGGTTTCGGCATACTCGGGCCATGGGAGACGAGGCGAAGGACGACGCGCTCACGCTCGCGGGGCTCGGCGCGAGCGCGTTCGTCTCCGCGATGCTCGTCCACGAGGCCGTCGGCCACGCCGGCGTGTCGGCGCTCCTCCGGGAGGCCGCGGTCGTGTATCCGGCCTGGACGCAGAGCGCTTCCCACGACGCCCGCATGGTGGCAGCGGGGCCGTTCGCGAACCTCGCGGCCGGCGGAGCGCTCCTGTGGTCCTCGAGCCGCGTCCGATCCGGCGCCGGCCGGCTCTTCGTCTGGCTCGCCGCGGCGTTCAACCTCCTCAACTTCGCGGGCTATCTCCTGCTCGGCGCGGCCGCGGACTTCGGCGACTGGGCGGCTCTCCTCGCACCCGCGAACCCGGGGACCGTCTTTCGCGTCGGGCTCTCCGTAGCGGCGGCGCTCCTCTACTACGCGTTCGCACGCGCGCTCGCGACCGCCGGCGCGGGCTATCTCGGACCCGCACGGGGCCGGCGCCTGACGACCGTGCCGTGGGTGGCGGCGGGCGGCGTCGCGTGCGCGGCGGCAGCCGTCTCGATGCAGGGCTTCCCTCCGGTTGCGGTGGCGGCCGCGGCATCGCTCGGGGCCGGAGCCGCGCTTCCGGCGATGCACGACTGGGGCCGCCTCCACCCGGAGCGCGCCCCGGAACCGCCCGTCGCACGAAGCGGCGCGTGGATCGCGCTTTCCCTCGCCCTCGCCGCCTTCTATGTCCTCGTCGTGGGGCGCGGGCTGCACGTCCCCGGCCGGGCCTGAGAGCGCTCTCCGCGCGCGGAGATTTCTTCGAATATAGGATGGAGCCATGAACGTCCGCAGAAGCGTCGTCTTCGCCCTCGGCACGGTCGCCGCCCTCTTCTCATTCGCAGAAATCTCCTTCTCATCCAATTCCGTCTCTTCTTCGGCTGCCTTCGACGCCGCGTTCGCGCGGCGGACGATGCGTGTCGACCTCGCCCACACGGGCGGACCGAAGGGCGAGGTCGTCGCCGTCGCGGGCGCCGTGGACGACGGGCCGTGGGCCGGGAGCCTGACGCGCCTCCTCGACGACACGAACCTCGGCACCTATTTCTTCGAGGTTCGGGACCCGAGAACGAACCGCGTCCTCTTCTCGCGCGGGTATTCCTCCGTGTACGCCGAGTGGGAGAGCACCGGAGAAGGGAAGAAGGCCTCGCGGACGTTCTCCGAGTCGCTCCGCTTCCCGTGGCCGAAGGCGCCCGTGCAGGTCGTCCTCTCGCGCCGCGACGCGCAGAACGCGTTCGTGCCGTTCTTCACGGCCGCCGTGGATCCCGCCGACGCGAACCCGGCGCCGCGCGCGCCGCTCGGGAAAGTCTGGACCGTGTTCGAGAACGGCCCCGCGACCGAGAAGCTCGACCTCCTGATGCTCGGCGAGGGTTACGCGGAGAAGGACCTCCCGAAGTTCCATGCCGACGTCCAGAAGCTCGTCGATCTCCTGTTCTCGTACGAGCCGTTCAAGTCGCACAAATCCGACTTCAACGTGCGCGCTCTCGACCTCCCGTCGGCCGAGTCCGGCATTCTGCGGCCCGATTCGAAGATCTTCCGCCGCACGCCTCTTTCCGTTCAGTACGGGATCTTCGGCTCCGAGCGCTACGTCCTCACGTACGACGACCGCGCGCTGCGCGAAGCGGCCTCGGCGGCGCCCTACGAGTTCCTCGAGGTGCTCGTGAACGACGCGCGTTACGGCGGAGGCGGGATCTTCAACGACCAGGCGACCGCCGCGGTCGACTCCTCGTGGCGGGAATACCTCTTCGTCCACGAGTTCGGCCACCACTTCGCGGGCCTCGCGGACGAGTACTACACGTCCGACGTCGCCTACGAAACCGGCGGCGAGAAGCCGGAGCCGTGGGAGCCGAACGTCACCGCCCATCCGGCCCGGGAGAGCCTCAAGTGGGCGGACCTCGTCGAGCAGGGGACGCCGCTCCCGACGCCGTGGGAGAAGGAGAGGTTCGAGACGCGCAGCCGCGAGATCCAGAAAACGCGCCGCGCGATCATCGCAGCCGGCAAGCCGCCTTCGGCGCTCGACGAGCTGTTCCGCGACGAGGCGAAGGAGGAGACGGCGCTCCTCGGCTCGATGAAGTGGTCCGGGAAGGTGGGCGCGTTCGAGGGCGCCTCGTACGAGGCGAAGGGCCTCTACCGCTCCTCGGCGGACTGCATCATGTTCACGCGCGACAGCGTGGGCTTCTGCCCCGTCTGCCGCCGCGCGATCACGCGGATGATCGAGGAGTACGCGCGGCCGTAGCGGGGCGGCGTCCTCCCCCCTTCGCGCCGAGCTTCTTCACGAGCTGGATCTGCCCCGCGTGGTAGAGGTCGTGGGCGGCGACGCCCGCGATCATTTCCCCGGCGGTCCAGCGTCCGTGCCGGGCGGCGAAGGCGGCCTCCGGCATGCCCTCGACGAGGGTCCGCAGGGCCGCGTGCTCGGCGTCGAGGGCGGCCAGCGCCACGTTCACGGCGCGGGCGTCCTTCACTTTCGGCTCGGGGAAGAAATTCGATCCTTCGAACGGGAACGAGCCGCGCTTCTCGCCGGTCAGGCGGCGCCGCGCGACGTACTTCCAGTACGCGGCATGGAGGACGAGGTCGTAGACCGAGTGGCGGCCCGGTCCCGGGTGGAAGAAGGCGACCTCCGGCTTCAGGCCGCGGAGCGCGCCGCGGAGGTTCGGACCGTGCCAGGACCGGCCGTCGTAGGCTCGGCGAAGGGACGCGAGGAGGGTTTCGCGCGTATCCATGCGCTCCAGCGTAGGTCCAAAGCGAGCCGCCCGCCTCTTGAACCTTCTAAGAAATCCCCCGGTGCTCTTCGGACCTCTCAGCCCCACCTCGGCTGTTCGTCCGGGTTGATCCCGAGCGTGATCTTCCCGACGATCTCGTGCGAGAGCGCGGAGTTCGTGGGATGGAAGCGGCCCGCCCGGCAGTCGCGGAAGAGCCTCTCGAGCTCGCTCTTCTTGAACATCCCGAAGCCGCCCGAGATGTCGAGCGCCTGGTCCACGACGCGGAATGCGCTCTCGACCACGTGGTACTTCAGGGCAACGAGCCTCAGGAACCAGTCCGGCCCCACGCGGCCTTCCGTCCAGTCCTTCGCGATCGCATCGATGTGCGGGCCCATCGCTTCGATCGCGAGCGAGATCTCCGCGACGCCGTGCTGGACTTCCGGGTGATACGTCATCGGACGCGTGAGGCCCACGGAGGTCTTCGTCCTGAGCTGCTCGACGAGGACCTCGCGCGTCCGGAGCGCGATCGCGTAGTAGATGTTCGCGAAGGCGACGAGGGCCCAGGAGAAGAAGCCGAGGATGAACATGTCGACGCCCGCGACGCCGGCGGGAACGACCCGGACGACGTACTTGTCCGGGATGAACGCGCCCTCGAGGATCGTGTCGTCACTCTTCGTGGCGCGCATGCCGAGGACGTCCCACGTCTCCTGGATCCGGTAGCCCTTCGCGTCGCGGGGCAGGTAGGCATGGACGATCTTCGGAGCCTTCGGGTCGCTCGTGTCCATCGCGTGGAGACCGAGCCGGGTCCACACGGGCCCGAGACTGCCGAAGGCCTTCCGGCCCGTGAACTTGTACCCGCCGGGGACCTTCTCGGCCTTCGAGCTCGACAGGAGTCCCGGGATGTCGTTCCCATGCTCGGCGTGGCCCGCCGCGAAGACCTCTCCGGCTGCCGCCTCGCGGAGGATCCACTCGCAGGACTTGTCGCCCGCGCGCCAGAGGTCGGCGGCCGTCCCGACCCAGTAGTTGTGCATGTTGACGCACAGGGCCGTCGCCGGCGCGTACCCCGCGAGGCGGCGCGTCGCGAGGCAGACCTCGTCCAGCTTCATGCCCGCTCCGCCGAATTCCTTCGGGAGCGCGATCCTGAGGTAGCCGGCGGCCTTCAGCTCGTCGAAATCCTCCTGGCAGAAGCGGTTCTCGCGGTCGTAGACGGGCGCGCGCTCGCGGCACCGCTCGAGAAGCGCGTCCGTGAGGGCGTCGGGGGTCGCTGCACACATCGGCCACCTCCGTAGGGCGTGACGTGAATTGAGATCCGGACGCAGTTTCTTTCACCTTGTGCGGGTGTCCGTCAAGCGAAAAAAGGCCGCCGTCAGCCGGACAGCGTGAAGCGCCCGAGCGGCGTGTGCACGGGCGGTCCGGAGCCGAGGTCGCTGCGGTACAGGACGATCGCGTCCACGCGCTGGGTCCCGAAGGCTCCCGTCGACGGCGTGAGCGCGGCGACGGCCCGCGCCGCGTCGCGCGACCCGCGCGGATCCCGGGCGCGGGCGAGCGTCAGGTGCGGTGCGAAGGGCGTTTCCCCTGCCACGGCCGGGAATCCGCGCGCCTCGAGCTGCCCGGCGAGCGCCGCCGCCAGCGCGATCAGGGCCTCGCGGCCCGCGCCGAGTCCGGCCCAGACGACGCGCAGCGGCCCGTGGGCCGGGAAGCGGCCCAGACCGCGTAACTCGAGGTCGAAAGGCGGGTGAGCCGTGGCGGCGGCCCGTGCCGCGTCCTCGACCGCGGCGACGCGGTCCCCGGCGGGCAGGTCGGGAAAAAACCGAAGCGTCAGGTGGAGCTGCTCCTCGCGCACCCAGCGCAGGTCACGCGACCCCGAAAGCGCCGCGCGCGTCCCCTGAAGGGCCTCCCGGAGGCCTGCATCGGCGATTGGAACCGCCACGAACGCGCGGATCTAGACGTCTCCCTTGTCGAGCTCGCCGCGCTCCACTGCTTCTTCGGACTCTTCCTCCTCGTCCGCGAAGAACCAGTTCTTCGCACAGGCCTTGCCGCAGAACGACTGCTGTCCGGACCGGACGGCGCACGCGCTGCAGAACCTCTTCTCGCAGTACGGGCACACCTGGATCTGGATGCGCTCGAGCATCTGCTCGCAGCGTTCGCAGAACAGGTAGGGGGAATCGTCCGGGTCGTTCTCCTGCCGTTTCACACGGGAATCATACGGCGAGGACGCGGGGAAAATGGTGGCGGCGGGCGGAATCGAACCGCCGACAAAGGGCTTATGAGACCCCTGCTCTGGCCATCTGAGCTACGCCGCCTCGGATCGCTCCCGGGGCCCGGGCGAGGGGCGGATGATAGCGCAGCGTGGCCGACCGCCCGCGCGCTCGTCCTGTTCCACGGAGGGCGGGACGTGGATATGCTCGGTCTCCGTCCCGAAAGGAGCCCTCCCGATGAACGTCCGCCGCGCCTCTCTCTCCGCTCTTGCCGCCTTCCTCGCCTGGCCGGTGCGGGCCGCCGCCGCGCCGCCGCCGCCGGAGAACGTCGACCTCGAAATGGTGACGCGAATCCGCGACGAGGCGTTCAACCGCAGCAAGGCGTTCGAGACGCTCTCGAGGCTCTGTGACGGAATCGGACCCCGCGTGACCGGCTCGCCGAGCTACCGCCGCGCCGCCGAGTGGGCGAAGGCCGAGTTCGAGAAGGCGGGCCTTACGAACGCCCGGATCGAGACGTTCGCGCCGTTCGGCCGCGGCTGGGTCCTCGACTCGGCTTCCGTCCGGATGCTCTCCCCCGCGACCGCGATCCTCCCCGCATTGCCGAAGGCGTGGACGCCGGGCACGGACGGCCCGCGGAAGGGAAAGGCGGTCCTCGCGAAGATCGAGACGCAGGAAGACCTCGACAAATGGAAGGGGAAGCTCGAGGGCAGGGTCCTCCTCCTCGGCGATGCGCCGGAAATGAAGGCTCCGGGCAAGGCCGACGTCTCGCGTTACGACGACAAGGGCCTCGACGAGATCTGGCGGTACGAGCCGGGCGGCGGGCGCTACCGAAGGACGCCGGCCGACCGGGAGCGCATCCTCAAGCAGCGGGCGTTCCGCAAGAAGCTCGACGCCTTCCTCGTCGCCGAGAAGGTCGCGGCCGTCCTCGAGCCGTCCCGGGGAGACTACGGGACGATCTGGGTCCAGGGAGGCGGGTCGTGGAAGGCCGACGAGCCCGTCCCGGCGCCCACGCTCGTCCTCGGCGCCGAGGCGTACGGGCGCGTGGTGCGCCTCCTCGAGCGGAAGGAAGAGGTGGAGATCGAGGTCGACGTGAACGCCCGCTTCACCGACGAGGACCCGCGTGCCGCTTCGAACGTCCTCGCGGAGATCCCGGGGACCGACAAGGCGCTGAAGGACCAGGTCGTGATGATCGGCGCGCACCTCGACAGCTGGCAGGGCGGGACCGGCGCCGCGGACAACGGCGTGGGCGCGGCGACGGCGATCGAGGTGATGCGCATCCTCAAGGCCCTGAACGTCGCGCCCCGGCGGACGATCCGCGTCGCCCTCTGGGGAGGCGAGGAGCAGGGCCTCCTCGGCTCGCGCGCGTGGGTCTCGAAGGAGCTCGCGTCGCGTCCCGAGCCAACCGACCCGAAGGAGAAGGACGTTCCGGAGTTCCTCCGGACCCCCGCGGGACCGCTCACGTTCAAGCCCGCGTACGGGAAGTTCGCCGGCTACTTCAACGTCGACAACGGCGCCGGGAAGATCCGGGGCATCTACGCCCAGGACAACGCGGCCGTCGAGCCGGTCTTCGAAGCGTGGCTCGCCCCCTTCCGTGACCTCGGCGCCACGACGGTCACGATGAGGAGGACCGGCGGCACCGACCACCAGTCCTTCGACGCCGTGGGACTCCCCGGCTTCCAGTTCATCCAGGACGAGCTGGACTACGAAACGCGGGCGCACCACTCGAACATGGATGTCGTCGAGCGGGTGCCAAAAGCGGACCTCATGCAGATCGCCGCCGTCTGGGCCTCCTTCGCGTACCACGCGGCCCAGCGCGACCAGATGCTCCCGCGCCGCCCGCTCCCGCCCGAGCCTCCGGCCGAGACGGGGCCGGCCGTGTCGAAGTAGACGACGGGGCCGCGTGGCCACGACCCTGCCGGACCGCTTCGAGCGGCACCTCGCGGAAGCCGGGCTCCTCGACGGAGCCGCGGCGCTCGCCGTGGCCTGCTCGGGCGGAGGCGACTCGACCGCGCTTCTCCTCCTCGCGAATGTCTGGGCGGCCCCGAAAGGGATCGCCGTCGCCGCCCTGCACGTCAGCCACGGCCTTCGCGGCGAGGCGGGCCTCGCCGACGCGCGCTTCGTCGCCGAGCTGACCGCGCGCCTCGGCATCCCGTACGGCTTCCTTTCGGTGGACGTCCCCGCGCAGCGGAGGAAGGGCGAGAGCCTCGAGTCCGCGGCGCGGCGGCTGCGCTATCGCGTGCTCCTCTCCGTGGCCGGTGAAATGGGAGCGATCGTCCTCACGGGCCACACGCGCGACGACCAGGCCGAGACCGTTCTTCTCCATCTCGAGCGCCGGCTGGGCCGCGCGCGCGGCGGAATCCGCGCGAGCCGCCCCGACGGCGTCGTCCGGCCGCTCCTTCCCTTCGCTCGCGCCGACCTCCGCCGGTTTCTCGAGTCGGAGGGCGTCCCGTGGCGCGAGGACGAGACGAACGCGAACGAAGGGTTCGCGCGCAACCGCGTCCGCCGCACCGTGCTGCCGGTCCTCGAGCGGCGGATGCCGGGCGCGACGGAGAGGCTCGCGCGGGCGGGCGAAGCGTACTCGCGACGGCTGAACGCCCTCGACAAGCGGCTCGACTCCGCACTGTCCGAAGAGCACCTTTCTCTGAGAGGTAATTGGCCCAGGAGCTTCTTCGCGCGGCTCTCCGACGATGAGGTGGCCCGGTTCCTCGTCCGAGCGGCGGGGGTCGCCGGGCCAGCCGTCGCGACCGGCGCCGGCCGCCCCCCCGGCCGCAGGCAGATCCAGAAGGTGCTCCACCGCCTGCGCCGCGATCCCGTGTTCCACGAGTCGTTTGCGGGTTTTCGTCTCACCGCCACCCCGCGCGTCGTCCGCCTTTCACCGTCGAAGAAAAAACCCACCGAAACGGCCTGAT
>DATKLW010000097.1:0-15399 GCA_035542215.1 Thermoanaerobaculia bacterium | reverse complement strand
CGGGACGATGACGGTGTCGCTGGAGGTCGTGGACCGGATCGTCGACGACGAGTACGAGCGGCCGCCGGCGCCTGACCCGGAGCGAGAGGGTCGCCTCGCGGCCGGGCGGGCGGCTCCGCAGAGCCGCTCACTTCGCGCCTTCTCGGAGAATCCCCTCTCATCTTCTCCGTATTCCTCGCAGATCCTCGCGGCCGCGAAAGAGCACAGGGTCGACCCGGCGTTCATCGCGGCCGTCATTCGCGCCGAGTCCAACGGCGTCTCGACGGCGGTCTCGCGAAAGGGAGCGCGCGGCCTGATGCAGCTCATGCCGGCGACGGCGCGGCGTCTCGGCGTGAAGAGGCCTTTCGACCCGAAGGAGAACATTCGAGGCGGAACGGCGTACCTCGCCGAGCTCGCCGCCCGCTTCGGCGACACGCGGCCCGATCTCGTCCTCGCCGCGTACAACGCGGGGGAGCACGCGGTGGAGGAGTTCAAGGGCGTGCCGCCGTACCGCGAGACGAAGGAGTACGTCCGGAGGGTTCTCGCGTTCTGGGCCGGCGCCGCCATGCCGGCAGCGGCAGCGTTCTGATGTTCCGGACCGTGCGCGCGTTCCTCCTCGTCCTCCCGGGCGCGTTCGCGCTGGTCCTCGTCGCCTATCTCGTCGCACACCCGGGCGCCGCGGACTCCTTCGTCGCGTACCCCTTCCTCGCGGACGCGTTGGGGGGCTGGGTGAACAAGCGGCCCCTGATCCGGTTCGTTCTCGCGTCCGCGGCGTTCTTCGTGCCGCCGTACCTCGTGACCGGACTTCTCCTCTTCGTCGCGGACGCGGGCGTCTCAGCGGCCGCGCCGCTCTGGAAGAAGGGAGCACGCCGGCCGGTCTCAGAGCCCCCGCCGGAGAGCCGATGGGCTTTTCTCGCCGTCAGCCTTTCGGCCGCGCTCGCTCTCGGGGTTCTCCTGCACCGCGTCGCTCACGGCGGCGAGCTGCCCGGCGGCGTGAACGTGTCCCCGATCTTCGTCGTCGTCGCATCGTTCGCGGCCGTAGCGGCGGGCCTCGTCGCGAGCGGCGTCGTGGCCGTCCCGCGCGCGGTGGCGCGGCGCCTCGGCGCCTCGGCCTGACGCCGCCCGCCGCGCCTCTATACTCCGCGGCGTGAGCGCCGCCGCCGACACCGTCGTCGTCCTCGATTTCGGCTCCCAGTACACGCAGGTGATCGCCCGGCGGATCCGCGAGGCGCGGGTCCGGTCGGTCGTCCTGCCATTCGACGCCGGGGCCTCCGAGGTCGCGAAGCTCGCGCCGAAGGGAATCATCCTGTCGGGCGGTCCCTCCAGCGTCTACGACAAGGAAGCCCCACAGGGGGACTCCGGCCTCTTCGACCTGAAGGTGCCGGTGCTGGGCCTCTGCTACGGAATGATGTGGCTCGCGCAGCGCTACGGCGGCAAGGTCGGGAGCGCGCCGGGCCGTGAGTACGGCCGCGCGCACGTCAAGGTCTCCGGCGGCCGGCTTTTTCGCGGCCTCGGCCCGGTCGAGACGATCTGGATGAGCCACGGCGACCACGTCGAGGCCGCGCCGTCGGGCTTTTCCGTGACGGCGACGACCGGGAACGCGCCCGTTGCGGCGTTCGAGGATGCCTCGCGGGGCCTCTACGGAATCCAGGGCCACCCCGAGGTGCACCACTCCGAGCACGGCGCGCAGATGCTCGAGAACTTCCTCTACGACGTCTGCGGCGCGAAGCCCTCGTGGACGATGGCGGGCTTCCGCGACGCGACGGTCGAGCGCCTGAGCCGCGAGCTGGCGCACGGCGTCGTCCTCGGCGCGCTCTCGGGCGGCGTGGACTCGACGGTCGCGGCCGTCCTCCTGCGCGAGGCGGTGGGGGAGAGGTTCCGCGGCGTGTTCGTGGACACGGGCCTGCTCCGGAAGAACGAAGGCCGGCAGGTCCTCGAGGCGTTCCGCCACCTCGGCCTACCCGTCGTCGGCGTGGACGCGTCGCAGCGGTTCTTCGACGGCCTCGCGGGCGTCACGGAGCCCGAGCGCAAGCGGAAGATCATCGGCGGCCTCTTCATCGACGTCTTCACGGAGAACGCGAAGGCGGTCGACGGCGCCGAATGGCTCGCGCAGGGGACGCTCTACCCGGACGTCATCGAGTCCGTGTCGATCAAGGGGCCGTCGGCCGTCATCAAGACGCACCACAACGTCGGCGGCCTGCCGGAAAAGCTCGGCTTCAAGCTCGTCGAGCCGCTCCGCGAGCTCTTCAAGGACGAGGTGCGGCGCCTCGGCGAGGAGCTCGGAATTCCCAAGGAGATGCTCTACCGGCACCCGTTCCCGGGGCCGGGCCTCGCCGTGCGCATCCCGGGGGAGATCACGCCCGAGCGCGTGCGGATCCTGCAGGAGGCCGATGCGATCTTCGTCGAGGAGTTGCGCGAGTCCGGGTGGTACGAGAGGACGTCGCAGGCGTTCGCGGTGCTCCTGCCCGTGAAGACCGTGGGCGTGATGGGCGACGGGCGGACGTACGAGCACGTCCTCGCGCTCCGCGCGGTCACGACCGAGGACTTCATGACGGCCGACTGGGCCCGCCTGCCGCACGACCTTCTCGACAAGGTCTCGCGCCGCGTCGTCGGCGAGGTGCGTGGCGTGAACCGCGTCGTCTACGACGTCACGTCGAAGCCGCCCGGCACGATCGAGTGGGAGTGAGGGGCGCGCTGGCGTCCTGAGGCACACGACCGCAGTCCCGTTGTACGGTTTTTGACCCGGCGGCAGCTTGCGGGTCGACAAGCGGGGTCCTACGTTCTGCGCAACCCGACACCTTGGGGAAGGAGGAAATCCATGAGATTGCTCGTAGCCGTTGCGGCACTGTCACTGGTTGCGTGCGTGACGACAGAGCCACCGCCTGGAGCCTCGCTCGACGGCGTCCTCGAGGAGGTTCAAAGCGCGCTTCAGAAATCGCAGGACATCCTCGCTGCCTCCAACTTGCCGAAGCTGCAAAGCGTGGAGCTCAAACTCCAAACACAGGCAGGCAAGGACGCGACAGGGAAGGTGGCCGTTCTGTTCGTGACTCTCGGCGGCGGCGCGGGCGCATCGACCTCCCAGGAGCTAACTCTCCTTCTGACTCCTCCGGAGCCAAGGGACGCATCGACGAAAGGGCTGAGACCGGCAGCCGTGCCGCCACCGAGGCCAGCGGACAGCATCGTTGAGCTCATCAAGGCGGCGGCACAGGCCGTGAAAGCAGCCGAGGGCGGAAAACCTCCTCTGGAAGCGAAGAGCCTGACACTGGACCTTGCCTTCACCGTCACCCAGTCAGTCGGTGGCGGGCTGCAGTTCAACGTAGGAGTCGTTTCGGCAGATGCGAGCGGGAACATCAAGAGCTCGACTGCTCAGAGGATCAAGATCACGTTTAGCCGCGAGAAACGGTAGCGCCGAGGGAAGGGAGACCGACAGGGTAAGGTCAGTTCACGTCGTAGCGTTCGGGGACTGCGATGATTCCCGGGACAGCGCCACACGGTGCCTCGCAAGGAGCCGGTTGAGGTCGCAGTGAAATTGCGGGACGCGGCCGCCGGCGAGGGCGATCGCGGCCGGGCAGATGAGACAGGACGCGCGGGCGGCGCAGCGGGCGCAGCGTCGGTTCCAGCCGCGTCGGGCCGCGGGCAGGCGAAGGGAGCGCAGGGTACGGGCCCGGCGCTCCCGCCTGAGCAACGCTTCCGGCACATCGGAGTCGAAAACCGACATGCCGCCGAGCGCCGCTGCGATCCTCCTGTGGATCGGGGCGCGATCGGGCAGCACGGACTGGATGAACGCCGGGCACGGCGCGACGCGGCCGTCGACGTCGACACACAGAGCGCGGTGGACGCCGCACCCGCAGGCCGGACCGCCGCGCGTAGGCGCCTTGGCGTCCGCGGCTCGCAGCGCGCGGAACGGGATGCGGCCGGACCGTCGAAACTCGGCGATCGAGATACGCCTGACGGCCGCCAGCTGGCGCGCCAGTTCGCGCGCCTGTCTCCTGGTCCACCCTTGTGCTCGTTCGGCGGCAGGAGCGATCCCGACGTCCCGGACGTCACGGGAAAGAAAATAGCGAAAGGACTCCGAGAGATGGGGGACGTTGGCCGGCGTGAGCGTCATATTCACAGAGAACCGGTTTCTGAAGTGCGCGGGGTACGCCCGCCGCCAACGAAGCAGAAGCCGGTCCAGAGCCTGAAAGGTTCCCGGCGCGCGCGCGTCCTGCGCGGCCGCAATCCCGTCGAACGAGAGCGTCACGTGGACCTTGCAACTCGCGAGGAGGCGTAGGGCCTCCTCGTCGAGCAGGGTCCCGTTCGTCACAATCTTCACGTCGGGTTTCATCCACGGGGGCGCCCACTCCTGAACGCGATTGAGGGCGCGCCGTACGAGGGATGGCGCGAGCAGTGGCTCGCCACCGTAGAGCGTGAGCTGCGGCCGAACGAGCTTCGACGAGACGAGCCGGCGAACCGCTTCGTCGAGCGTGTCCGCCGGCATCGCCGTCGGTTTCGGTCTCCCCTGGTCGCAATACCGACATCGGAGATTGCAGCGCGTCGTCAGTATCGCCTCGACGACTTCGATGCCGGGGTCAAGGAGAACCGCGCCCCGCGCCCGCAGCCGTCCGGTCATGTTCAGCCTTTCGGCCCTGCCTGCTTCTTCGCGGTCTGGACGAGCGCGAGGATCTCCACGAGGGCCTGATCATCGGCGTCGGGAGGTGGGGCGCCGCAGACCCTTTGTTGGTTATCCTTCAATCCGAGAATGGGCCCCAAGTGGCCCGGCGCTTCGATCTCGATCTTCTTGCCGTGCCTGTTCGCCCATTCCCTCGCCTTCCTGACCCGCTTCTCGAGTTCGTCGAGGAATGCAACCAAATCGTCCTTCTCCACCCGCATCTTCGCCATGTCGGAAGCTCCTTTCGCCGGCAGTGTCCGAGGCGATCCCGCTACCGGCCGTCGCGGGTCGCCGTGGTGAACCAGAGATTTCCCTTCAGGTTCGTGAGATCTGTCGCGACGAGGCGCCCGTCCCGGCTTACGCTCACCGACCCGAGAGCATTTCGGTCGCCGAGGGCGAGCCTCGGTTCGACGGGTTCCGACCTCCCCGTATCGAGGTGAACCCGGCGGAGGTGGAGGCTCGGTGTCCCGAAGAGCCCGGGCGCGAGGAGAGTCGTGCCGTCCGGCTCGAAGGCGATGGCTTGCACTCCCTCGCCGCTGATCACCGCGTGCGCCTCGGCCCCCGGCCGCACGTCCGTGACCCAGACGTCCGACCCCCGCAGGAACGCGATTCGCCGGCCGTCCGGGGCCCAGGCGGGGAACAGCTCCTCGCCCGGCGCGCCCGCGGTGGCGGGCCAGGGGTCCCCGTCCGGACGTCCGTTCTTCAGCGCGACAACCCAGATGCTGAAGCGCCCCGACTGGTTGGACACGAAGGCGAGCCTCGACATGTCCGGCGCGTAGGCCGGATGCATGTTGTCCGAGGGGGCCTGCACCAACGGGAACGCGGCGCCGCCGTCGAGCGGAACGGCCCAGATCGCGCGGTGGCCCTCTGTCACCGTAAAGAACGCCACGAACCGGCCGTCCGGTGCGAATGCGGGCGCGGCGATGCCTTTCGGAAGGGATGCTAACCGTCGGGCGGAGGAGTTCTCGATGCGGCCGTTCCGGATCTCCTGTATCCAGAGGTCCGGGGCTCCGCTCCGGTTCGACATGAACGCAACGGCGCTTCCGTCCGGCGCGAGCGCCGGGGTCTCGTCGTCGGCGCTCGTCGCGATCCGGCTCATGAAGCCCGACATTCGGTCGAGGAGGAGGATGTCCACGTCGCGTGTGTAACTGGCGAAGACGAGCCGGTCTCCGTCGCGGGAGAAAGACGGGTGGACCGCACTGCCGGTCCCGGACATGACGCGTTCGAGCGAACCGCCGGTCGCCGCCACGCGCCAGATCGACGGCGGCAGGCTGATACGGGAGTTGAAGTACACCCAGGCTCCGTCGGGCGAAAAGGCAGGTTCCCGCCCGTACGTCTCCTCGTGTGTCAGTTGCGACGGCTTGCCGCCCGCCGCCGGCACGACCCAAAGGTCGCGGAACGCGGCGTAACAGATTCGCGTTCCGTCCGGGGACCAGGCGGGGTTCAGATGGTCTGCGACGCCGTCCTCGTCGCCGGTCCGCCGGACGGCCTTCGAAGGATCGGCGATCGGGGAGACCCAGACCCGGTAGGTTCCGCCCTCGTCTGCGCGGCTGAACGCGATCGAAGCCCCGTCCGGAGAGATGGCGGGGGTGTCGGCGTTCTCGACGAGGAGGGTCGTGCTCCCGCCGAGCCGCGAGACCTTCCTCACGCTCGTCGAAGCGCCTTGCGTCGCGACGAACGCGACCGTCCGCCCGTCCGGAAACCAGACCGGATTCCGGTTCTCGCCGCCGCCATCGGTCAGCCGAAGGGGCTCTCCTCCCTCGGTGTCCACGACCCAGATCTCGCACCGGCCCGATGCGTTCGAGCTGTAGGCCACGAGCGTCCCGTCCGGCGAAAGCGCGGGCTCCCCGTCCCAACCCGGCGAGCTCGTGATCTGGCGCGGCGGGTTCCAGGCCGCCGGGGCGCTCCTACGGCCGTTCGTTCGACTCGTGAGGATCGCCGCTCCGACGAGCGCGAGCGCGACAAGAAGGACCGTCGCGGCGATTCTCGTCCCGCGCCCTGCCAAGGCAGGTTTGGCTGTGGGAGCTCGCGGCGCCGGAAGGACCGGGGCCGTCGAAAGGCCCCTGAGCGAAAGCGCGAGATCGTGCGCGGTGTCGAAGCGGTCCTCGGGCCGTTTCTCGAGGCAGCGGGACACGATGAGCGCCAGAGCGGGGGGGATTCCCGCGCCGCCGGCGGCGTCGAGCGGCGGGGGCTCCGCGTGGAGGATTGCCGAGATCGTGTCCGCGTGCGTCGCGCCTGCGAACGGACGATCGCCGGCAAGCATCTCGTAGAGGACACACCCGAGGGCGAAAATGTCGGCGCGGCCGTCGACCTTGAGGCTCCGGAGCTGCTCGGGCGCCATGTACGAAAGGGTCCCAACGATCTCGCCGTCGACGGAGGCCCGGACGGGCGACGGCGAGGTCAGCGTGTCGGCGCTGTCCGAGACCGGCGAAGCGACCCGGGCAAGGCCAAAGTCGAGGACTTTCGTGCGTCCGTCGGAGGTCAGGAACACGTTTTCCGGCTTCAGATCCCGGTGCACGATGCCGGCCGCGTGCGCGGAGGCCAGACCGTCGGCGATCGAGGCGGCGATCTCGGCGGCCTTCCGCCAGACGACGGGCTCGCCGCCCATCCGGTCGCGCAGCGTCTCGCCCTCCAGCAGCTCCGTGACCGTGAAGAGACGGCCGTCGCTGCGGCCGAAATCGTGGATCGAGAGAATGTTGGGATGGGACAGGGTGGCGAGGGCGCGGGCCTCCGTCTCGAATCGCGAGACGCGGGCCGGGTCCTGAGAAACCGCGTCGGGGAGGATCTTGACGGCAACCTGGCGCCCCAGGCGCGTGTCGCGCGCGCGAAAGACCTCACCCATCCCGCCTGCGCCGAGGGGCGCGAGGATCTCATACGGGCCAAGCCGAACCCCCGGGGAAAGCATCTGGTCGACCCTCAGGGCTCGAAAACTGTCCACGAAGAACGTGGTACGGCAGTTCCGGCTACGTCAAGGGACAATTTGGACAAATCAGCGCGGCGTGTAACCGGAAGGGGTCAGTCGATCCTCTGGTGCCGGAAGGGACGGGCGTCCTTCCCGCTGTAGGTCGCCACGACCTGGCCGCTGCCCCTGAGGACGTACTTGTGCGTCACGAGGCCGTCGAGCCCGACGGGGCCCCGAGCGTGGAGGCGCGACGTCGAGACGCCGACCTCGGCCCCGAACCCGTACCGGAACCCGTCCGCGAAGCGCGTGGAGGCGTTGTGGAAGACGCCGGCGGCGTCGACGCGCGCGAGGAACGCCTCCGCGGCCGCCGGATCCTCCGTCACGATCGCCTCCGTGTGGTGCGAACCGTAACGGTTCACGTGCTCGACCGCCTCGTCGAGCGACTCGACGATCTTCACGGCGAGGACAGGTGCGCCGTACTCGGACCGGAAGTCCGGCTCGGAGGGGGAGAAGCGCACGCCCGGGGCGAGCGAGCGCGTCGCGGCAGACGCCCGAAGCTCGACGCCCGCTGCCGCGAGGCGCGCGAGGAGGCGGGGGAGGAACCGCTCCGCCGCCTCCCGGTGGACGAGGAGGGTCTCGGCCGCGTTGCAGGCGGCCGGGTACTGAAGCTTGGCGTCCAGGACGATCGCGGCCGCCATCTCCTCGTCCGCGGCGCGGTCCACGTAGACATGGCAGACGCCCTCCGCGTGGCCGAGGACCGGGATTCGCGTCTTCGCCTTGACGTGCTTCACGAGGTCGTATCCGCCGCGGGGGATCACGAGGTCGATGTCGTCGTCGAGCGAGAGGAGTGCGTCGACGTCGGCGCGGCCGGCGACGGACTGGAGCGCCCCTTCGGGGATGGCGTGCGCGGCGTACGCGCGCGCGAAGACGTCGAGGATGGCGGCCGTCGAGCGCGCGGACTCGCGCCCGCCCTTGAGAATGGCGGCGTTGCCGGACTTCAGGGCGAGGGACGCGATCTGCGGGACCGCGTCGGGCCGGGACTCGAAAACGACGAGGAGGACGCCGATCGGGACCGTGACCTTTTCGAGGACGAGGCCGTCGTCGAGGAGCGTGCGGGCGAGGACGCGGCCCACGGGATCGGGCAGGGCGGCGACGGCGCGGACGCCGGCGGCCATTGCCGCGACCTTCCGCTCGTCGAGGACGAGGCGATCGAGAAGGGAGCGGGACGAACATGAGGACGAAGAGGGGATTTCTTCGAAGGTGGAGCGAAGCTGGAACACGTCCGCCCGGTTCGCTTCGAGGATGGCGGTTCGGTTCGCCTCGATCCCGTCGGCGACGGCGAGGAGGGCTCTGTTCTTCGTCTCCGAAGGCAGCACCGCGAAGCGCTGCGCAGCAATTCGCGCGGCCGAAGCGACGCGCCGGGCGGCCTCTTCACCTTCTAAGAAGATCTTCTTTTCGGTCATTTCTACCTGCGAACAACCTGAGGCACGAAGAGGGTCCCGACTGGTTCCCCTCCGAAAAGCCGATCCAGGATTCCGGGCGTTCTCCCGTTCGCGATCACGGCGAGGCCACCCGAGCGCGTCGCGATCGCCGCGGCGTCCAGCTTCGAGGCCATCCCGCCGCGGCCGCGCGCGCTGCCGCCGTCGGCGTAGCGCGCGATCTCGTCCGTGACCTCCCGGACGACCGGGATGAGCCGCGCCGCCTTGTCGACCGCTGGGTTGCCGGTGAAGAGTCCGTCCACGTCGGAGAGGATCACGAGGACGTCCGCCTTCACCTTGCTCATGACGAGGGCGCTGAGCCGGTCGTTGTCGCCGAACAGGCCGCGCGACGCGGACTTGCCGTCGGGGGAGACGAGCTCGGCGGTCGACACGGTGTCGTTCTCGTTCAGGATCGGCACGGCGCCCAGCTCGAAGAGCTTCTCGAGCGTCGCCGAGAGGTTCTGGAATCGAGCCTTGTCGGCGAAGTCGTCCTCGGTGAGGAGGACTTGCGCGCTCGTGAGGCCCATTTTCTCGAAGCCTTCCTCGTAGACCGACATGAGGCGGCTCTGCCCGATGGCGGCGCACGCCTGCTTGAGGGCGAGGGAGCCCGGCTTCTTCTCGAGGCGCAGCCGCTGGGCGCCGAGACCCACGGCGCCGGAGGAGACGATCAGGACGTGCCGGCCCTGCTTTTTCAGCGTCGCGACGGACTCGATGAGCCCATACAGGCGCCCGAGCGCGACGGCGCCGTCGTCGCGCATGATGACGTTCGTCCCGGCCTTGACCACGATCCGGCGCGCCTCGCCGAGGCGTTGGCGCGCCCGCGCTTCGTCCATCCGGCGATTGTAGAGGGGCGGCCGGCGGGGTGCGGCCGGGCGTTTCGAGCGGACGCTAGAATCCGGCCCGGATGTCCGGCGACTTCGTCCACCTTCACCTGCACACCCAGTACTCGCTCCTCGACGGCGCGAATCGCGTCAAGGACCTCATCCGCAACGTGAAGGCGGCGGGGATGGACTCGGTGGCCGTGACGGACCACGGGAACATGTTCGGGGCCTACGACCTCCAGACGACGGCGCTCGAGGCGGGAATCAAGCCGATCGTCGGCGTCGAGGCCTACATCGCGCCCGGCTCTCGGTTCGACCGCGAGAACGTCAAGACTTTCGACGGCGAGGGGAACAACTACCACCTGACGCTCCTCGTCGAGACGCCCGACGGGTACAAGAACCTCGCGCGCCTCGTCTCCGAGGCCTTCCTCTCGGGCTTCTACTACAAGCCCCGGATGGACTGGGAGCTCCTCGAGAAGCACCACGAGGGGATCATCGCGCTCTCCGGCTGCCTGAACGGAGAGGTCGCCAAGCGCCTGAGAGCCGGCGACTACGCGGGCGCGAAGAAAGTCGCGCTGAAGTACGAGACGCTTTTCGGGAAGGACCGCTACTTCATCGAGATCATGGACCACGGCCTGCCCGAGCAGCGCCAGATCCTCCCGGACTTGCTGAAGCTCTCGAAGGAGACGGGCATCCCGCCCGTCGCCACGAACGACTCGCACTACCTCACCCGCGACGATGCCGCGGCCCAGGACGTCCTCCTCTGCATCGGCACGGGCAAGACGCTGAACGACTCCAAGAGGATGAAGTTCTACAACTCGGAGTTCTACGTGAAGAACCCCGAGGAGATGAGCGACGTGTTCCGCCCGTACACGCTGGAGGCGGTGAGGAACACGGCCGCGATCGCGGACCGGATCACGCCGAGCGTCATCATCGACACGGGTCTGAAGATCCCGACGTACCCCGTTCCGGTGCCCGACCGGAACCCCGACGAGTACCTCGAGGATCTCGCGAAGGAGGGCCTCGAAAAGCGTCTCGCGCACCCGGCGCCCTACCCGGCGGGGTCGAAGGCGCCGAAATCGCGCGCCGAGTACGACGAGCGCCTCGCCTGGGAGCTCTCCGTCATCGTGAAGATGGGGTTGTCGAGCTACTTCCTCATCGTCTGGGACTTCATCAAGTACGCGAAGGACGATGGCATTCCCGTCGGGCCCGGCCGAGGTTCGGCCGCCGGGTCGCTGGTCGCATGGTCGCTCGGCATCACGGACGTCGACCCGCTGCGCTACGACCTGCTCTTCGAGCGATTCCTGAACCCCGATCGCATCTCGATGCCCGACATCGACGTCGACCTCTGCGAACGCCGGCGCGGCGAGGTCATCGAGTACGTGCGCCGCAAGTACGGCCGTGAGAACGTCGGACAGATCATCACGTTCAACTCGATGAAGGCCCGGGCGGTCATCCGCGACGTCGGCCGCGTCCTCGACGTGCCGCTCGCAGAGGTCAACCGCCTCTGCTCGCTGATTCCCGCGAACCCGGGCAAGCCCACCATGCTCGCGGAAGCCCGCCGCGACGTGAAGGAGCTCGCGGACGCCCTGCGCGACAACGAGACGTACCGCCGCCTCTTCGACCTCGGGGAGCGCCTCGAAGGCGTCTCGCGGCACGCGGGCGTCCACGCGGCCGGCGTCCTGATCGCGCCGAAGCCGCTCGTCGAGTACCTGCCGCTCTACCGCAACAGCAACGACGAGATCACGACCCAGTTCGAGATGAAGTCCGTCGACAAGATGGGCCTCCTGAAAATGGACTTCCTCGGGCTCATCACGCTCACGATCCTCGACGACGCCCTCGGCTTCGTCGAGAGAAAGACGGGCGCGAGGCCGGACCTCGCGACAATCCCGCTCGACGACCCCGAGGTCTACCGGCTCTTCGCGGACGGGCGTACGGACGGCGTCTTCCAGTTCGAGTCGTCGGGCATGCGCGATCTCCTGCGCCGCGTGCGGCCCGACGTCTTCGACGACCTCGCCGCGTTGAACGCGCTCTACCGTCCGGGCGCGCTCGACGCGGGAACCGTCGAGATCTACATCGAGCGCCGGCGCGGAAAGAAGTTCGAATACCCGCTTCCGCAGCTCGAGCCGATCCTAAAGGAGACGCACGGGGTCCTCGTCTACCAGGAGCAGGTCATGCTCGCCGCGCGCGCCGTGGCGGGGTATTCGCCCGGCGAGGCGGACAAGCTCCGCAAGGCGATCGGCAAGAAGGACGACGCCCTCCTGAAGGCCGAGGGCGACAAGTTCATGAAGAAGGCGGCGGCCGCCGGCACGCCGAAGAAGAAGGCCGAGGAGCTCTGGGCGCTCATCCTCCCGTTCGGACGCTACGGCTTCAACAAGTCGCACTCGGTCGTCTACGCGCTCCTCGCATATCGGACGGCCTGGATGAAGGTCCACCATCCCGTGGAGTTCCTCGCCGCCACGCTCACGGCGTCCTCGGGCAGCTCGGACGACGTCGTGAAGTACGTCAACACGTGCCGGGACATGAAGATCCCGGTCCTCCCTCCGGACGTGAACAAGTCGGAGATGTCCTTCACGCCCGACGGGGACTCGATCCGGTTCGGCCTCGGCGCCGTCAAAGGGGTCGGCGAGGGCGCCGTGGCGTCGGTCCTCGGGGCGCGGGCAGGCGACGGTCCGTTCCGGTCGCTCACGGATTTCTGCTCGCGGGTGGATCTCCGCCTGAACAACCGGCGCGTCATCGAGGCGCTCGTGAAGTCGGGCTGCTTCGACTCTCTCGGCAAGACCCGCGCCGCGCTTCTCGACGGTCTGGACAACGCGATCGACGTCGCCGCGGCGGCCCGGGAGGCCGCGTCCTCGAGCCAGAGCCTCCTTTTCGACGTGCCGAAGGAATCGGCCGTCGAGGACCGGTTCCCCGACAAGCCCGAGATGAGCGCGGACGAGAGGATCCGCTTCGAGAAGGAAACGCTCGGCTTCTACATCACGGGCCACCCCCTCACGCGCTTCGAGGAGGAGATCCGGCTCTTCGGGGATGCGACGTGCGAGACGCTCCACGAGCGGATCGACGCGCCGGTGAAGCTCGTCGGCCTCGTGTCCTCGATCAAGAAGAACCAGATCAAGAAGGGACAGAACGAGGGGAAGATGATGGCGAAGGCCGTCGTCGAGGACCTCACGGGCACGGTCGCCGTCACCGTGTTCGCGAGCCTGCTCGAGCGCATCAACGGATGGTTCGCGCCGGGCAAGGCGATCCTCGTGACGGGCACGGTCCGCTCGTCGATGCAGATCGGAGCGGCCGCCGCGTCCGCCGACCACGAGGGCGAGAGCGCGTCGATGCCGATCGAGGTCATCGCGCGCGAGATCCAGGCCCTCGAGGGGATGAAGGAGCAGGGCGCCCGGCACGTCGTGGTGTCCCCTCCGAACTTCGACACGTTCGACGAGAGGTCCTTCGGAGAGATTCTGAGAAGGTTCCCCGGTTCGACTCCCGTCTTCCTCGAGATGCGACGGTCCGGGCAGTTCGCGGCCCCGCTCAAGCTCTCGCCGGAATTCTGGATTCGACCGACTCCGGAGTTCACCGCCTCGATGGAGACTCTGCTCGGCCCGGGCTCGGTTCGCTACGCGTACGCGCCGCCTTCATGACGACGTCCGGGCCCGAACGCCCCGCGGGCGACGCCGAGGACCTCCGGATGTTCCTCGCGCGGGTCGGCGAGGTCGCCGACCGCCGCGAGATGGGCCTCTGGCTCGTCGGTGGGGCGCTGCGCGACCTGCTCCTCGGCCGGACGACGAAGGACGTCGACCTCGCGGTCGAGGCAGGCGCCGGGAGCGCGCTGGAGCTCGCGGTGCGGCTCGCGGCGCTGCCGGGCTGGTCGCTCGAGAAGCGGCACGACCGCTTCGGAACGGCGACGCTGGCGGCTCCCGGTGGTTTGCGCGTCGACCTCGCGGCGACGCGCCGCGAGGAATACGCGTCCCCCGCGAGTCTTCCCGTGATCACGGACACCGCGACGATCGACGACGACCTCGGCCGGCGCGACTTCACGATCCACGCGATGGCGCGGCGTGTCGGGAAGCGTGGCCTCGTCGGCGCGACCCTCGACCCCTTCGGCGGCCGGCGCGATCTCGCCGCGAAGACGCTCCGCCTCCTCCACCCGAAGTCGCTCGTGGACGACCCGACGCGCGCGTACCGCGCGGTGAAATACGCCGTGCGTCTGGGGTTCGCGTGGGAAAGAGATTTCGAGAGGGCGCTCAAGGCGGCGCGAAGCGCGAGAGCGTTCGGCGCCCTTTCGGGCGATCGGATGAGGAGGGGATTCGAAGAGATCTTCTCAGAAGGTGAATGGGGGAGAGCAGCGGCGCTCGCGAACGACCTCTCCCTTTTCGGCGACGTCCTGCCGGGCTGGTCCGGCCCCCATCACCTTTCTAAGAAATCTCCAAATGGCGATGGGGTTGCTCCGGCGCCGTTCGACGCGCTCCCGGCGGCGGGCGCGCGTCCGAAAGCAGAAGAGATCTGGCGCCGGCTGCTCGAGCCCCTGCCGGGGCCCGAGCGCGCTGCCGCCGCCGCGCGCCTGAACTTCTCGCGGAAGCTGCGCCGGGCCGCGGGAGTCCCCGCGTGATGCTCCTCGCGACGCTCGCTCTCGCCGCCCTCGCCGCGTCGCCGGCCGAGTCGCCGACGCCCACGCCGCTGCCGCGGGCGACGCCGACGCCCGAGGTCCGGGACCCGCACCTCGTGATCGCGCTCGAGTCGTGGCAGGGCCTGGGGCGGGAGCGCACCGCGCTCTTCGACGACGGAACGCTCGTTCGCGTGCTGACGTTCCGCGGGATCGACACTCTCGAGCGCCGCGCCGTCTCGCCGCAGGAGCTCGAGCTCATCAAGCGGGTGTGCCAGGACGCGCTCGCCGTGGAGCGGCGCGACGTCGAAGACCCGGGGCGAATGGTCCTTTCGGACACAGGAGCGCGCCGGATGCGCCTCGAGATCGCGGACGGCCCGGAAAAGATCCGGGCGTATCCGTTCGACGACTTCGCCACGCTGCCCCTCGCCGTCGGGCGCGCGCGCGGCGCGATCGAAGACCTCCGCGCGCGCTTCGCGAAGGAAGACCCGAACGAGGTCAACTGGGACACGAAGGGCCTGCGAGCGGGGTCGCTCCTGAAGAAGCGGTCGGACGGCGTGTGGTACCGGATCGTTCACGACGACGCGCTCGACCACGACTTCGAGCTCGAAGAGCTCATCGTCGGGGGCGGCGACGGCAGTCACAAGGTCCGGCTCTTCGTTTACCGCGGCGACGTGCCGCGGCTCTTCGAGAACCCCGTGAGCGCCGGCCCCGGCCCGACGCCGGCACCGCCCGCCGCGAGCCGCTGATGGTCCGGATCACAGGCGGGACGTGGCGGGGCCGACGCCTCGACGTGCCGGACGGGATCCGGCCGACGACGGAGCTCGTGCGCAAGGCCGCGTTCGACATCCTCGGCGACGCGATCCGCGGCGCGCGCGTCCTCGACGCCTGTTCGGGCTCCGGTGCGTACGGCCTCGAGGCGCTCTCGCGGGGGGCGGCGCACGCGACGTTCGTCGAAGCGGACCGGAAGGTCG